>DASRYK010000072.1:0-16412 GCA_035687205.1 Methylocella sp. | reverse complement strand
CGCGCGGGCATTGCCTGGCGCGACATGGGCGTCGTCAATCTGCCCTCCGGCAAGCCGACGATGAAGCTCACCGGCGGCGCGGCGGCGCGGCTTGCGGCGCTCACGCCGCCGGGGCACCAGGTTTTCATTCATCTCACGCTGACCGACGAATATCCGCTCGCTCAGGCGCAGGTGATCATCGAGGCGGTGGCCGTCAGGGGGGCGGAGAATGCGGCGGCCGCGGAAGATTTGAGCTGAAAGCCGCATTCCGTTTCGGAGCGGATTTCAAATCATGCTGCTGCATTGGAATCTCTGGGGAGGATTCTCGCAGAGCGAGAGTTGCGATTTGGCCATGACTTAACCGCCACCGGACATCCCCAAGAGCGGCTTTTGTCTTGCGCCTTGTAAGATTTGAGGCGCCAACCTTACAAAAATGCTTCACGTGAAAACATTTTGTAAGATCCGCAGCGCCGGTCTTTGCGCCCGCGCCCGCCCCTCCAGCTGTTATGCGCTCAGCCCGCCGATCAAGGTTGGAAAGTCGAGCGGCCGGAAGCCATAGTGATTGATCCAGCGGATGTCGGCCTCGAAGAAGGCGCGCAGATCCGGCATGCCATATTTCAGCATGGCGAGGCGGTCGACGCCAACGCCCCAGGCAAAGCCCTGATAGACATCAGGATCAAGCCCGCAGTTCCTCAGGACGTTGGGATGCACCATGCCGCAGCCCAGGATCTCAAGCCAGTCCTCCCCCTCGCCGAAACGGATCTCGCCCCCTTTGCGGGAGCATTGAATATCGACCTCCATCGACGGCTCGGTAAAGGGGAAAAAGCTCGGGCGGAAACGCATCTTGACGTCGCTAACCTCGAAGAAAGCGCGGCAGGATTCTTCGAGTATCCATTTGAGATGGCCAAGATGCGCCGAGCGGTCGATGACCAGCCCCTCGACCTGATGGAACATCGGCGTATGGGTCTGGTCGGAGTCGCAGCGGTATGTGCGCCCAGGGCAGATGACCCGGACCGGCGGCTTCTGCGTGAGCATTGTGCGCACCTGCACCGGGCTCGTGTGAGTTCGCAGGAGCTTGCGCGCGCCATCCGGCCCCGGGTTGAAAAAGAACGTGTCGTGCATGTCCCGCGCAGGATGGTCTGGCGGGAAATTGAGCTTGGTGAAATTATAGTCATCCGTCTCAATGTCCGGCCCCTCGGCGATGGAAAAGCCCATATCGGCGAAAATGACCGAAAGCTCCTCCATCACCTGGCTCACCGGATGGATGCGCCCGGCCTCGATCCCGTGACGCGCGACGGGCAGGGTGACATCGGCGGTTTCCTCCTTGAGGCGCGCTTCGAGCGCCGCTTTCTTGAGGATTGCGCGCCTTGCCGCATGCGCCTCCATGACCTCATCCTTGAGCGCATTGATGGCAGCGCCCTGGCGCTTGCGCTCCTCCGGGAGCATTTTGCCAAGGCTGCCAAGAAGCGCCGAGATCGAGCCTTTCTTGCCAAGCGCCGCAACCCGGACGGCATCGAGCGATTCCTCGTCCTTCGCGGCGGCGATCCGCGCGAGCGTCTCTTCGCGAAGGGTGTTCAAATCCTGCATCTTACCCGTTCCTGCAATCCTGCGGCTTTTGCCACGCGCCACGCGCGCTGTCGAGGCTCATGGGGCTAGCCGCGCGCCGTGGCGTCTTGGAGCCAGGCGAGATAGGCTTTTGCGCCATCCTCGATCTTGAGCATGACCACCTCCGGCACCGCATAGGAATGCGCGGCGAGAACCGCTGCCTCGGCGCTTGCATAATCCGCCGCATTGATCTTGCAAAAGAGCATCCATTCTCCGGCGCGCTCAACCGAGCCCTCCCAGCGGTAGACGCTAGTGATGGGAAATATCTGAACGCAGGCCGCAAGGCGCTTCTCGACAAGAAGCGTTGCAATCGCCTCGGCCTCCGGCTTGCTGCCGCAGGCGGTCATGAGAAGCGCGAAACGGGCTGAAACCTCTTGCATATCTTTACCCGCCCCTGACATACCCCGGCCGCTAGCCAGCGCGGATCTGTTTTGTCGCGCCGTAAAGCCAGCGGCGTGCGGCCGGTGGAACGAGAGGCGAAATCTCGCGGCGGACCCGCCTGTGATAAGCGTTGAGCCAAGAGATTTCCTCCGCGTCAAGGAGCTTCGGCTCGACGAGCGCGAGGTCGATGGGCACGAGTGTTAAGGTTTCAAAGCCCAGCATCTCGCGCTCCTCCCCTGGAACTGGCCTGCGCTCGGCAGCGATGAGATTCTCGATCCTGATGCCCCAGTGGCCCGCGCGGTAATAGCCGGGCTCGTCGGAGAGGATCATGCCGGCTTGGAGCGGGGCGGCGCCAAGCTTTGAGATCCGCTGCGGCCCTTCATGAACCGAAAGATAGGAGCCAACCCCATGGCCAGTGCCATGGTCGAAATCAAGCCCGGCGCGCCAAAGAGGAACGCGCGCCAGCGCATCGATCTGCGCGCCGGTAGTGCCCTTCGGAAACACCAGGCGGGCGATCGCAATATGCCCCTTGAGGACGCGCGTGAAACGGTCCCGCATCTCTGCCGTGGGCTTGCCTGCCGCAAGGGTGCGCGTGACATCGGTCGTGCCATCCTCATACTGGCCGCCCGAATCGATCAAAAAGATTCCCTTGCCGATCCTGGCGTTGGACCTGACCGTCACGCGGTAATGCGGAATGGCCGCATTCGCCCCCGCAGCCGAAATGGAAGGGAAGGAGATATCCTTCAGCTTGCCTGTCTCGCGCCGGAACGTCTCAAGCGCCTGGGCCGCCTCGATCTCGCTTAGACGCCCGCCTGGCGCATGCACCGAAAACCAATGCAGAAAGCGGACCATGGCAGCGCCATCCCGCAGATGCGCCTTGCGCGCGCCCGCGAGCTCGGCCGCATTCTTGCATGCTTTCATCACGGCAACCGGGTCTTCGCCGATTTCCGCCTTGCCGCCTGAGGATTCGAAAAGAGAAGTAAGCTTCGCAGAGGCCGTGGCGGCATCGAACAGCAGCGATTTTCCCTCCTTGCCGAGGCTTTCGAGATCACGCGCAAGCTCAGCGGGCTCCTGGATGCCAGCTAGTGCCGAGAGGGCATCCCGCGTCTTAGCGTCGAGCTTGCGCCCGTCCACATAGAGGCGCGGCTTACCCTCTTTGGGTATCAAGGCGTAGCAGAGGGGCAAAGGCGTGTGGGCCACATCATGGCCGCGGATATTGAAGAGCCAGGCGGCCGCATGCGGATCGCTTACGAGCAGCGCATCCTTGCTGCCAAGCGCTGCTGCGGCCCGGGCGAGTTTCCGGCTTGCCGTCTCGCCCGCAAATTTGCGCGGGTGCAAAACGATCCGGCCAAGGGGTGGCGGCGGGCGCGAGGCCCAAAGCGTGTCGATGGGGTTTGGCTCAACGGCCACAAGCGCTCCCCCGCCCTCCTCAACGGCCTTGGCAAGCTTTTCGATCTGCCGGGGCGTATGGAGCCAGGGATCATAGCCGATCCGCTCTCCCCGCCCGGCATTGGCTTTGAGCCAGTCTTGCGGAGCCGTCTCATTCAGCGCAATGGGCGCGAAGACCGAAAGATCGGTCTGCTCTCTTACCGCAAGGCTATAGCGGCCGTCGACAAAAATCGCGGCGCGCTGCTTGAGCACAATGGCAAGCCCTGCCGAGCCCGTGAAACCCGAAAGCCAGGCGAGCCGCTCCTCGCAGGGCGGAACATATTCGTTCTGATGCTCATCGGCCCTCGGGACCAGAAACCCGTCAAGCCCGCGGCGGCCGAGCTCGGCCCGGAGAGCTGCGACCCTCGATGCAGCTTGCGACGGATCCGCTTGCTCCTCGAAGGTCTGATAGAGGCTCTCGAACATGCGGCAAGCCTAGAACAGACAGGGCCGCCCCGCAATGAAGGGCGAGACGGCCGGGCCTGGAGAGGCAATGAGCCGTCTAAGGTTAGGTTCCTGCAGGCACATCGGGCTGCGGCAGCAGAGCGGGCTTTGCGGCCGCGCCGGCTTCCGCCTTTTCCGCGAGGATCATCTGGTCGCGCATAGCCGCAATCCGCCGGAGCTTGGCCATCGCTGCGCCTGTCCCAGCCGGAATGAGCCGTCCAACGATGACATTCTCCTTCAGCCCCTCAAGCGTGTCCACCTTGCCGTTGACGGCAGCCTCCGTCAGCACCCGCGTCGTCTCCTGGAACGACGCCGCGGAGATAAAGGAGCGGGTCTGCAGCGACGCTTTGGTGATGCCGAGAAGCACAGGCGTTCCCGATGCGGGCTTCTTGCCCTGGGCGGTGACAGCGGCATTGGCTTCTTCAAGTTCGATGCGGTCAACCTGCTCGCCCGGCAAGAAACCGGTATCGCCCGGATCGACGATATCAACCTTTTGCAGCATCTGCCTGACAATCACCTCGATGTGCTTGTCATTGATGCTCACGCCCTGCAAACGGTAGACTTCCTGGATCTCATTCACGAGATAGGCGGCAAGCTCCTCCACGCCCTTAATCGCCAGGATATCGTGCGGCGCCGGATTCCCGTCGACGATGTAGTCTCCCTTCTCGATGACGTCGCCATCTTGAAGATGGATGTGCTTGCCTTTCGGGATGAGATATTCGACGGGCTCGGCACCCTCCTCGCTTGGGACGATCGTGATCCGGGTCTTGTTCTTATAGTCGCGCCCAAATTGCACGGTTCCCGAGATTTCGGCGATGATCGCATGATCTTTTGGCCTGCGCGCCTCGAAAAGCTCCGCAACGCGCGGCAGGCCGCCTGTGATATCGCGGGTCTTTGCCGAATCCATCGAGATGCGCGCGATAATGTCTCCAGCCTGCACTTTCGCGCCGGGGTCCACCGCAATGATGGAGTCGACGGGCAGGATGTAGCGCGCCTCGCCGCCACGGGGCAATTTGGCGATTTTTCCATCCGCGGTCTTGACCACGATCGCCGGCTTGAGCGTTGATGAGCGCTGGCTCAAGCGCCAGTCCGAGACGAGCCGCTTCGCAATGCCCGTCGCTTCGTCAACCGTTTCGGTCATGGAGGCGCCTTCGACAAGATCCTCAAAGGCCACCGTTCCATCGACTTCCGTGAGGATCGGCCGGGTGTAAGGATCCCATTCCGCGATCCTTTGGCCGCGTTTGATCTGATCTCCTTCATCGACTTTAAGACGCGCGCCATACTGGACCCTGTGGACCGCGCGCTCAACGCCGCCCGGCCCTTCCACGACAACGGCCACGTTGCGCGCCATGACCATGAGGTCGCCCTCGCTATTGCGGGCGACATGCCGGTTACGGATCCGGACCGCGCCGTCAAAATTGGATTCAATAAAAGACTGGTCGGCAATCTGCGCCGCGCCGCCGATATGGAACGTCCGCATGGTAAGCTGCGTGCCCGGCTCGCCGATGGATTGCGCGGCTATCACGCCGACGGCCTCGCCAAGGTTGACCGGCGTTCCCCGGGCGAGATCGCGGCCGTAGCATTTACAGCAGACGCCATTCGAAGCCTCGCAAGTGAGAACCGACCTGATTTTCACTTCCTGGATGCCCGCAGCATTGATGCGGTCGATATGCGCCTCCTCGATCATCTCTCCGGCAGCGACGATACAATCGCCATTCGCATCCTTGAGATCCTCCGCCGCCGTCCGGCCGAGGATACGCATTGCAAGCGATGCAACGACTTGCCCCGCGTCGATGATCGCGCGCATGCGGATGCCGCTCTTCGATCCGCAATCCTCTTCAGTGATGATCGAATCTTGCGCAACGTCAACGAGCCGCCGTGTCAGATAGCCCGAATTTGCGGTCTTCAAGGCGGTATCGGCAAGGCCCTTGCGCGCGCCATGCGTCGAGTTGAAATACTCGAGAACGGTAAGCCCCTCCTTGAAATTCGAGATGATGGGGCTCTCGATGATCTCGCCCGAAGGCTTCGCCATAAGGCCGCGCATCGCAGCAAGCTGCTTCATCTGCGTCGGCGAGCCGCGCGCGCCGGAATGCGACATCATATAGATCGAGTTCATCGGCCTGTCGCGGCCCGTCTCGTCCTTCTGCACGGTCGAGATGCGCGCCATCATCTCCTCGGCGAGCTTGTCCGAGCATTTTGCCCAGGCATCGACAACCTTGTTATATTTCTCGCCCTGGGTGATCAAACCGTCGTTGTATTGCTGCTCATACTCCTTGGCGAGCGTGGCCGTTTCCGCAATGATTCGCGGCTTCGATTCCGGCACGACCATGTCGTCCTTGCCGAACGAGATACCGGCCTTGAAAGCCTCGAGAAATCCCAATCCCATGATCCGGTCGCAGAAGATGACCGTCTCCTTCTGACCGCAATTGCGGTAGACGATATCGATCATGTTCGAGATTTCCTTCTTCGTCATGAGCTTATTCGCGACGTCAAAGGGAATCTTCGGGTGGCGCGGGAGAAGCTGGCCCAGCATCATGCGGCCGGGAGTCGTGTCGTAGATCCTGGAAATGCGCTGCCCGCTGGCATCATAAGCGAATGCGCGCCCCTTTATCCGCGTATGGAGCGTGACGACTTTCGCATGGAGAGCATGCTCGATCTCCCCAATATTGGCGAACATCATGCCCTGGCCAGGCTCTCCGTCATGCATCATCGTCAGATAATAAAGCCCAAGCACGATATCCTGCGAAGGCACAATAATCGGCTGCCCGTTTGCCGGATGCAGAATGTTGTTTGTGGACATCATCAGGACGCGGGCTTCAAGCTGCGCCTCGATCGAGAGCGGCACATGCACAGCCATCTGGTCGCCGTCGAAGTCGGCATTGAAGGCCGCGCAGACGAGCGGGTGCAGCTGAATGGCCTTGCCCTCGATGAGCTTTGGCTCGAAGGCCTGGATGCCGAGGCGGTGCAGCGTCGGCGCCCGGTTCAGCATCACAGGATGTTCGCGGATGACTTCGTCAAGAATATCCCAGACCTCAGGTTTTTCCTTCTCGACGAGCTTCTTTGCCTGCTTCACAGTCGCCGAATAGCCCTTGGCATCAAGCCTTGAGTAGATGAACGGCTTGAAAAGCTCGAGCGCCATCTTCTTCGGCAAGCCGCATTGATGCAATTTGAGATCTGGGCCGACGACAATGACCGACCGGCCTGAGTAATCGACGCGTTTGCCGAGCAGGTTCTGACGGAAGCGGCCCTGCTTGCCCTTGAGCATATCAGCGAGCGACTTGAGCGGCCGTTTGTTGGCGCCGGTGATGACGCGGCCGCGCCGCCCATTATCAAACAGCGCATCAACCGCCTCTTGCAGCATCCTTTTTTCATTGCGCACGATAATATCCGGCGCGCGCAGCTCGATAAGGCGCTTCAAGCGGTTGTTGCGGTTGATGACGCGCCTGTAGAGATCGTTCAGGTCCGAGGTCGCAAAGCGGCCGCCATCGAGCGGAACGAGCGGTCTCAAATCTGGTGGAATGACCGGGATCTCGGTAAGGATCATCCACTCCGGCTTGTTGCCGGAATGCATGAAGGCTTCGATCACCTTGAGCCGCTTGGCAAGCTTCTTCGGCTTGAGCTCTGAGGTCGATTCGGCGATCTCTACTTTAAGCGATTCGGCGATCTTCGGCAGATCCATGCTGCGCAGCATCTCGCGAATCGCTTCCGCGCCAATGAGAGCCGTAAATGAATCCTGACCATACTCGTCCTGCGCTTGCAGATATTCGTCCTCGGAGAGGAGCTGGCGCTCATTGAGAGGCGTCAGCCCCGGATCGAGCACGATGTAGGATTCAAAATATAAGATTCTCTCGATGTCCTTCAGCGTCATGTCGAGGAGGAGCCCGATCCGCGACGGAAGGGACTTCAGGAACCAGATATGCGCGACCGGGGCGGCCAGCGAGATATGCCCCATGCGCTCGCGGCGCACGCGCGAAAGAGTGACTTCTACGCCGCATTTCTCGCAGATGACACCCTTGTATTTCATCCGCTTATACTTGCCGCACAGGCACTCATAGTCCTTGATCGGCCCAAAAATGCGCGCGCAGAAAAGCCCGTCACGCTCGGGCTTGAAGGTGCGGTAGTTGATCGTCTCGGGCTTCTTGATCTCGCCAAACGACCAGGACAGAATCTTTTCAGGGCTTGCGATCGAAATTTGAATTTGATCGAATGCCTGAGGCTGGGCAGCCGGGCTGAAGAGATTCATGACCTCTTGATTCATTGCTGTCTCCTAATGGCTGGGCTTGGCGCCGCCGCCGCTTGCCCCCGCCTGAAATATTCAAATGAAACGGCTGGGGCCGGGCAAAGCCGGCGCGCCAGCATCAAGAACCTGCCTATTCCGCGGCCTCAGCCGGGGGCAGCTGGCTTTGCGGCCGCGCGCCTTGGCTGAGCTCGACATTGAGGCAGAGCGAGCGCATCTCCTTCACGAGCACATTGAAGCTCTCCGGTATGCCGGATTCGAATGCGTCGTCGCCGCGGACGATCGACTCATAAACTTTGGTGCGGCCAGCCACGTCGTCCGACTTGACCGTCAGCATCTCTTGCAGCGTATGGGCCGCGCCATAGGCCTCAAGCGCCCAAACCTCCATCTCGCCGAAACGCTGGCCGCCGAACTGGGCTTTGCCGCCGAGCGGCTGCTGCGTGACAAGACTATAAGGCCCGATCGAGCGCGCATGGATCTTGTCATCGACGAGGTGATGCAGCTTGAGCATGTAGATATAGCCGACAGTGACTTTCCGGTCGAAGGGCTCTCCGGTGCGCCCGTCGTAAAGGGTGACCTGCCCCGATTTGTCGAGCCCCGCGCGCTCCAGCATTTCGACAATGTCCCTTTCTCGCGCGCCGTCGAAGACCGGAGTGGCAACGGGCACGCCGCGGCGCAGATTCTCGGCAAGCTCGGCCAAGGCTTCGTCACTGGCCTGCTTGATCTCCTCGTTCTCCCCATAGATCTCGATGAGCTTGTTCCGCAAGGGGCGCGAGTCCTTGTCCCTTAAATAGGCGTTGACGGCCTCGCCCACCTGCTTGCCAAGGCCTGCGCATGCCCAGCCGAGGTGCGTTTCAAGGATCTGCCCGACATTCATCCGGGATGGCACGCCAAGCGGATTGAGGACGATATCAACCGCCTGACCGTCCGCCAGGAACGGCATGTCTTCCTGAGGCACGATTTTCGAGACGACGCCCTTGTTGCCATGGCGGCCTGCCATCTTGTCGCCGGGCTGAATTTTCCGCTTCACTGCGACAAAAACCTTGACCATCTTCATGACGCCGGGCGGCAGCTCGTCGCCGCGCTGCAGTTTCTCAACCTTGTCGAGAAAGCGCGTCTCAAGGCCTTTCTTGGCCTCGTCGTACTGTTTGCGCATGGCTTCAAGCTCAGCCATGACCCGGTCGTCATCGACCGCGAAAGTCCACCATTGCGAGCGGGGAAATTCGTTAAGGATGGCTTGCGTGAGAACCGTGTCCCGCTTGAAGCCCTTGGGCCCCGCCGCAGCCTTTGCGCCGGTCAGGATCTCCGCGAGCCGCGCATAGACGTTGCGGTCAAGGATGGCGAGCTCATCGTCGCGGTCCTTGGCAAGGCGCTCAATCTCCTCGCGCTCGATCGCTTGCGCGCGCTCGTCCTTCTCGACGCCGTGCCGGTTGAAGACGCGCACCTCGACAACCGTGCCCTGGACGCCCGGCGGAACGCGCAGCGAGGTGTCCCGGACGTCCGATGCCTTTTCTCCGAAAATGGCGCGCAGCAGCTTTTCTTCCGGCGTCATCGGGCTCTCGCCCTTTGGCGTGATCTTGCCAACCAGAATATCGCCGGCCTGCACTTCGGCGCCGATATAGACGATCCCGGCTTCGTCGAGATTCTTCAGCACTTCTTCCGAAACATTGGGAATGTCGCGGGTGATCTCCTCTGGCCCGAGCTTGGTGTCGCGCGCCATCACCTCGAATTCGTCAATATGGATGGAGGTGAAGACATCGTCCCGGACGATTCTCTCGCTGAGAAGTATCGAATCCTCGAAATTATAGCCATTCCAGGGCATGAAGGCGACGAGCACATTCCGCCCAAGCGCGAGATCCCCGAGATCCGTCGAAGGCCCATCGGCGATGATCTCGCCCTTGGTGACAAAATCCCCGACCCGCACCAGCGGCTTCTGATTAATGCATGTCGATTGGTTTGAGCGCTGGAACTTCATCATCCGGTAAATGTCGACGCCGGGCTTGCCGGGATCAGTTTCCTCGGTCGCGCGGATCACGATGCGGGTCGCATCCACCTGGTCCACATAACCTGTCCGCCGGGCCGCAATCGCCGCCCCCGAATCGCGGGCAACAATGGATTCCATGCCGGTGCCGACGAGCGGCGCATCCGACCGCACAAGAGGGACCGCCTGGCGCTGCATGTTGGAGCCCATCAGCGCGCGGTTGGCGTCGTCATTCTCAAGAAATGGAATCAAAGCGGCAGCAACCGACACGAGCTGCTTTGGCGATACATCCATGAAGTCGACGCGCTCGCGCGGAACCATCACGACATCGCCGGCATGGCGGCAGACGACGAGATCCTCAGTCAGCATCCCACCGGCATCGACCGGCGCATTCGCCTGCGCGACGTGATATTTCGCTTCCTCCATAGCTGAAAGATAGACCACCTCGTCGGTGATCCGGCAGTCTCTGACCCGGCGGTAGGGGGTCTCGATAAAGCCATATTTGTTGACCCGCGCAAAAGTCGCGAGCGAATTGATAAGACCGATATTCGGGCCTTCCGGCGTCTCGATGGGGCAGATGCGCCCATAATGCGTGGGGTGGACGTCGCGCACTTCAAAGCCCGCCCTTTCGCGGGTGAGCCCGCCCGGCCCGAGCGCCGACAAACGGCGCTTATGGGTGATCTCGGAGAGCGGATTGGTCTGATCCATGAATTGTGACAGCTGCGACGAGCCGAAAAACTCGCGCACGGCCGCGGCAGCAGGCTTGGCATTAATCAAATCCTGCGGCATCACCGTGTCAATATCGACGGAGGACATCCGCTCCTTGATCGCCCGCTCCATCCGCAGCAAGCCAAGCCGGTACTGGTTCTCCATGAGCTCGCCAACCGAGCGCACGCGCCGGTTGCCGAGATGGTCGATGTCGTCAATTTCGCCATGCCCGTCGCGCAGATCGACGAGCGCCCGCATCACGGCGACGATATCCTCCTTGCGCAGCGTGCGGACCGTGTCCGGCGCATCAAGGTCAAGCCGCATGTTCATCTTCACGCGGCCGACCGCGGAGAGATCGTAGCGCTCAGGATCAAAGAACAGCGAATGGAACATCGCTTCCGCCGTCTCAAGGGTCGGGGGCTCGCCCGGCCGCATCACGCGGTAAATGTCGAAGAGCGCGTCCTCGCGGGTCCTGTTCTTGTCAACCGCCAGCGTGTTGCGGATATGCGGCCCGACATTGACATGATCGATATCGAGCACCGGCAGTTCCGTGAAACCCGCGCCGATCAAAAACGCCAAAGACTTGGCCGTGATCTCATCCCCCGCTTCGGCGAAGATTTCGCCCGTCGAAGCATCATAGAGGTCGGCCGCGATATACTGCCCATGAAGATCCTCATCCTGAGCGCGCAGGAATTTGACGCCGCGCTCCGCAAGGTGCTTCGCTGTGCGCACCGTGAGCTTCTTGCCGGCCTCGAGCACGACCTCGCCCGTGTCAGCATCGACAAGGTCTACGGCAGCCTTCATGCCTTTCATGCGCTCGGGATCAAAGGGCTGCCGCCAGCCGTCTTCACCCCGCATGAAGGTGATGGTTTTATAGAAGATCGAGAGAATCTCCTCGCCATCCATGCCCAGCGCGTAAAGAAGCGATGTCGCGGGGATCTTCCGCCTGCGGTCGATGCGAGCGTAGACGATATCTTTGGCATCGAACTCAATATCGAGCCAGGAGCCGCGGTAAGGAATGATCCGCGCGGCAAAGAGAAGCTTGCCGGAGGAATGGCTCTTGCCTTTGTCGTGGTCGAAGAACACACCCGGCGACCGGTGCATCTGCGAGACAATGACCCGCTCGGTCCCATTGACGATGAAGGTGCCGTTCATCGTCATCAAGGGCATGTCTCCCATGTAGACATCCTGCTCCTTGATGTCCTTGACCGAGCGCGCGCCCGTGTCCGGATCGACGTCGAAGACGATCAGGCGCAAGGTCACCTTGAGCGGAGCCGCGTATGTCATTCCGCGCTGACGGCACTCGTCCACATCATATTTGGGCCGCTCGAACTCATATTTGACAAATTCGAGAAGAGCCGTGTTCGAGAAATCGGCGATCGGGAAGACCGACTTGAAGACGGACTGCAGCCCCGCGTCGGGACGCCCGCCTTCTGGCTCCTCAACCAGCAGAAACTGGTCGTAAGAGGCTTTCTGGACCTCGATTAGATTTGGCATCTCCGCGACCTCACGGATATGCCCAAAGAACTTGCGGATACGCTTGCGGCCAGTGAAGGTCTGCGCCAGAGTGTGAGCCATTTCGCTCCTCTTACCTGCTAAAATCAGCAAATTTCTCGAACGGATGCCTGCGCTCGCCCTCTCTCAAAGAAGGGCGCCGGGGACACGGCTTTTTCAGCCCCAAAGTTCATCCCCAATGTTCATACTGAGACGGCACGGGCCTATCTGACGGCGAGTGAATTTCTTCAGAAATCAACCAAGCTTTGCGCGCGAATGCGCCGGCCCCAGCCTTCACTGGAACCGCCGCCGTCGCAATGTCCGGTATGCAAAAGGCGAAAGCGCCGTGATCACTTAAGCTCCACTTTTGCGCCTGCCTTTTCGAGAGCTGCCTTGATCTTCTCGGCCTCCTCCTTGGCCACTCCCTCCTTCACAGGCTTTGGCGCTGCCTCGACAAGATCCTTCGCCTCTTTAAGGCCAAGCCCTGTCACGGCGCGCACCTCCTTGATGACCTCGATTTTCTTCTCTCCGACCGCAGCGAGAACAACCGTGAACTCGGTCTGCTCCTCAGCCGGGGCCGCAGCAGCCGCACCCGCCGCGGGGCCGGCCGCAACGGCAACGGCTGCAGCAGCGGAGACGCCCCATTTCTCTTCCAGGAGCTTTGCAAGCTCTGCGGCTTCAAGCACGGTGAGGCTCGAAAGATCCTCCACGATCTTTTCCAGATTGGCCATTCTAAGTCCCTTCGATTGGATCAAAAGTTTGCACGCCGCTCAAAGCGGCAGTCGGTAAAGCTGCCCGTCAGGCGGCACCCTTCTCGGCATAGGCCGAGACGACCCGGGCGAGCTTGGCGGCCGGCGCCGTGGTGAGCCTTACAAGCTTGGCTGCAGGCGCCTGGATGAGACCCACAAGCTTGGCGCGCAGCTCATCAAGCGATGGCAATGTGGCGAGCGCCCGGACCCCATCGACGGTCAGCGCGGTTGCCCCCATCGCCCCGCCAAGAATCACGAGCTTCTCATGGTCCTTGGCAAATGCGACCGCCACCTTGGGCGCGGCCACTGGATCATCCGAATAGGCGATCAGCGTCGGCCCGCGCATCAATGGGGCAATCGATTCGGCTTTGGTCCCTTGAACCGCGATCTTAACGAGACGGTTCTTGGCGACCCGCACCGTGGCTCCCGCCGCGCGCATGCGCCTGCGCAAATCCTGCATCTGCGCCACGTTCAGGCTGGAATAATGCGCAACGACCACCACCGCTGCGGTCTTAAAGACCTCAGAGAGCGCCTCGACGCATTCCTTCTTTTCCACTCTGTCCACAGTGTGTCTCCTTGCGCAGGGACGGAAGGAGCAAATCCGCCCTGCAGGCTGCCTCTGCTGCCTCCGGCGCAAGGCAAAAAGCCGGGCCGTTGAGGCAGCGCTAAGCCTGTCCCCGGAACGGATGCGCCGCACCGGACAGAGGGATAGACCAAAATCGAAGGCAGCCGGAAGGCAAAGCCTTCCGGCAAATTCGAATCTTGCCGTTACCCCGTCTATGCCGGCTCTCCCCGCCCCGCCGGCAAAAGCCGCTGAGGCGGTTGAAGAATTAAGCTTGAGTGCGACCAAGGGGGCGACCCTCACGCCGGCAGTCTTGGACAGGACATGGCCGGATGGGACAGACGTCATCCGCCTGCCCTCCAGCCTGACCCCGTGTGGCGCACCCCGGCCCGCGTTGCTTTAACGGCCAAGGCCGCGTCATCACGGAAACTAATGGATTGGGGGCCGCTATCTCCTTCCGGCCCCGAACCCCCTATTTAACCCGGCCTAGCCGCTCTGCCAAGAGCCATCGATTAAGTTTTTGCCACTCCAGACAAAGAAGCTCAGACTGTCAGCGTGGCGGGGTCCACCCGCACGCCCGGCCCCATGGTCGAGGAGATCGCTACCCGCTGGATGTAGGTCCCCTTGGCTCCCGCTGGCTTTGCCTTGGCTACGGCATCGACAAAGGCGGCAATATTCTCTATGAGCTTCTCCGGCGTGAAGGACGCTTTGCCGACGCTGCCCTGCACAATTCCCGCCTTTTCCGTGCGGAATTCGACGGCCCCGCCCTTTGAGGCTTTGACGGCGCCCGCGACATCCATCGTGACCGTGCCGACCTTGGGGTTTGGCATGAGGCCGCGCGGCCCCAAGACCTTGCCGAGCCTGCCGACGAGCGGCATCATGTCCGGCGTGGCAATGCACCGGTCAAAGGCGATCGTTCCGCCCTGGACCGCCGCAACCAAATCCTCCGCGCCGACAATGTCTGCCCCTGCCGCCATTGCCTCATCGGCCTTGGCGCCGCGCGCAAACACCGCAACCCTCAGGTTCCGGCCAGTCCCGTTCGGAAGATTGACGACGCCGCGGACCATTTGATCGGCATGCTTGGGATCGACGCCGAGATTCATGGCAATCTCGACGGATTCGTCGAATTTTGCGCTGGCCCGCTCCTTCACAAGCTTCACCGCCTCGGCAACGGGATAGAGCTTCGTCCGCTCAATGCCCTCGCGCGCCTTGCGCAGGCGCTTTCCCACATGTGCCATCGCCTCACCCCGTAATCTCAAGACCCATGGAACGGGCAGAGCCCTCGATCATCCGGACCGCGGCATCGACCGAATCGCAATTCAGATCGGGCAGCTTTTTCTCGGCAATCTCCCGGATCTGCGCTTTCGTGACCTTGCCCGCAAAGCCGCGGCCAGCAGTCTTGGCGCCCGTTTCGATTCCCGACGCCTTCTTGAGATAATAAGTCACCGGCGGAAGCTTCATCTCAAAGGTGAACGACCGGTCCTGATAGGCGGTGATGACCACCGGGATCGGCGTCCCCTTCTCCATCTGCGCGGTTCTGGCGTTGAACGCCTTGCAAAACTCCATGATGTTCAAGCCGCGCTGCCCGAGCGCAGGGCCGATCGGGGGCGAGGGATTGGCGGCCCCCGCCGGCACCTGAAGCTTCACATATCCCGTAATTTTCTTTGCCACTCTCTATTTCCTCCTTGCAAGCCGCGCAGAGCGCAGCGGTTGCGGCCGTGGTGCGGCCCCTGCCGCCGCAAGGCGGACGGGCCTCCCACCTGTGGCCCTCCGGGCCTCAAGGCCCAGAGCAACGAGCTCAAGCGCAAACCAAAGCTTCGCGCCGCTCTGCCCCTTTGCCCCAGCTTCCGCCAAAGCAAAATCCTTTATTTTGCATTGACCGGCCTGCCCGGCCGGACGGGAAACCCAGGGCCGGAGGCGCCTGGAGTCAAACCTTCTCGACCTGCCCATATTCGAGCTCCACGGGCGTTGGGCGCCCGAAGATCGACACCGCGACCTTGACCCTCGACCGCCCCTCGTCCACATCCTCGACGATGCCGTTGAAGGACGCGAAGGGGCCGTCGGCAACCCGCACCGTCTCGCCGATCTCGAAGGAGACCGAAGCCTTTGGACGCTCGACCCCTTCGGCGACCTGGCCCTTGATGCGCTCAGCCTCGCTGTCGGAAATCGGCATGGGCTTCTTGTCCGCGCCGAGAAATCCGGTCACCTTCGGCGTGTTCTTGATCAAGTGGTAGACATCGTCGGTAAGGTCGCATCTGACGAGGACATAGCCTGGAAAGAATTTGCGCTCCGAATTGATCTTGCGGCCCCGGCGGATTTCGACGACATGCTCAGTCGGAACGAGAATTTCCTCGAATTTGCTGGAGAGACCGCGCTGCGCCGCCTGCTCCTTGATCGATTCGGCGACCTTCTTTTCGAAATTGGAATAAGCGTGAACGATATACCAGCGCATGCTCATGGGGTTTTCCTTAAGCCTCGCACGCTCAAACCTGGGCCTGCAGCGAGATTGAGGCAATCAAACCGGCAAGCCCGTCGAGAGAACGCTCTGCAGCGCCCTGCCTGGCCAGCCAAGAATCTCTGCTTCAAGACGAGCGCCGCGCTCTCAGCGGAGGCCTTTGCCTGCCGGGAGCGCGTCAATGCCCAATGCTGAGGATCGTCGTGACGATCAAGCGGATCGCCCAATCCACGACGACGAAAAAAAGGCTGGCCATGAGGACCATCAAAATGACAAGCCCCGTCGTGATGAAGGTCTCACGGCGGGTCGGCCACGTCACCTTTGCGGCTTCGGCCCGGACCTCCTGCAGAAATTCCAAAGGATTAACCATAACCTTGGCGTGCCGTCCC
>DASRYK010000071.1:0-14870 GCA_035687205.1 Methylocella sp. | reverse complement strand
AAGTTGAGGAAGGCGTCTAACGGGCGGCTGCCCGTGCGCATATCACATAGCCGAGGCCGTTCCCGAGAAGGAGCGCGGAGCGGGGCTGACGGGGCTCGCCGTGCCATTCGTGATCTGCAGCACTGAGAGTCCGCGTTCATTCGTTCCATCGGGGCGGAAACGGAAGATCCCGTCGGCCCCGTTGAAGCCCGAACGGTTGGTGAGGACGCTTGCCGAATAGCGCTGGGAGCCTTGGGTGTGCGCAAGAGCGGCCGCAAGCGAGACGGCGTCGTAGGAGAGCGTGGCGATGCGGGCGGGCTCGGCGTGATATTTCGCGCGGTAGCGCTCTGCAAAAGCGTTAAAGCCGCCGTTTTCTGGTGCCGAGAACCAAGCGCCCTGTAAGGCCGGAAGAGTCAAAACGCGCGCGTCGTTCCAAAGGCCTATGCCAAGGATCTGCACCTGCTTTGTGTTGATGCCGGCGGCCGCTAGCGCCTGTGAGACCAAGGGCATGGCATCGGCCCGCTCGGGAATGAAAAGTGCGTCGATCTGGTCATTCAGGGCAGCAACCTTCTTTGCGGCTTCGGCCACGGTCTGCGGCTGATAATGCTCAACCGTCATGATCCTGATATTGTTGCGCGCCGCCGCTTGCTGGAACTCGCCCTCCGCCACGCGCCCGTAGTCGCTATCTGGAACGAGCGCCGCGAAGGACTTCTTACCGCGTGATGCTGCGTAATCGATGATACGGTCCACATAATTTTCAATAAGGAAGGACAGCAGGAACATCTCAGGGCCTGCTGTCGATGTGTCTGTCGAAAACGCAATCATGGGCTTGCCAGCACTGCGGGCGACAGGAGCGGCTTCGCGCACATTCGCCGCAAACAGCGGGCCGAGAATGATTTCAGCGCCGTCTGCCACTGCAGCCTGAGCTGCCGCCCGCGCGCCTTCAGGCGTCGAATGGTCGTCCTTCACAAGCAAAGTGATGTCGTTGTTGCCCGCATCAATCCATGCAAGCTCCCCTGCGTTGCGCAATGATGCGCCGACAACGCTTGCCCCTCCAGCTGCTTGAGTCAGAGGGAGAATGAGCGCGACCCGCGCAGGCCCAGAGCCGATTTTCTCGCTCAGGTCTTTTTGAGGCGCCGTCTCGCCTTGCGGCGCAGAAGCAGCAATGCCGCCCGAGCCCGGACGTCCAAAAATTCCTCCTGTTACGTTGCAGGCTGCAAGAGTGAGGCACAAAGCCGCAATCAGCGCCATCCGCATGGCACTTGCGTCACGTGCATGGCGCAAAACCAGCCCCCCGCCCTTAAGAATGAAATTTCCCCGCGCAAAACCGGTCATCCGGCCTAGGCTCCAATCCACGAAAATCCCTGCACATTTCCGGGGCCGCTGGCGCGTCACAGAAACCTGTGTCGAAATTCACATTCTTTTCAGGCATAAAACCAGAGCGGCCGCAATAGAGACAAGACCATACATTAACCAGAGTTGCGAAAAAACCCTGTCTGTTCTACAAATAGAACGATTGATCGATATATAGAACACTTCAGTGGTTGGAGCGTAAAAATTTGGGGGCTCCAAGGATGAAAACAAGCGAGCCAGAAGGATTTGATGACATGTGTCAGCGCGGCACTGGCCCAGCCCGCGGTGAAAGCCGTGCTCAGGCCAAGGCTGGAGCGGTTGATGCTAAACCTGCGACCTTCGCTGCTTTCGGCTTAAAGGCCGAGGCGGAGCCGCTCCGCCCGGGCCTCCATGTAGTTGCAACGCCAATTGGCAATTTAGGCGACATATCCTTCCGCGCCCTTGCAACGCTTGCGGCCGCCGACGCGATCGTCGCCGAGGACACAAGGGTCACCAAGAAGCTTCTTGCGCATTACGGCATTTCGACGCCTCTTGTTGCTTATCACGAGCACAATGCCGAGGTGATGCGGCCGCATTTGCTAGCCAGGCTTGCGGAGGGTGCCGCTTTGGCGCTTGTGTCGGATGCGGGCACGCCATTGGTTTCCGATCCAGGCTTCAAACTCGTCGCGGACGCCTTGGCGCAGAATATCAACGTGGTTTCCGTTCCAGGCGCCTCGGCTGTTCTTGCCGCCCTGGTTGTGGCCGGCCTGCCGACTGACCGCTTTTTCTTTGAGGGCTTCCTGCCGCAGAAGAGCAGCGCACGGCGCAGCCGGATTGTTGAACTTTCTTCAATCCCCGGAACTTTGATTTTCTTCGAATCGCCGCGCCGGCTCGCCGGGGCGCTCGAAGACCTTGCTGCGGTGCTCGGCCCGCGGGAGGCGGCGATCGCCCGCGAGCTGACGAAATGTTTTGAAACAGTCCGCCGCGGCTCACTGCCCCAGCTTGCGGCAATGGTGGCAGAGGAGGGGGCGCCAAAAGGCGAGATAGTCCTTCTTGTCGCTCCGCCGTTTCCGGAGAGGCCAGAGAAAAGCCAGGAAGAGCTTGATGAGCGGCTTAGCAAAGCCTTGCGTGAGTTCTCCGTTAAAGATGCGGCAAGCGTTGTTTCGGCTGAGACGGGGGAGCCTCGCCGGAAGGTCTATGCGCGGGCTATCGAGCTTTCCGCGCGATTCCGGTGAGTTCGACGCTTCGCGGCCGCAAACAGGCGAACCGGCAAGGGCTCATCGCCGAGCACGCTGCAGTGTGGCTTTTGCGGCTCAAAGGCTACCGGATTTTGGACTTCCGCTACCGTGTCAGAGGCGGCGAAATTGATGTTGTGGCGACGCGCGGTGACACAATCGTCTTCGTTGAAGTGAAGGCAAGGCCAGCGCTTGACGAGGCGCGGTCGGCAATCAGCGGGGCGAAACGGCGGCGCCTTTCGAAAGCCGTGAAGGTTTGGCTCGCATCTCACCCCTGGGCGTCGGGTTTGACCTGGCGGGGCGACGCTGTCTTCGTCGCGCCCTGGCGATGGCCGAGGCACGCGATTGCCGTAATTGAACTCGACCTCGATTAGGCATGAGACAGAAAGGGTCGGGTGAAACAATGAAGTCCGGGCCTGACAGGAGTTCCAAACGGGGCTAAAAAGCAGTATCTTTGGCGATGCTGTCTCACTCCCGCGAGTCCTGGCGCGCCAGCATTGACCGCGCATGAGCACGTTCCGCGAAGCGAGCCTTGCTGTAGCAGGCGGGGACGAATTGCCTGTTCCCGCGCAAAGCGGGATTGCGGCTGACCTGATCGCTGTGCTTGTGGCGGTTACCGAGGGCGATCCGAAGGTTCTTACGATTCAGGATAGCACGGCCCTTCCTTCAGGCCCTTTCGAGCTTGCGCACCGCTCGCTTCAAGCAGGGCTGCGCGCCTGGGTCGAGCAGCAAACGCGGCTTCCCCTGGGCTATGTCGAGCAGCTCTACACTTTCGCTGACCGTGACAGGGCCGGAGGAGGTCAGCGCGTCATTTCAATCAGCTATTTGGGCCTGACCCGCGAGCAGAAAGTTTCAGGCGACCATGGCGCCCGCTGGCGGAGCTGGTACGACTATTTTCCATGGGAGGACCACCGGGCGGGCCTGCCCGAGATCATCGGAACCGCAATTTTGCCAAAGCTTGAGATTTGGGCGGAAACACCGCAAAGCCATGCCCTCCAGCAGGCGCGCAGGGACCGCGTTTCGATCACCTTCGGCAGCGGCGGGCACGCATGGGACGAGGAGCTCGTCCTCCAGCGCTACGAGATGCTTTATGAAGCAGGGCTCATTCACGAGGCTCACCGCGCAGGCGCCCAGGGGCAAGCGCGAGTGTTGCCGGCAGGAGGGCCATTGCCGGGCACGGGCCAGCCGATGATCCTCGATCACCGCCGGATTCTTGCCACTGGAATTGCGAGGCTGCGGGCGAAGATCAAATACCGCCCCGTTGTGTTCGAGTTGATGCCTGAAACATTCACCCTCCTGCAATTGCAGCGCTGCGTCGAAGCTTTGGCCGGCCGGCTCCTGCATAAGCAAAATTTCCGCCGCCTGATCGAGCAGCAGGAACTCGTCGAGGAAACGGGGGAAACCACAGCGGATACAGGCGGCAGGCCGGCAAAGCTCTTCAGATTCCGGCGCGAGATCTTCGCTCAGCGGGCCGTCACAGGAACGAAGCTGCCCATTTCAAAGGCTTGACAAAGATTATGCTCAATACCAGCATATGGCTGAGTAATGCTCAATCGGAGTATAATCATGGCGCCCCCGTTTCCGGAAACAAGGCCAGCAAAGGCATTTGACGAAACGCTCTATAAACGGGTGCGTCACGCAATCCCCGCCATCGAATGGCCTGTTCATGCGCAAGAGATTGACGCCATCCTCACCCTCAAGCGTATGCGCAACGCGATCGTTCTCGCCCATAATTACCAGACGCCGGAAATCTTTCATTGCGTTGCCGATTTCGTTGGCGACAGCCTTGCGCTTGCCCGGCAGGCGATGACTGCCGATGCGGATGTCATCGTTCTTGCTGGCGTGCATTTCATGGCAGAAACGGCAAAGCTTCTCAATCCTGGAAAGACCGTCTTAATCCCTGATCCTGACGCGGGCTGCTCGCTTGCCGCATCGATCGAGGCAGATGACGTGCGGCTGCTGCGAGAGAATTACCCAGGGGTTCCCATCGTAACTTATGTGAACACCTCCGCTGCTGTGAAGGCATTGTCGGACATCTGCTGCACGTCGGGCAATGCCCGTGAGGTCATCGAATCCCTCGGTGCTGAGAGGGTCATCATGCTCCCCGACGAATATCTGGCGCGCAACGTCGCGAGCGAAACAAATGTCAAAATCATCGCTTGGGCGGGTCACTGCGAGGTGCATGAACGCTTCAATGCCGCAGATATCAAGCAATTGCGCGAGGATTACCCTGGCGTGACGATCCTCGCGCATCCAGAATGCCCCCCGGAGGTTGTGGCCGAAGCCGATTTTTCCGGATCGACGGCAGCTATGTCAGACTACGTTGGAAGACACCAGCCGCCGCGCGTGGTTCTTCTGACCGAATGCTCGATGAGCGACAATGTCGCCATCCAGTATCCGGGCCTTGAATTCATCAGGCCCTGCAATCTCTGTCCGCATATGAAGAAAATCACCCTCCGGAAGATCCGCCGCGCTCTCGAGACCATGCAACACGAGGTTGAGATCGATCCTGCTGTTGCGGCTCCAGCCCGGCGCGCCGTCGAACGGATGCTGGCGGTCAAATGACGGAATTGATCCGCACGAAAGGCGGCTGCGTCATTATCGGCGGCGGGCTTGCAGGACTTTCTGCGGCGCTGGCGCTGGCGCCGCGGCCAGTAATCCTTCTCAGCAAGGCGCCTCTAGGAATGGAAGCGTCGAGCCCCCTCGCGCAAGGGGGGGTGGCCGCAAGCCTTGGACCGGATGACAGTGCCGATTTGCATCTTGCCGATACGCTCAAGGCAGGGGATGGGCTCTGCGATGAAACTGCTGCCTATGCAATTGTTTCAGCGGCTCCAGCCGCGATCGATGATTTGATCCGGCTTGGTGTCCCTTTCGATCGCGATAGAGAGGGAAGGCTCGCCCTCGGCTTGGAAGCAGCGCATTCCCGCCGCCGGATTGTTCATGCAGGGGGCGACTCGACAGGGCGCGAGATCATGCGCGCCCTTGCACGGCGCGTCAGGGAAACGCCATCGATCACCTTGCTTGAGCGTGCCGAAGCGCGGCGTCTCATCGTCGAAGACAATTGCCTCACGGGGGTTCTCGTTGAAACCGCAAGCGGCACGGCGGTCTTTGAGACAGGCTGCGCGCTTATTGCAACGGGTGGTGTTGGAGGGCTCTTCGAGCACAGCACGAACCCGGCAGGGTCATGGGGACAGGGCTTGGCTCTGGCCGCACGGGCAGGCGCAATATTAGCCGATCTTGAATTTGTTCAGTTCCATCCGACGGCCCTCGATAGCGCGTCTTTCCCATTGAAGCTCATCAGCGAAACGGTGCGCGGGGAAGGTGCAGTTCTGGTCGATGAGACGGGCTGCCGCTTCATGGCGGATGTCCCAGGGGCAGAGCTCGCGCCCCGGGATATTGTGGCGCGTGCAGTCTGGCGCCATATGGCCTTGGGCCACCGGGTATTTCTTGACGCGCGGTCCGTTCCGGACCTCGATTTCCCTCGCCGCTTCCCGGCGATAAACGGCTTTTGCCTCGCGGCAGGGATTGATCCTGTGAAAGAGCCCGTCCCTGTGCGGCCCGCCGCGCACTACCATATGGGGGGTATTGCGGTGGATCTCGAGGGACGCACCTCGATTGAAGGGCTTTGGGCTTGCGGAGAGGCGGCCTGCACAGGTCTCCACGGCGCGAACCGCCTTGCGAGCAACTCGCTGCTGGAAGCTATTGTTTGCGGCCGTTTCGCCGCCGAAAGCATCCTCGGCGCAGTGCATAGGCCAAAGCGCAGAGCGGTCATTCCTGAGCGCGCAATCCCCCCAGGCGATCCGGCGCCTGTCCGGCGGATTCTCTCCCGCGCAGCGGGCGTTTTGCGCGATGGGGAAAGCTTGAAGGCTGCCTCTGCCAAGCTGCTGCCTCTTGCCCTTCAACAGGGCAGAGCGGCCGATCCGGCTTCTGTTGCCCTCATGATCGTGATAGCGGCCTTGCACCGCGAGGAGAGCCGCGGCGCCCATGCGCGCACGGATTTTCCATCGCAGGATGTTGCGGCGCGAAGGGCCACGCTGCGTCTTGACGATGCTATCGCCGAGGCACGCGAAATCTCCCTCGAACCTGCTGCTTGAAGGGTGCGGATGGCGCTTGCTCCCCTTGCGCGTGTCATGACCGAGCCGCTGGTCCGCGCCGCGCTCCTCGAGGATCTCGGCCGGGCAGGCGACGTCACTACCGAAGCGATCATTCCTGCGGGCTTGCAGGGGAGGGCGATATTGGTGGCGCGCGATCGTGGCGTTGTGGCCGGGATTGATCTTGCCAAGCTCGCGTTCGAATTGATCGATCCCTCGATTTGCTTCGAGGTCAAGAGGGGTGATGGATCGGAAGTTGAGGCGGGCGATGTCATTGCGAGCCTCAGCGGGCCAGCCCGCGGGATTTTGACTGCTGAACGGACCGCTCTCAATTTTCTCGGCCATCTTAGCGGGATCGCGTCTGCGGCGGCATCGCTGGTTGCGGCTGTCAAAGGCACAAAGGCCAAGATCGTCTGCACGCGCAAGACCACCCCCGGTCTCCGCGCCGTCGAGAAATATGCCGTGCGTGCTGGCGGCGGCGCCAATCACCGCTTTGGCCTCGACGACGCAATCCTCATCAAGGACAATCATGTGGCCGCGGCAGGAAGCGTCTCCGAGGCGCTGCGGCGCGCCCGTGCGGCAGCTGGTCATCTTGTCAAGATTGAGGTTGAGGTCGACAGCCTTGTGCAGCTCGAAGAAGCGCTTGCGGAGCGCCCCGACGCGGTCCTGCTCGACAATATGAGCCTCGACGACCTTGCAGCGGCCGTGGCCATGACCGGAGGGCGCGCTATCACCGAAGCCTCAGGCCGTGTGACGCTGCACTCGGCGCCCGCCGTTGCGGCGGCGGGCGTCGATCTCATCTCGGCAGGCTGGCTCACGCACAGCGCCCCGGTTTTCGATATAGGGCTCGATTTCGAGGGCTAGCTGCGGAGTCCGCCGCTCTTACTCAGCCGCCAGTCTGCGGGTTTTCTTGGAGCCCGCTCGGATAGCCGCGCTCGTCCACGCCGCGCCAGAACGGATCTGGGGCCTCCATCCGGTAGATCGAACGGCCCTCGATCGGGCGGCGGCCCGCCGGAGCGCCAGCCGCGGCGCCCGGCAGCTCGTAGCGGGTCTGAGGGGGGTGGCGCGGCGTGAGTGTCTGCGCGCTCGTAACCGTTGCGGCGCCGCACACAATGGCGGCCGCCAGTGGCAAGAGTCTCAGCATTGCCAATCTCCCTAAATTGGCAGGTGTTCGCCCCGTTTTTTCATCCCGGGGCTCTAGGGAAATGCGACAGGGAGTTGAAACGGACAGGTTTGGCGGACAAAAATAGCCACGCTTCCGTTCAACTTTTCGTGATCATAACGTCCAGAAACCCAAAGCGGCGCGGGCGCTCCTAGCCCGGACGGCTCTCCTTCGCCCATCGCCTCATGAGAAGATGGTCGAGGGAAAAAATGCCAGGGCCCCGGGCAATGACGACGAGAAAACATGTCGCCCAGACGCCATGCGTTGGCCAAGCATCGGGATAGACAAAGATTTCGATGACCGCAGTCATAAAAAGCAGCGCGAAGGCAGCGATCCGGCTTGCAAGCCCTATGACGAGCAGAAACGGGAAGAAATGCTCGCTGAAAGCGGCAATCTTCGCGGCGAGCTCTGGATCGATCAGCGGCAAAGCATATTCCTGACGGAAAAGCGCAATTGCATTTTCCGTCACATGAAAGCCTTCAACCTTGGTTTGACCCGACATCCAAAACACCGCTGCCGGGAAGACCCGTGCGGCAAGAGAGATCAAGGATTGCGGGATCTTGTCCAGAAGCGCGCTGACCCCGAGCGCGGCACGGATCAACACCGGGGGGCTTTCCGGCGTCTTTCCAGCTGCAAAGCGGCTTGTCATATTTTGCGCTCCTCCCGCGGCTCACAGGACATTCCCGTTGCTAATCCTGTAAAAAGCGCTGCGAGGTTTGCCGGAAGATCGAAGCCTGGATCGTCGGCCAGCGCGGCATCGGCCGCTTCCTGAAGCTTCTGACCCCTTGCGAGGCGGCGCAGGAATGTTTTTCCGCCTGGCAGCAAGATTCGCACCTCGACGCTGAGCTTGGGGCGCAAAACGAGGGCGTCTTCCCCGCGCCATGGGGCAATCGGCGCAGGCTCCAATAGGCCAGAGTTCATCATCCAGATGGTGACGATGGGGTGAGGCGATTCCACGATCTCGAGAGAGGGATGCAAGGTGAAAGAAAGCTCTGGAAGGGCTGCGGGGGCGGTCTCGCGAAGCTGTGCCTCAGTCAGCGGCCGCGCGTCCTTGGCGTGATAGGAGCGCGTGCGTGCAGCTTCGAGCCTCGCGACATCGGCTAAATACGGCACATCCTTCGCCGGCTCGAAGCTTTCCAGGAATGCAGGCAACGCATCGCCGAAAAACATCATGACAGGCGACCGCGGCGGATGAGCCTGAATGAAAAGCCTGGCCGCGGCCTTGAAGAAGTCCGGGCCCACGATCTTTCGCGTTGCCGGGAAGCGGGCTTCAAGGGCGCCGAGGAGCCCCACGATCACATTGTTGCGGTGCACTGCGAAGCGTCTGAACGGCTGTTCCGAGTTGTGAGAAATCACGCCTTGCGGAACAAAGGCTCCGGGGCTGCGCAATGCGTGGGCGAATTCGCTCTGCCAAGAGGTATGCATGGGTGCTTCCTTTAGGCCACCGCCGATGCTGACCAGACAGACGGTGCTTCATCGAGGATCTTTTGTGCCGCAAGAACTTCTGCGCGCAGCACAGGCCACTCGGGGACATCATTGTCCCATTCGATCAGAGTTGGAAGCGGGCCAGTGCGGGAAATCACGCATTTCAAGAGGGCAAGAACATCTTCGACGACAGGCGAGCCATGGGCGTCGATGCATAAGGGTGCTCCCCCGCTATCTTGCGTGGCGAAATGACCCGCGAGATGGATCTCGCCCGCCAGGTCGAGTGGAAAGGAATCAAGATAGGCGTTTGCGCTGGCTGCGTGATTGCGCGCCGAAACAAAGACGTTGTTGACGTCGAGAAGAAGCCCGCAGCCCGTTGCGCGTGCAAGCGCGGCCAGAAACTCCGCTTCTGGGATCGTGCTTTGCGCGAAGCGCAGATAGGTCGCAGGATTTTCAATGAGGAGGCGGCGCCCGAGCACGGATTGGGCTTCATCGATATGTGATATGACAAACTTCAAGCTCTCTTCTGTGTAAGGCAGAGGAAGGAGATCGTTGAAATAGACCCCTTCATGCGAGGACCAGGCGAGATGCTCGGAAACCGACTCAGGCTCGTAACAGTCGCATAAGCGTTTGAGCTTTGCGAGATGCTCCTTATCAAGGGATTCGGGCGAGCCGAGATTGAGACCGACCCCGTGAATGGAAAGCGCATAATGCTCGCGCAGAAAACGCAGCTGGGCATGAGGCGCGCCGCCCTCGCCCATATAATTCTCGGCATGGACTTCAAAGAATCCCGCAGGCTGGGGACCGGCGCAAATCGCGGTGAAATGCTCAGGTTTGAAACCAGCTCCAGCCTTGAAGGGAAGCTTTATGACGCGCATGGAACCCCGCCCTTTGCATTGCGTGCGCAGCGAAGGAGCGCGCATATCTTCGCGCGCTCCCCATCTGGATCAGCCCTTGATGGGCTTCAGCGAGCCCGTGCCATGGGGGGTTTTGATCGTTTCGCAAGTTCCCTTAGGAACAAATTTCCAGGCCGTTCCCTCGTAATCGACCTTAGACTGGCCGGCGCAGCTGTTGACGCCTTTCGATGCGCAATCGTTTTGCCCTTTAAGGGCGATCCCATAACATTTTTCCTTATCTCCCGCCTTATCCTCCCCCATCATCTGGGCCGAGGCAGGCCCCGAGAGAAGCGCCAGCGCAGCGGCGAGGGTTGCAGCAGTAATGTCGGATTTTTTGCTCATAATGCTTCCTCTTCTCGCATGGATGCCGATCAGGTTGCGGGCCGTTTGATCCCCAAACCTCCCCTCCGGCAGGCACGGCACGCCGTTTCTACACCTTATTGTTCGCTGGCGCGAGCGCGGGCGTTACCTGCGACAGCTAGGATCTTCGATGATAAAGATGTGATCCCGGTGGCGCTGCAGGCGGCGTAACGCCGGGCGGGCTGCGGCCGAATCTAGTTTATTGTCAGGGCCATTGTGAGCGAGGATAAGCGGGAAAAAGAGTGGGCGCAGCTGATGCGCGCGGGCCTGGCGGGCGACGCGCAGTCCTACCGCCGTCTGCTTGAGCTTTTGGCGCCAAGGCTTCGCGCGCTGGCCCGGCGGGGCCTCGCCCTTAGCGGGGCGGGAGATGCTGATGCAGAGGACATCGTGCAGGAAACGCTGCTTGCGATCCACCTCAAGCGGCAGAGCTGGGATGAGGATGCGCCAATCGGCCCGTGGCTCAGGGCCATCGCGCGCCATAAGATCATTGACGCGCTGCGCAGGCGTGGGCGGCACATAGCCCTTCCGCTTGAGGACTTTGCCGAGATTCTGGCGGCAGAGGATTGCGAGCCTGCCATGCTCGTTTCCGATGTGGACCGCCTTCTTGGCACCCTGCCTAAGGGGCAGCGGAACGCCGTCCGGGCCATTGCCGTCGAAGGCGCCACAATAGCGGAAACTGCCGAGCGGTTATCGATGACCAAGGGAGCCGTGCGTGTTGCCCTTCATCGCGGCCTTGCGGCTCTCGCTGCAAAATTGAATACGGAGAGAGAGTGAGGACCTCAGAGCTCATCCGCGCCCTGGCCGCAGACTGCGGGTTCCGCGCCATTCCACCGGGGCGGGCCTTGGCGCTTGTCATGGTTCCCGCGGCTGCCGCCGCGTCCGGCATTCTCCTTGCGGCATTTGGATTGCGCCCAGACCTATTCTCTTCTCTCGGCGAGCCAAGGGTTATGTTCAAGCTTGGTGGGATGCTCTTGCTTGTGTTCCTCTCCGGCTCGATGGCCTTGCGTCTCGTGAAGCCTGGCGCCAGCGTTCGCCGCCATGTGCTGCGGCTCGCGATCGTCCCGGTCCTGCTCGCGGGCGCCATCTTGGTAGAGCTGATTGCTGTTCCTCCCGCCCTTTGGGCTCAGAAACTCACCGGCACCGATGCGCTGGTGTGTCTTGCCAGCATCCCTTTTCTCGCCGCCCTCCCGCTTTGCGCTGCGCTTCTGGCCATGCGTCAAGGGGCGCCGGAACATCCCCGCCTCGCGGGGGCGGCGGCGGGGCTCTTTGCCGGGGCGATTGGAGCTCTGCTTTACGCCACCCATTGCCCCAATGATTCGCCGCTTTATGTCGCCGTCTGGTACCTCCTTGCGATTGGCATCGTCGTGAATGCCGGCGCGGCAGCAGGGGGGCGGCTCCTGCGCTGGTAAGCAAACAGGTTTCGCGTGCCGGACCCGCACACCCCGTTGTTTCATTGCGGCAGCGGCTTCAGGCTTGAGATCCTGGCTTCTGGCTTTTAACGGATCCGAGCCCCGGATCCGCCACGAAGGCGCGCGGCAGTGTGACACGTGCGATCAAGCCTTGTGGTTCGCGATCCAGCAATTGCAGCGTGCCGCCGGCCTCTTCGACCAATACTTTTACGATCGATAAGCCCAGGCCAAAGCCGCCGTGCTTATTCATATTGCGGCCGGGTTGGCCCCAGACAAAGGGTTCGATGAGGCGCGCCTTGTCCTGCGCCGGAATTCCCGGCCCCTCGTCCATGACATCGATTTGGATGACATCGCGCGACGGCTCCTCGATGGTCACGGCGGCCTTTCCGGAATAAGTGACGGCGTTCTCGATTAGATTATTAAAAAAATGCGTCGCATGCCGGTTAGAGATCCGCCAATCATCTGATGTCCTCCACGCAATAGGTCACGTCATGACCAAGGTCCACAAACAGGTCCGACATGGATTGCGGGACGCCATCAAGATCCACAAGACTTTGCTCAGGCAACGGTCGCGCCTTACGGAGATGCAGCAGATTTTCGTAAAGCATCGAGTCCATTAGTCCGGCGTCCCGCAGCATTTTGTTCCGTAACATCTCATCCTCGATGAATTCCGCTCTCAGACGCAGTCTCGTGATGATTGTTCTCAAGGCGTGACTAACCGCTGCGAGAACCTGGATGCGCGCAGCAATCATCGAAGAGATTCGTATTTGCATTCTATTGAGCGCACGCGTGAGGTTGCGAACCTCCGGGGGTCCTTCCTCGGCGATGAGCTCCCCATCATTCGACTCGTTCGGGAACCGCTAGGACTGTGGTGCCAATTTAACCAATGGCGATACGACTGTATTTGACATCCAAATAGTGAGAAGCGCCGCGCCGCTCAAAATGAAAACTGATGGCGGCCCATGAGAAGGCGGCAGGCCGGGCGGTTGCAGTCTGGGAGGCGGTGCATTTGATGAGGCCGCAGGCCCATCCGGTTTTTCTTGTGACGGCCGGCCAAGGGGATTCGCTTCTTGGGAATTTCCATTCGGTGACGGCAGCGTCAGCCGCGTGCCCGGCGTGGGCGGCTGTGATGCCCGAACCAGAAAATAACCGCCCTTGCGCAACGCGACCACGGCCGTGCGCGCATAGCTGCTCGATGACGCAGTCAGATAGACCTCGGCTTGCGGCCAAAGATGTGAGCCGAAATATTATCGCCGCTTCGTGACGCCGATGTTCTTTAAATCACATTCGCTTCCACGCCCGGATTACCGCCGTGTAGTTTACTTGTTGCGCGACGGGCGGGATGTGATGGTCTCCTATGAAATACAGCTTCCACGAATTCGTCAAACCCGAGACGGACTTATATCCTTGTCATTGGCCGGAGCATGTCGAAGCGTGGGCGAATAATCCCTATGGCGCGAAAATGCTGCTGATCAAATATGAAGACCTCCTCGATGAGCCGGTCGAGCAGCTTAAGCGCTTTTGCGCGTTCATTGGCATCGAGCGGGAGCCAGCTCATCTCGAAGCTGTGGCAAAGGCGGTGTCCTTCCTGCAATCTGCGTGCCGAGGAGGAGAATGACGGCTTTCCGGATCCCAATTCCGGGCCGGGCAAATTTTTCTTCCGGCGCGGTGCTGCTGGCAGCCATAAGGACGAGATGCCTCCTGAGGTTTTGTATATATTTCTTGATCGAGCATCTGAGACATTGCACCGCTACGGCTACGAGACTGGCGTCTCGGCATAACTCGCTTTTGTCTCAGGAAGACAGAATAATTTTTCTGCCTTTGCGAATCTTTGAGGGCTGCCAAATTGATTCAAACAGTTGCGCCCCCTTTGATAAATATCAAGGCTATGTCTGGCATCTGCAGTGCAGGATGTGGCAGGGAACGCAGCAAACGCGGCGTGACCAAACGGATTATGTTTGCAAGGAGGCTCCGGCATGGCTTTCCGAAGTGTTTTCTTAGGGGTTGGCTTCGATCAGCTCACGCCTGAGCCTCTGCCCGAAGGCTCGGCAGCCGAAGGTTATGCCGTGACCTTTTGCGCCCAGGAGAGCGCGCATCTTGCGGTTTATTTCGCTGTCCCGGTTCTCCGCCTTGCGAGCGCTGGTCTGCTTCCCCTGAGCCGCAGCCTTGTCGATGAGGTCAACGCCGAGCGGGCTGGCCTTGCCGAGAAGGCCCAAAAGCGCATCGCAAATGCCGTAGCGATCTCAGGTGTGGCCGCCGAATACCACACAATTCAAAAGCCCCATTCGGAAACCTGCGACCGCGTTGCGGCGGCGGCGCGGCTCAGCGACCTCGCGATCATTTCGCGCCCCTCTGGCGGGGTGTCACTTGACCAGAGGCTCATCGAAGTGCTGCTTTTCACCTCCGGGCGCCCAGTCCTCGCTGTGCCTCCGCAATGGGAGAGGGGCCCTCAGTTCGATAACATCATGGTGGCCTGGGATGGAGGCCAGAGGGCAGCACGGGCCGTCGGCGACGCGATGCCATTTCTGGAGCGCGCGAAAAAGGTGGAAATCCTCTGTGTCTCGCCCGATGCCCCGAAAAGCTTCGACGGTGCCGATCTCGCGGCGCATCTGGCGCGGCATTGCCGGAATGTGACAGTGACGAATCTTGCGCCCCAAGCGGGGGATATCGCAAGGACTCTCACGGCGCATGCCAAGATTGCGGACGGGGATCTGCTCGTCATGGGCGCCTATGGTCATCCTCGCTTGGTGGAGATGGTGCTTGGCGGCGTCACAAGCGGCATGCTGGTTGAGGCGGAGGTGCCAGTTCTGCTGTCTTACTGAAAATCCCTTCCTCGCGTCTCATGATTAACGCCGGCCTGAAAACGCCGGGCAGAGCGGCGGCACTCACGCCTCGCGCGCTCCGGCGGCCTCCCGCGCAAGACGGTTGAGCCAGCGTTTTGCCTGGGCGCGCACATTCTTCGGGGCGGTGCCGCCGTAGCT
>DASRYK010000070.1:0-9572 GCA_035687205.1 Methylocella sp. | reverse complement strand
AGGGGGCAGTCCTTGGCCGGGCGGTCTGCGGGGCGGAGCGTCAGAACGGCTTTGATCCTTTCATTTGATCCTTTCCTCAGACGGTGCAGGGCATGACGGAGAATGCCGCAGCAAACGTCACATTGCCGGAGAGCCTCGCTGTGGCTTTGCGCAGGCTTGCGGCGGCGCTTGATAAGCTCGATGCGGCCTGCGAGCGCCGCGCAAAGGCAGATGCCCTGCGTGCCAATCTCGAGGAGGAGCTTGCGGTCATGCAGGACGACCGCGCCCGCCTTGCGGTGGAGCTTGACGGCGCCCTTGCCCGTGTGAAGTCTCTTGAGCTGGCGCATGAGGAAATATCGCGAAAGCTTAGCCATGCCCGCGGGGAAATCGCGGCCGTCTTAAGCGAGGCTGCCATGCGGGAAAGCTGAGGTCTGGCAATCCGGGAGATGCAATGGCCCAGTTAGCGGTAACCATCGCTGGCCGGCCGGTTGCGGATCCACAGCTTTAACGGTGCCGCGTTTGCCTCTGTCTCTTTTGATAACTTTTTTGATTCTTTGTGCGGGCGATGCGCATAGCGCCTGAAGCGCAAGCACAGGCTTGAAGGATGCGCGGCGGGTAGATGTGGTAAAATCAAGACACGCGCGGAGCATGCCATTGCACAGGCATCCTTGTATCCTGCAAAGGAGCGCTAAGTAATAGAATTGTTTATTTGGCCGCGCCGGGGCGGGCAGCGGGAGCCGAAAGTATATCCATTTCGTCAGCAGCAGTTTGCATGGGAAGACGCCAGCCCTTCAAGAGGCCATAGATGGCCGGGATAACAATGAGGGTGAGCGCGGTGGAAGACACCATGCCGCCGATCATTGGGACCGCGATGCGCTGCATCACCTCGGATCCGGTGCCTGAGCTCCAAAGGATAGGGACAAGGCCCGCCATGATCGCAACGACCGTCATCATCTTCGGGCGCACCCGCTCGGCCGCGCCGCGCACGATTGCCTCATGAAGATCCTGGCGGGTGAGGGCCCTGCCGCCGGCCGCGCAGCGCGCCTTAAGCTCCGTCACGGCTTGGTCGAGATAAAGGAGCATCACGACGCCGGTTTCCGCGGCAACGCCTGCAAGCGCGATGAAGCCGACCGCCACGGCAACCGAGACATTGAAGCCCTGCCACCACATGAGCCAGATCCCGCCGATGAGCGCGAAAGGCAGGGAGAGCATGACGATGAGGGTTTCGGTGAGCCTGCCGAAGTTGAGGTAAAGCAGGAGGAAGATGATGAAGAGCGTCCCTGGCACGACGAGCTTGAGGCGCGCTTTGGCCCTCTCGAGATACTCGAACTGGCCGCTCCAGCCGATCGTATAGCCGGGCGGCAGGTGAACTTGCTTCGCCACCGCTTCCTGAGCCTCGGCGACATAGCCGCCAAGATCGCGATCCTTGATATCGACGAATAGATAGACGGCAAGCTGACCGTTTTCCGTGCGGATCGAGGTTGCGCCGCGGGTGAGCTTCACGCTTGCGATCTCGCCGAGCGGCACGGTCCCCCCGGACGGCAGAGGCACCTCAATCTGTCTGGCAACGGCGTCTGGATTGCTTCTCAGCTCGCGCGGATAGCGGATGTTGACGGTATATCTCTCGCGGCCCTCAACCGTTGTGGTCAAAGCCTCTCCGCCAAGCGCAGTCGCAATCACTTCCTGAACGTCACCGATGGCAAGGCCATAGCGCCCAAGTGCCTCGCGGTCGGGAAGAATATCGAGAAAGTAGCCGCCAGTCACCCGCTCGGCATAGGCGCTTGCCGTCCCCGGCACAGACTTCAAAGCCGCCTCAACTTGACGTGCGATCTTTTCCATCTCTCTAAGATCTGGGCCGTAAATTTTGACGCCGACTGGCGTGCGGATGCCCGTCGAGAGCATATCGATGCGTGCTCTGATCGGCATGGTCCAGGCGTTCGACACGCCCGGAAACTGCAGTGCCTCGTCCATTTCCGCCTTGAGGCTGTCGATTGTGACGCCTTTGCGCCACTCGGATTTTGGCTTCAAAGTGATGATCGTCTCGGACATTTCTAAAGGCGCTGGGTCGGTTGCCGTTGCTGCGCGCCCCGCTTTGCCAAAGACACTTTCCACCTCTGGAAAGGACTTGATGATGCGGTCCTGTATTTGGAGAAGCTCGGCGGCCTTGGTCACTGAAATGCCGGGCAGAGTGACCGGCATATACATGAGCGTCCCCTCGTTGAGCGCGGGCATGAACTCGCTGCCAAGCTGGCGGGCGGGCCAGATGGTTGCGCCAAGAACAGCAAGAGCGAGGAGGATGGTCAGACCTTTTGCATTGAGCACGCCCTTGATGACCGGCCGGTAGATCGCAATCAAGAATCTGTTGAGCGGATTCTTATGCTCCGGAATGATCTTGCCCCGCACAAAGAGGATCATCAACGCCGGCACCAGGGTGACCGAGAGCAACGCCGCCGCGGCCATGGCGAAAGTTTTGGTGAAAGCGAGCGGGCCGAAGAGCCGCCCTTCCTGGGATTCGAGCGCGAAGATCGGCAGGAAGGACACGGTGATGACGAGGAGGCTGAAAAATAGTGCAGGGCCGACCTCACCCGCCGCCTTGACCAAAATCTGCGCGCGCGGCCTGCCCTGAGATGCGCGTTCAAGGTGCTTATGGGCATTTTCGATCATGACGATCGCGGCATCGATCATGGCACCGATCGCAATGGCGATACCGCCAAGACTCATGATGTTGGCGCCAAGCCCAATCGCGCGCATGGCCGCGAAAGCCAAAAGGATACCCGCAGGAAGCATAAGGATCGCAACGAGCGCGCTGCGCAGATGAAGCAAAAAGACGATGCAGACAAGCGCAACGATGAGGCACTCCTCGGTTATAGCTTTGCGCAAAGTCTCGATCGCCGACTCGATAAGCAGCGAGCGGTCGTAAACGGGAATGATCGCCGCCCCTTCCGGCAGGCTTGAGGCAATTGCGGCCAGCCGCGCCTTGATGTTTTCGATTATGGTGAGCGCATTTGCGCCAAAGCGCTGCAAAGCAATGCCGCTTGCGACTTCGCCCTCGCCATTGAGTTCCGTAATGCCCCGCCGCTCATCCGGGCCAATCTCGACCCGTGCAACATCCCGCAGCCGCAACGGCACCCCGTTTTCGGTCCTCAGAACGATGTTCTCAATATCCGCGGCGCTTTTCAAATAGCCACGGCCGCGCACCATATATTCGATCTCTGAGAGCTCGATCGTGCGGCCGCCTACATCCCTGTTGCTCGCACGGACCGCATCCCGGAGCTTCGACAGCGACACATTGTGGGCGCGCAGCCGCCCCGGATCCGCAAGGATGGTATATTGCTTAACGAAGCCTCCCACGCTTGCAATTTCCGCAACGCCCTCGGCCTTGGAAAGGCCAAAACGGACCACCCAGTCCTGCAGGGAGCGAAGCTCGGCCAAGTTCATGTTCTTGGCGGTCAAAGCATATTGATAGACCCAGCCGACGCCCGTCGCATCAGGCCCGAGCACCGGGTTTACTCCAGCGGGCAAGCGCTTAGCCGCGGCACTAAGGTATTCAAGCACCCGGCTGCGCGCCCAGTAGATGTCCGTGCCATCTTCAAAAATGACATATACGAAGGAAACGCCGAAGAATGAAAAGCCTCGCACCACCTTGGAGCGCGGCACGGTGAGCATGGACGTCGTCAGCGGAAAGGTGACCTGATCCTCCACGACTTGCGGTGCCTGGCCAGGATAATCGGCCGTGATGATAACTTGGACATCCGAAAGATCGGGGATGGCGTCTAGCGGAAGCGTTCGCAAGGCATAAATGCCGGCCATCACAGCGAAAGCCGTTCCGGCAAAAATAAGGACAAGGTTGCGGGCGGACCAAGCAATGAGCCTTGCGATCATTGTGCTGCATCCGCGCCTGTCATGCCGCGCAGAGCAGCTTTCAAATTGCTCTCGGCATCAATAAGGAAATTGGCCGCAACGACCACCTTGGCGCCTGCCTCAATGCCCTTTCGGATCTCGACGAGACCACCCCCGTGGGAGCCGGTCTCGACGTCTTTCGGCTCGAAACGGCCTTCGCCCTTGTCAAGGATCACAAGCTGCCTTGTTCCGGTGTCGATGACAGCGCTTTCAGGGACGGCGAGCACTGGATTTTGGTTTCCTGCCGCAATCTCTACATCGGCATACATTCCAGGCAGCACCACGCCGTCAGGATTTGCGATTTCGATGCGCATGCGCGCCGTGCGGGTCGCCATATTGACCTGCGGATAGATGAGGCCGACATGCCCGCTGAAAGTGAGCCCCGGCAGGCTGCGGATCCTGACAATGGCCGGGGCGCCAGGGCCAGCCATGGCCATCTCATGCTCCGGCACATCGGCAAAGACCCATAGAACGGAGATGTCGGCGATCCGGAATAAAACTTCGCCCGCAGCGGCCTTCATCCCTTCGACGGCATTCCTCTCAAGAACAACGCCATCGCGGGGCGAGGCCCAGGGGATCGAGAGTTCCACCTTATGCGTGCGCTCAATCGCGGCGATGACATCTGCGGGAACATTCAAATTCTCAAGGCGCCGCCGCGAACCATCGAAACCAGGATTGGAAAGATATTGGGCAGCAGCTGCAGCAACCGCAGGCGAGTAAAGGTGGAGCAGAGGCTGGCCTTTGCGAACGCGATCGCCGGTAGTGACGTTTTCAACTTTGTCAATGAAGGCTTCGGCCCTGGTCGCAACAACCGAGATCCGGCGTTCGTCGAGTTCAACGGTACCCGGCACGCGCAAAAGCCGCGAGATTGCATGCTTTGCAGCTGTCTCGGATTTGACGCCTGCTCGTTGAATTTTCCCGGGCGAAACCCGAACCGTCGTGCCGTCATCCTCCTCATCGGCAAAGACGGGGATGAAGTCCATTCCCATGGAGTCTTTCTTGGGGACCGGCGAGATCTCCGGCAGGCCCATGGGATTACGGTAATAAAGAATGGTCTTCTTGCCAAACGGCTGCGGCGACCGGGCCTGTTGCGCCTCGCTACTGGTGCTTGCGGCGGCGGAGAAAGCAAGACCCTTAGTCTCAAAGCCGGCGCGGCCTGCAAAATACCCCCCCGCTCCCACCGCCAAAGAGGCGGCGAGGGCAAGGCTTGTCCATCCAAACCTCATCATGATGCATATTCCTGAATCCATCTGCGCGATGATCGCGTGCGAACTCATGGTTAAAGCCGTACGGGTGCCGTGAACGGCTCAAGATCGCACTTGGCAGCCGGCTCCGGGCGCCGGCGTTGGATCAGGCTATTGGGGGGCGTTGCGGTGGCGCTTCGCTCACCCCTGCGGGTTTCAAATCATTGAGCGGAGCAAGCACTGTGGAAAGGCTGCCACGTAAGCAGCTTGTGCTCGAAGCCTCATGTAAGCCTTGGGGCAAGCTGCTCACGCAGGAAGCCATTAGGGGGCAAAATATTCCAACCGGGCAAGGCTTATGGCAGCCCGCTGGCAGAGATATTCCCTGCGCGCCGCAAGCCATGTGCGCCGCAGAGGCTTCCGCTGGACCCGCAGGCGCTGGCGCTATAGGCCAGAGAACCAGGGCTGCGGCCCCAAAGAGGGCGGCGAGACGGCGGAGGTGCAGCAAAATCCTCATATATGAAAATTAACACAGAACTTTCCGCCGGAGAAGCGGCTGCGGGCGCAGCATAGCAGCAAAAGAAACTTGGGCAGACCGCTTTAGCTGGGAGTTGTACGATATTCTGCGGCTTTCAGCGCTGAGCCGCCACAAAACGGCTATCCCAGAACTTCTTCATGTTGCGTAGCAACTGGGCATGCGGCCTCCAATTTTTTGCGCCGGGCGGCCGAAACTTTCCGTGCGCGGCGCTTCTTCCACCAGATATAGACGCCGGTCACAGAAAGCATCGCAATGACAAGACCCGTCAGGCATACGAAAATGCGCCAGGGCAGCCCGAAGACATTCGCCATGTGGAGGGCATAGAGCCAGCTCGTGACCGTGTTGCCGGCATATTGCCCCGTGGGTAGAAGGAGAAGGCGGAAGGCGCCAGTGTCTGAATCGAAGAAGAGCTGCGTTTTGCCGCGCTTGTCCTGTATATCGAGGCTGCTGCGGACCGTGTAGGCATAGACGCCGCGTTCCGAATCGAGGGAAAGGCTCACGGGCGCCTCGACGCGGAATCCATGGGCCTGCGCTTGTTCGGCCATAAGCTTGTCGCCTGCAGCCTGTGCCTCAAGCCAGCCAAGGCGCGGCGCTGCATCGCTATTTTCCCGCCCGGGCAATTCGGTCCAGGGCGCTTTGTATTCGAGAACGGCGCGCGTGGCCCAGGTGTAGACCGTGTCCCACAGGTTCATATAAACGCTTGACCAGGCGAAGATCAAAAGCACAGCCCAAAGCCAAAGCCCTCCGGCGCGATGAAGGTCGAAATTGATCCTGTAGGCGGAGCTTTTCCATTTGATTTTCCAGGAGACCATCCAGCGGGTCCACCAGCCTGACTCTGCTCCTTCTCCGCCGCAGTCATGCCGGCCTTGCCCAGCGCTTACCTTCCATTTCGCAGGAAGGGTGAGATAGAACCCAACGAAACAGTCGAGCGTCCACACTAGGGCCGTGATTCCCAGGATCCAGACGCCCCACATGCCCATGGCAAGCTCGAAGTGGAGCTTGTAAATAAAGGACATCAAATTTGAGAAGCCCTGGGTGATCTCTCCCCAATTCGTCCGCCCAAGCTCTTGCCCGGTGTAAGGATCGAGGTAGAGGAGGTTGAAACCGGGCTCTAAGGACTCACCATCCTCGCCGCCGCGCGGCGCCACATAGACCTCTGCCCTCCCGGGGTCGCCGAGGTTGACATTGTGAACGCGCGCCCCGGGCACGAGCGCCTCGGCGCGCGCGGCAATATCCCCGGGCGTCAGGCGCGGCTCCGGGCGCTCCGTGGCAAAAAGCCCGGGATTAATCGCCCGGTCGAGCTCCGGCAGAAAGGCAAGCAGGCTGCCGGTGAGCCCCACGATGAGCAGGAAACCGGCCATGAGAAGACCTGTCCAGCGGTGAATGAATACCCAAAAGCGCCGGATCATACCGTTGTGCTCGAAAATATAAGCCTGCTTTTAACGTAAGACGGGCGAGCCGCAAAAATCCGCCAAGCCAGCGCCCAAGACGGCTTCACATGTTCGTGCCCATCGCAGGAGCGCTAACCAGCCCTTCCCGCGCAGCCAGGACGCTGCGCGGGCATAGAGCTATCTCAGTATTCAACGCGCAGAGTGGCAATAATATTGCGCGGGGCGCCGGGGAAAATTCCAAGCCGCGGAACATTGTTGTAGAAAGAGTCTGTCCCGGGATAGTAGCGCGTATCGAGAATGTTATTCACATTGATTTGCGCCGACCAGCGGACGTTTGCCGCCACGAACTGGTACTTCGCGAACGCATCCAGGCGCGCATAGGCGGGCAAGACGATCGTATTCTGGTCATCGGCAAATCGCCTTCCCGCAGCGAAGACGCCGCCGCCAACCCGCCAGCCCTCAAGCCCGCTGTCCGCAGGGAAATCATAGGCCAGAAAGACGCTGCCGGAATTGGGCGCGAAGCGCGCGAGCGAAAGGCCCAAAAGACCGGCATTGTCCTGCACAACCTTGGCTGTAATATGCGAGTAGCTGGCAATAATGCTGAGTTGATCGGTGATCTTGCCAAGCACGTCCAGCTCGGCGCCCTGGCTGCGGGCCTTGCCAATGGGCCGGAGCTCCGAGAACGGGTCGTTTGGATTTTCGGGCGTTAGAATGTTACTCTTCGTGATGTCAAAAAAGGCAAGAGTCGCAGTAAGCCGCTGATCCGCGAGCTCGACTTTGGCACCGCCCTCCCAGCCTTCGGCGATTTCGGGCGGAAGAGGCAGACTGTTGGTCGAGATCCCGTTTGGCGCTCCGAAGGACTGGGTGTAGCTGCCATAGAAAGCAAGCCAGGGCGTAACCTCATAGTTCACGCCGAAACGTGGGCTTGCGTATTCGCTGTGCTGCAGCGGATTGGTCCCGAATCTGGTCATCGCTTCGGCAATTGTCGGGAAAGCCGGAAAGGGGGCAGCCGTATTGAAATTGTTGACGCTTCCCGACCTCACATCAGCGAGATCATAGCGCACGCCGAGCAGGATATGCAGCTTGTCCCAGAGGGTGATCAGATCCTGAGCATAGACGCCGAGGTTTTTCTGCCCGTTCGCCGCAAAGAGGCAGAAATCACACCTACCTGTCCATGCCGAATATGGAGCGGTGCTGAACGCCCAGGGCGGTACCGTGCCATAAAGCGGGTTATAGATGTCGATCGGGAAATTGCCGTTGGCGGAGAGTATATAGTTAAAATACTGGTAGAAATAGTCGGCCCCGATCAGGACGTCATTCTTTGCCCCAAGGACATTGAACTTCCCCGTTAGATCGAGGTTGGCCGAATAATTCGTTCCGTCTAGCTTTTGGTAGGAGACATTACGGACAAGAAATTGCCCAGGAAGCAGGTTGAAGTTCGCGTCACTGCATGCGCCATCATTGTTGAAGGGGTCGAACTGGAAGCACCCGCCAGTCAGATTGTCTTTCACAAGATTGCCGCGCGCATAAAGAAACCGGTTGGTAAGCGCCCAGTCCTTGTTGAATTCATGCCTGAACTGATAAGCGATGAGGGAGCTTGAGACCGTGTCCGGCGGCTGGTTTGGCTCCCCAAACGAGCGGTAAACGGGCAATATCGCAGGATAGCCTGGAGCGATAATGCTGTTTGGAACCGTGACAATGGCGGGAATGCCCACGAAGCTTTGCGCGGCCTGCTGAAGATATTGCGCATCAACTGTGAGCGTCGTGCTGGGAGCTATTGCCCATGTGAGGGCGGGCGCAACGAAGATCTTTGAGTTGCTGATGAAGTCCGGGAATTCGCCGCCATTCGTGTAGCTTCCCATGAAGCGGTAACTGACGGTGCCGTTGTCGAGAAGGGGAAGCTGCGCCGGCCCCGTAAAATCCCAGACCGTGCGGTAGAGATTGAACGAGCCAAAGTTTTGGCTGACGCTGTTGTAATAGGCGCCGAGTGGTTTCTTGGTGAGAATATTAATCACGCCGCCAGGGTCAGCCCGTCCAAAAAGGAACGAGGCTGGGCCTTTCAGCACTTGGATATCTTGGATATTGGAAGTGTCGTAGGTTTGCGCGATCGAGAAGCCGATCTTCAGGCCGTCGCGAAAGATATTAAATGAGTCGAAGCCGCGGATGTTGAAGACATAGCCTTCGACATTGTTGTTCGCCGCGCGGACGCCGCTGACGTTCTCGAGAGCGCCGTCGATGGTGAAATCCTGCTGGTCCCGGATCACCTGTTCCGGCACCGTGTTGACAGCGATCGGGAGCTCGAATGTCGGCACGGCGAGCTTGGTCGTGTTTTGCGAGACGGCCGGCGGGCTATAGGCGGTGCTTGGTGCGTTTCTTCCTTCACCAGCCCCAGTTCCTGTTCCTTCGCCTTGACCGCCTCCCTGGCCGGAGGTGACTTCGACTTCGGGAAGGGGGATGGTGCCGCTGGTGGAGGCGCCGCCAGCCTCCTGCGCGTAAGCGCGAGGGCCGCTTGCTGCGAGAACGAGAGTTGCAAGAATCGTGGTCGCCAGAAGATCGCGTTTCAAAGAGCTGGCGCGGTATGGA
>DASRYK010000069.1:0-25737 GCA_035687205.1 Methylocella sp. | reverse complement strand
AGGATCAATCTCCGCATAAACCGGAAGCTGGCCCGCATTGACAATTCCCATGTCCATGCCAGCCGCAATGGCATGATAGAGGAAGACCGAGTGCATTGCCTGGCGCACGGGCTCGATGCCGCGGAACGAGAAGGAGAGATTCGAAACCCCGCCGGAGATATGGACGAGCGGAAAGCGCTCGCGGATCTGCCGCGCAGCCTCGATGAAATCGACGCCGTAGGTATTGTGCTCCTCAATGCCGGTTGCGACAGGGAAGACATTGGGATCGAAAATGATGTCCTCGGGCGGAAAGCCTGCGTCCTCGGTCAGGATCTTATACGCGCGCGAGCAGATCTCGACCCGCCGCGCGAGCGTGTCGGCCTGGCCTTTCTCGTCAAATGCCATCACGACGGCGGCGGCGCCATAGCTGCGCACCGTCCTTGCCTCTGCAAGGAATTTCTCCACCCCGCCTTTCAGCGAAATCGAATTCACAATGGATTTGCCCTGCACGCATTTGAGACCGGCCTCGATAACAGCGAAATTCGAGGAATCGATCATCACCGGCACACGCGAGATATCGGGCTCGGCGGCGACGAGGTTCAAAAAATCGACCATCGCTTTCTGCGAATCGAGCAGCCCCTCGTCCATATTGACATCGATGACCTGCGCGCCCATCGCGACTTGATCGCGCGCGATGTCAAGCGCGGCGGCATATTCGCCGTCCTTGATCAGCTTGCGGAATTTCGCCGACCCTGTGACATTGGTGCGCTCGCCAACATTGACGAAGGGAATCTCATGGTTGAGCACAAAAGGCTCAAGCCCGGAAAGCCTGAGCAAAGGCTCAACGCTAGGAACATTGCGTGGCGCAACGCCCTTGACCCGCTCAGCGATCGCGCGGATATGCGCTGGCGTCGTGCCGCAGCATCCGCCCACAATATTGATGAGGCCTGATTCTGCAAATTCCCCGATGAGCGAGGCCATATACTCCGGGGTCTCGTCGTAAAGGCCGAACTCATTGGGAAGGCCCGCATTCGGATAAGCGCAGATCAGAGTGTCCGCAATCCGGGAGAGCTCGGCAAGATGGGGGCGCATCTCGCGTGCGCCAAGGGCGCAGTTGAGGCCGATCGTGAGCGGCTTAGCATGGCGCAGCGAATACCAGAAGGCTGCGGGAGTCTGGCCAGATAGAGTGCGCCCTGAAAGGTCGGTGATTGTGCCTGAGATCATGACCGGCAAGCGCGCGCCGGTTTCATCAAAGAGACTTTCAATTGCGGCGATCGCTGCCTTGGCGTTCAAAGTGTCGAAGATCGTCTCGACCATGAGAATATCGGCGCCGCCTTCAACGAGCGCGCGTGCAGCCTCGGCATAGGCCTCGCGCAATTCGTCAAAGCTCACCGCGCGGAAGCCTGGGTCATTGACATCAGGCGAAATCGAGGCCGTCCTGTTGGTCGGCCCCAAGGTCCCCGCGACATAGCGCTTCCGGCCGTCCTTCCGCTGAGCCTCGCTGGCGGCCTCCCGGGCGAGCCGAGCCGCGGCGGAATTCAGTTCAGGGACGAGCGCCTCCATGCCGTAGTCGGCTTGGGAGATGCGCGTCGAGTTGAATGTGTTCGTCTCGATGATGTCCGCGCCCGCTTCGAGATAGGCGAGATGAATGGCTTTGATCGCCTCAGGCTGGGTCAGGGTCAGAAGGTCGTTGTTGCCGCGGAGGTCGCGCGGCCAGCCCGCAAAGCGTGCGCCGCGGTAATCAGCTTCGGTGAATTTATACTGCTGAATCATGGTGCCCATGGCGCCGTCGAGCAGCAAGATCCGTTCGCGAGCGGCTGCCAGAAGGGCAGCGGCCGTGCCGTCCCCTGTCGATTTCCGTGTCATTCAGGCAGCCTCTTGCTGACGTTTCGGGCGCAGGCCCAGGAGATGGCAGATGGCATAGACGAGGTCGGCGCGGTTCATTGTGTAGAAATGAAAGTCTTTGATCCCGTGATCGACGAGACCGAGGACCTGCTCTGCGGCAACCGTTGCAGCGACGAGCTTGCGGGTCTCGGGATCGTTATCGAGACCCTCGAAGCGGTCAGCAAGCCATTGCGGGACGCTGGCACCGGCCCGGGCCGCGAATTTCGCCGTCTGTTTGAAGTTCTGCACAGGCACAATGCCGGGGGTTATCGGAATGTCGATGCCGCGCGAGCGCACCTTATCGAGAAAACGCAAATAGACTTCATTCTCGAAGAAGAACTGTGTAATTGCCCGGGTCGCGCCGGCGTCAATCTTTGCCTTCAACGCCTCGATATCCGCGTCGGGCGATGCGCTTTCGGGATGCCCTTCGGGATAAGTCGAAACTGAGATCTCAAAATCTGCTATCTTTTTGATTCCGGCAACAAGCGCTGCGGAATTCTCGAAGCCTTCCGGGTGAGGGCGGAACTGCGTTCCAGGCCCATCCTGAGGATCGCCGCGCAGCGCTACGATGTGACGGACGCCGATCTCCCAATAACCGCGGACGATACGGCCGATTTCCTCGCGCGAGGACGCAACACAGGTCAGATGCGCCGCAGGCTTCACCCCGGTTTCCTTTACAATCCGCGCAACGGTTGCATGCGTGCGCTCGCGGGTCGAACCTCCGGCGCCATAAGTGACGGACACGAAACTCGGCTCGAGGGGGGCAAGCCGCTTGATCGATTCCCAGAGCGTGACTTCCATCTCCGCTGTGGAGGGGGGAAAAAACTCGAAAGACACGGAAATATCAGGGCAGATGGAGCGGCTGGGCCGCGGAAAACTGCAATAGAGGGTCTCGTTCATGCGAATTCCCGCGTGCAAAAGGCTTGAAGATCTGCGGCCGCCCGCCGGTCACGGCCGAGCCACAAGGAAACGGTCAATTTGCCTGGTTCGCCCGCCCCGGGCGCAAGATTTTCCGCAGCGATCAAATCCAAGCCCGCAGAGGCCATGAAGCCAGCCACTTCTTCCCGGGCAAAACCAAGCCTGCGGTGGGCATGAGCCGTTCGCAAAGTCTCTTCCTCATGCGGCGCAAAATCGACAATGAGAAGGCGCCCGCCCGGCTGCAAGACGCGCGCGGCCTCGCGGATCGCGCGCTGGGGGTCATCGAGATAATGAAGGACCTGATGCATGACCGCAAGGTCGTAAAACCCCGCTTCAGCCGGAAGAGCATAAATGTCCCCCTGCCGCAGCTGCACATGCCGCAAGCCCGCACGCTCGATACGGGCGCGGGCAATGCTCAGCATGTGCGCCGATTGATCGATTCCGGCGGCATGCGATGCGAGAGGCCCAAGCAGTTCAAGCATGCGGCCCGTGCCCGTCCCAAGGTCGAGCAAGGCATGGAAAGGGCCAGAGCCTGCGGCGTTGAGGATAGCAGACTCAACTCTTTCTTCGGCAACATGCATGGCCCGCAGCTCGTCCCAATTGGCCGCATGCGCCGCAAAATAGCGCGCGGCCTGCTCCGCGCGGGCTTGCCGCACCTCTTTCAGCCGCGCCCGGTCGGCACAAAGGGAAGGATCGGCAGGCGTCAAACGCGCAACAACATCCCGGGCTAGGCCCGCAACCGGCCCGTTCTGGCTCATCCGGAAAAAAACCCAGGAGCCTTCCCGGTGCCGGTCGACAAGCCCTGCTTCGACAAGGAGTTTGAGGTGGCGGGAAATCCGGGGCTGGGACTGCCCAAGAATGGTCACAAGCTCCGTAACCGTGAGCTCGGCCTCTGAGAGAAGGCTCAGCAGGCGCAGCCGCGTTCCCTCGCCCGCTGCGGCCAGCGCGGAGATAAGGGCATCGAAGGAGGCAAGGTCTGAGCTAGACAAAAAGCACCCCAAGGATTAGATCAAGAAACTATATATGCATATATATTTATATGCAAAAAAAATTTCGCGGCAATTCCCATTTGGAGAGAAAGCCCCTGGTTTGTCCACGCATCTCCCTGCAGCGGCTGTAAGGGCCGGACATTTCCCCTTGCAGAAAATTTTGAGCGGGGGTTAAAACCTCGCCGCAAATCTGCAAATTTGAAGACAAGTTTCGAGACACTCCGCCATGGCAAGGCTTCTGCGCCCAATCGCTGCCGGCGCTTCCCTGCTTGTTTCTTTGAGCGCAAGCGGACTGGCGCAGAAAGCCGGGAGCCCCCTTAGCCCGATGAAACCCCAAAGGGTGGTCCTCTCGCCTGCGGAGCTGGCAGCCCGGAATGCCAAGGCCAAGGAGTGCTCCGCCAAGGCCAGCGCCAAAGGCCTGCATGGCAAGGCGCGGCTGGAGTTCCGCGAAAAATGCAAGAAGAGCTGATCGCCGCCCTGCGAACCCCTTTGCCTAAATCGCTGCCATGATCCTGCTTCGCTCGCTTGCCTTTCATGCCGCCTTTTATCTTCTGACCGCCACGCTCGCGATCATCGGCCTGCCCATACTTTTGGCGGACCGGCACAAAGTCCAAGCCTATGCAAAGTTCTGGACGGGCTCGGCCGTCTGGCTGCTCGAGAAAATCTGCAGGACAAAGGTTGATTGGCGCGGCCTTGAGAACTTGCCGCGCGGCGCCTGCATCATCGCTGCAAAGCATCAATCCACGCTCGAGACCATGGCGCTCACAACCAAAGGAGAGGATTTCAGCTATATTCTCAAGCGCGAGCTGATGGCCATTCCCGTCTTCGGCTGGTATTTGAAAAGGGCCGGCCAAGTTGCAATCGACCGCGCGAAGCGGGGCCAAGCCCTGCCCGATCTCACAAGGCAGGTCCGCGAAGCGCTAGCCCAAGGCCGGCAAATGATCATCTTTCCAGAAGGCACGCGAAAGCGCGCTGGCGCGCCGCCGGAATACAAGACAGGCGTTGCTCATCTTTATGCGGATACGGAAGCGCTTTGCGTTCCGGTAGCGCTCAATACCGGGCTTTTCTGGCCGCGCCGGAGTTTTGCGATCAAGCCGGGAACCGTGACGATTGCTTTTCTTGAGCCGATCGCGCCGGGTCTCGACAAAAAGACCTTCATGCAGCTTCTCGAAAGCCGAATCGAGACCGCAACCGCCGAACTCTACCGCGAAGCGCTGGCTGCTGACCCTTCGCTCAAGAGCAGCATGCCCCAGCAGAGCCGCGCCGCCTTATCCTAGGGGCGCAGCGATGCGGCTTCATTTGCCCGGCCGGCGGCGCTCGTGATCCGGCGCGCCTGCTTTTATGCCGGGCTGGGTTATGGAGGGCGGGTCGCTTGCGGGGAAGCTTTCCTCGAGCTCGCGTTCGAGCTCTTCAGAAAGCCGCTCGCCTTTTTTCCCCTCCGGAGGGCTTGAAGCGGTTTTTCCTCTCCCTTTAGCGGTCATGGCTCGCTCCAGCGCTTAATGACGGTCAGGAACGAACGGGGCTCGCAATTGTTCCCTTTCTATCCGTCCGGGCAGTGCTGCCAAGGTCATTCCGCAAGGATTCGCGCGGGAGGAAATGCGACCTCGACCAATGTGCCCTCGTTTTCCCTGCTCTTGAGCGTCAAGGAAGCGTGATTGGCCTCGGCCAGGGCCTTGGTGAGCGGCAGGCCGAGGCCTGTGCCGCGCGAGGCAGCCGAGGGCGAGAGGCGCCGGAAGGGCTCAAATGCAAGCCCGATATCGGCTTCGGCGATGCCAACGCCTGTGTCACGGAATCGGATCACGGCGCTCCCGGAATCGGCAAGGGCGGTCGAGACAAGAACCTGCCCGCCAGGCCGGTTGAATTTCACTGCATTCGACACAAGGTTCAAGACGATCTGCCGGAGCGAGCGCTCATCGGCGAGGACGTTTGGCAGGGCGGGCGACAAGGAAAGCCGGAGCGTGACGCTTTCCTGGCTCGCTTGCGGCTGCATGATCGCCACACATTCGGAGACGATCCGGTTGACGTCGATGGATGCGAAGCAGAACTCCATCTTGCCCGCTTCGATCTTTGCCAGATCGAGAAGATCATTGACGAGGCTCATGACAAGCGTGCCGCAGGCATGGATGTCGCGGAGATAGGTCTTATACCGCTCGTTGCCGATAGGGCCGAAGCGCTCGCCCGTCATCACTTCGGCAAAACCGAGGATAGCATTGAGCGGCGTCCGGATCTCATGGCTCACCCGCGCAAGAAAATCGGATTTCATCGCGCTCGCCCGCTCGGCCTCGCGGCGCGCCTCTTCAAGCTCGCGCTCCACCTTCTTCCAATGCGTGAGGTCGCGCAGCAAAGCGCAGAACCGAGCTTCGCTTGGATCGCTAGCCGCGCCGATCCCTCCTAAGGTCATAAATACCGGAATTATCCCGCCCCGCCGGGTAAGGCCCAGGACTTCACAGCCCTGGTTGAGCAGGCTCCGTGCATCTCCGGACTTAAGGCCATTGAAGTAATCGAGCGCAGAGGCCCTGCTTTCAGCGGCAAAAAGACATGTGAAAGCTTGCCCTGAAACTTCATCGCGGTCATATCCGAACAGCGCCTCGCCGGAACGGTTCAATGACAGAATGCGGCCTTGGGAGTCGAGAACTGCAACGCCATCCATTGCCGTGTCCAGAATGGCGCTGAGCTCGCGGAATTCAGCTTTCTGGCGGCGCAGCTCCAATTCTAAATCTTTCCCCGAGTAGCGGCCAGCGCTCCCGGGTCTTTGCCCTAGCCTGCGCGGGGAGGCTCCCAAAACCGCTGGCTTGGCCCGGCCCGAGACATCAAGGATCGCGGCGGCGAGAAGCGGAGGCGCGTTACGTCTCCCCCTTCTCCCGCGGCAGAGAAGGGTAACTGTTCGCGTGCGTCCGCCGATGCGGCAACGGAGCCTCTCGACCGCAGGCTCGCCGCTGGCAGAAAGCCTTGCCGCAAGATCTTCAAGGCTCTGCGAAAGCCCAATTCTGCTGCTTGAAAAAACGCTTCTCAGCGCATCGAGAGTGCCGGCGCCGCAAATATCGAGGAACTGCTTGGACGCGAGAACCGGCGTCCCCGCGTCCGGCGCATGCCGGCCCCCGAATGCGGCGAGCGGGATGTTCTTGGCAAGACCGGAAGGCAGCAAAGCCAGGATCTCGGCGATCTCTTTCTCTCCGACACCGGAGCGGCAGCAAAATCCGGCTGGCCCTTGCTTTGGATTTTTCGCTGCCATACTCCACCTTCGCAAAACCCGGTTTAAGCCCCGGCTTAATCTTTCGAGCAGCGGTCATCCCCTGCCGATGATCGCTGAAAGCCTCTGCCTGCCCCGCTTTCACGTAACTCCTGTTCCGGCACGATTTTCATCCAGCTTGCGCCCGCCGGGGATCTTGCAATCGCGAAACGATCCTTTTACGGTCTGGAAAACGCTGGCACGCCGCCATAGCTCAGCTGGTTAGAGCGCTAGATTGTGGATCTAGAGGTCCCCCGTTCGATCCGGGGTGGCGGTACCATGTCATCCAACCCTTCCATCTGCTGTCTGCCTGCCACGCCTGGCGAGCACACACTCTCTCTATTGCGGGAATCCATTGCGTGCCGAGTCAACGAGCCCTTGGCTCGTAATGACAATCCACCCCGCGCCGCGTCTTTCAATCGATTTCACCCGGCCCGCGCCGGGGAGGATCTCTCCTGGCGCCACTTCGATCGCGCCCGCAGGGCTTTCGACAAGAGCTAAGCCATCGTAAGCGTCGCGCACAACCCAATTGGTAATGAGCCGGGGCTTTCTTGGCCAGGGACCGGCTTCCGCTTGCGTCTTTGGGGCGGCAAGAGCCATTTGCAAGCGCTTTTGCGGAGCCCCAGGAGCGGGGAGAGCACCGGCGCCCGTGAGGCTCGCTGTTGCCGAAGCAAGCTTTTGCTCCATGCGGTCGAGCCTTGCCGCGAGCTGGATCAGCTTGTCGTCTTGTTCGCGCCGCGCCCGGTCGATCTTTTCCGCCAGGTTTGCGATCGCGGCGGCGCTCTCCGATCTAGCGGCGTTAAGACGGGCAGCAAGCGCATCCGCAGCCTCGCTGACTTTCTCGGCGCGCTGCGCGCGCTCTAACGCTACAAGCTTGTTTTGCAGCGCGCCAATATCTGCGGTGAGACGCTCAAGGGACTGAGCCAGCTCTGCGCGCCCGGCCTTCTCTTGCCGGATGCCGGAATTCGCGTCTCCTCCAGGTCCAAATAAAGATTTCTCCCCGGTGAAATAGGACCCTGCTGCCCAAGCGAAGCCAAAAAGGCAAATGGCGACAGCGAGATAAGAGCTCAAGCCAGGCGCATTGCCAGTCAGCGGCAAGAAGCGCTGAGCTGCGCTATCTTTCGTCTTTGTGAAAATTGATAAGGCGGGCTCGTCAGAAGCGCTCGCCGCGCCATCGGCCCGTAATTCCTCCTCGGAGGAGCTTCTGGCAGGCAAGCGGGCTCTCTGCCTGCCGAGGCCGGACGCTGCATTTCCTGGAGAATTGTGCATGCACGCCCCAAAGATGGTTAAAGCATTGTGACATCTGCACCATTTTCTCTTAAAGATACGTTAATCAATGAGCAGCTGACGGAGGGCCCCGGAGAACATTTAAGGCGGGTTGGCAGTTCATCGTTGGGAAAGGCGAACCCAGGAGGATTGAAGGGTGAAAACGCTATGGTCTTGGCTCCTGTTCGCTCTTGCGGGAACGCTTCCTGGGCTCGCTGGAGAAACGCGGACGCTGCGCGAGACTCCTTTGCCCATGCAGAGGCCTGCGCATTTGTTGAACGAAAAATATCTCGCGCCAACCGGGGCGACCGTGCCGCATCCGGGCGAATCTCAGGGTGCTCCGACATCGCCGCTCGATCGCGATATTGAGCAGCAGAATGATCAGATCGACAGGAGCATCTGCAGCAACTGCAACTAAGCTGGTTTAGCGGCCGGTTTGCCGTGGAGCGTCTGCGGGGGGAGAGGAAAATTTGCGCGCCGGAGAAAAGAGATTCCGGACCATCTGGCCGGGGAGCGATGCCGCAAGCATCACCGTCATCGACCAGACCCGGCTCCCCCATGAATTCAAGCACGTCACGATCTCCTCTGCGCAGGAGGCCGCGCGCGCGATCAAGGACATGACTGTCCGCGGCGCGCCGCTCATCGGCATCACCGCTGCCTATGGCGCGGCGCTCGCGATGCGTGCTGATCCGTCGGACGCGAGCCTGGCGGCAGCGCACAGCCTCCTCTTGGCGGCCCGCCCCACGGCCGTCAATTTGCAATGGGCGCTTGACGCCATGCAGAGGCGCCTCCTGAACACGCCTCCCGCCGGGCGGGCAGCCGAAGGCTTTGCCTATGCCGGAGCCCTTGCCGAAGAGGATGTGCACCTTTGCAAGGCGATCGGCCGCCATGGGCTGGACATCATCCGCGCCGCAGCGCGGAAAAAAAAGGGCGGCGAGCCAGTCAACATTCTAACCCATTGCAATGCGGGCTGGCTTGCGACGGTTGAATGGGGGACCGCCACTGCGCCCATCTATCTGGCGCATGAAGAGGGGATTGATCTCCATGTGTGGGTCGGCGAAACGCGGCCGCGAAACCAGGGGGCGTCTCTGACGGCCTGGGAACTCGGCTATCGCGGCGTGCCCCACACGGTTGTGGCCGACAACACCGGCGGACATTTGATGCAGAATGGAATGGTTGATCTCGTGATCGTCGGGACCGACCGCGCCACTGCCCATGGCGACGTCTGCAACAAGATCGGCACTTATTTGAAGGCGCTTGCGGCGCATGACAACGGCGTGCCCTTTTATGTGGCGGCACCCTCGCCTTCGATTGATTTCAGCCTCCAGGACGGCGCGGCGGGGGTGCCCATCGAGCAGCGGCCTGGGAATGAGGTCACGCATGTCACCGGGCGCACTGCTTCAGGGCGCATCGAAACCGTTCAGATCACGCCGCCCGGAAGCAAGGCTGTCAACTACGCCTTCGATGTCACGCCTGCCAGATTGGTTTCCGGCCTGATTACCGAGCGCGGCGTCATCGCAGCCAATCGGGAGGCACTGGCTGCGGCTTTTCCAGAGAGGGTGGTTGCTCCGGCACCGTAAGTTTCTCCGCCTGGGCGGCGCACCCAGCGCCCTTGCACAAAGGCTATAAATCATGTTGAAATTGCCCGCCATGGCCGATAATCCCGGGCTTAAACCTGCGTGGCGGTTTCTGGAGAGCCCAGCCACGGCCGATGAGATTGCAGCATGCTCACGAAAAAGGGAAAATACGGTCTTAAGGCGATGGTTCATCTCGCCGGGCGGCCCGTCGGGGAGGTCACCCTTGTCAGTGACATTGCAAACGCGAACGGGATACCAAAAAAATTTCTGGATACGATTCTTGGCGAGCTCCGGAAAGCGGGATTCGTCTATTCCAAAAAGGGGAAGGGCGGGGGATACACATTGGCGAGGCCAGCGCATGAAATCAGCGTCGGCCATGTCATTCGCGTGCTCGATGGCCCGCTCGCCCCGATAGCTTGTGCAAGCAAGAATTCCTATCGCCCCTGCGACGATTGCGCGGATGAAGAGCGCTGCACGGTCCGCCTCATCATGCTCGAAGCCCGCAACGCCATCGCCACCGTGCTCGATAACCGAAGTCTTGCCGAGATGCGCTCGCTTGGCGAAGATCAAGAAGAATGCTTGATGTACAGCATCTGAGCGCCGGTCAAGCCCAGCCTTCTTGCAGTCTGCCGCCGGGCGGCAGAGGCACAGGGAATATGCCCCGCTTTCATTTCAAGGCTCACAGAAGGCAGCAGGAATCGAGAAGCTTTGCGATCTCGGCCGCAACGGTCTCAACGGGCGCCATTCCATCGACCGTCTTGAGCAAGCCTTTCCCGGCATAATAGGCGGCGACGGGCTCTGTTTGGGCGTGATAGGCGGCAAGCCGCGCCTTGAACGCTTCGGGATTGTCATCCGAGCGGATCGAAGCGCCGCCTGCTTGCGAATCCGCAGCACGCTTCGCGATACGCCCGAGCAAGATGGCATCGTCCACCTTGAGCTCAATCACTGCATCGAGCTTCAAGTTCTGTGACTCCAAGAGGCGGGCGAGAGCTTCTGCTTGCGGCACAGTGCGCGGAAAACCATCCAGGATGAAGCCTCCCTTTGCATCGGGCTCTGAAATCCGGTCGGAAACAATTCCGATAACCGTCTCGTCGGGGACGAGGCCGCCTCGATCCATGATGGCTTTGGCCGCAAGCCCCGCAGGTGTGCCTGCCTTGACCGCAGCGCGCAGAATATCACCCGTCGATAGCTGCGGGATATGATATCTTTCCTGGAGCCGCGCGGATTGAGTGCCCTTTCCGGCGGCTGGCGGCCCGAGAAGAACCAATCTCATCTGCGCTTCCCGCGCAACTTTGCCTTTTTCACTAGGCCTTCATATTGATGCGCCTGCAAATGGCCCATGATCTGAGCCACAGTATCCATTGTGACGCTGACGACAATGAGCAATGAGGTTCCGCCAAAATAAAATGGCAGCGCGGCATAAGAGATGAGCATTTCCGGAAGCAGACAGATCAGCGCCAAATAGGCCGCGCCAATTACCGTCACACGCGTCAAGATTGTGTCAATATATTGCGCTGTCCTCTCGCCGGGCCGAATCCCGGGGATGAACCCCCCATGCTTCTTGAGATTGTCAGCCGTCTCCGCCGGATTGAAGACAATCGCCGTGTAAAAGAACGCGAAAAAGATAATGAGCGCCGCGTAAGCAATCATATAGAGCGGGCGGCCATGGCCAATATAGGCCGAAATCGTGGCCAGAAAGCCTGTGCCGCCCTGGCTTTGCGAGAAGTTGGCGATAGTGACAGGAAGAAGCAGAAGCGAGGAGGCAAAGATCGGCGGGATAACACCCGACGTATTGAGCTTCAGCGGCAGAAACGACGTCTGTCCCTCATAGATCTTGTTGCCTTGCTGACGCTTGGGATAGGTGATGAGAAGCCGGCGCTGCGCCCTCTCCATGAAAACGATGAAGGCCACAACCGCGACCGACATCCCCATGACGCCAATGATCAAGGCCGTCGAGATTGCCCCTTGGCGGCCGAGCTCCAGTGTGCTCACAACCGCAGAGGGAAAAGCTGCAACGATGCCAGCAAAAATGATGAGCGAGGAGCCATTGCCAATGCCTCGCGAGGTGATCTGCTCGCCAAGCCACATCAGGAACATTGTCCCGCCCGTGAGCGTCAGCACTGTTGAGATGCGGAAAAACCACCCTGGCTCCAGAACAACGCCAGCCTGATTTTCAAGGCCAACGGCTATGCCATAGGCCTGAAACGCCGCCAGAACAACTGTGAGGTAACGCGTATACTGGTTGATAACCTTACGCCCCGCCTCTCCTTCCTTCTTTAAGGCTTCAAGCGTCGGGAAGACCGACGTCAGCATCTGAATGATGATCGAGGCGGAGATATAAGGCATGATGTTCAAGGCGAAGATGGCCATACGCTGCACGGCCCCGCCCGCAAACATATTGAAAAGCTCGAGTACGCCCTGCCGCGAGCCGGTAAAGGTCTTTTCAAAGACGGCCGGATCAATTCCAGGCAGCGGTATATAGGTGCCCAGACGGTAGATGATCAGCGCCCCCAGCGTGAAGTAGATGCGCTTTTTAAGCTCCTCGGCTTTGCCGAAGGCGCCCCAATTGATATTCGCAGCAAGCTGCTCCGCCGCCGATACCATCTACCGCTCCCTTGACACGCCAAACGCCACGATTTTGTTCTTCTTAGACGGTCTCAATCCCTGTGGCTCAATCTCCGGCGCTTCTCCCCGGCAGGCAGACCGGCCCGCCTGAGCGGCGCTATCAGGCTGAGGCCTCCGGCGCGCGTTCCGGCCCCGCCCGCAACAGGGCAACCGATCCGCCAGCGCTCTCAATGGCTGCGATGGCCCCCTTCGAGGCCGCCGCCACTTCAAACGCGAGCTTCACGCCAATCGTGCCCTTGCCTAGAATTTTCACGCCATCGCGGGGTTTGGCACAGAGCCCTGCCGCAACCAGCGCCTCGACCGTGACCGGTGCTGCCGGGTCGAGTTTGCCGGCCTCGACCGCGGCCTGAATACGGGCAAGATTAATCTCATTGTAGCTGATCGCGCGGGGATTCCGGAATCCGCGTTTCGGCAGCCTGCGGTGCAAAGGCATCTGGCCGCCTTCAAACCCCTTGATCGAAACCCCGGCCCTGGCTTTCTGGCCCTTTACGCCTCTCCCGCAGGTCTTTCCCTTGCCTGAGCCAATGCCGCGCCCGACGCGCATGCGCGGCCGGGAGGCGCCGGGATTGTCAGCAACCTCGTTCAGTTTCATGGCTCTGTCCTTGAGCTGCCCTGCCCTGGGGCCCCAGATTCGATGATCCGCACGAGATGAGATACTTTTGCGATCATGCCGCGGGTGGCAGCGGTGTCCTCAAGAGAGGATTGCCGTCCGATTTTATTGAGCCCAAGCCTGATGAGCGTCGCGCGCTGCGCCGCCGGCCGGCCGATCGGGCTTTTGATCTGCTCCAAGACGATCCTGGGCGGGGATTCTGCCGTCATGGCTTTTTCCTATGCTTCGCTGGCGGCTTCCGGCTCGCCGCCTTGGCGGCGCGCCTGGAGCGTGGACACCTTGAGATTGCGGCGGGCCGCGATGGCCCGCGGGGAGTCCTCCTTCCGGAGGGCGTCGAATGTCGCGCGCACCATGTTGTAGGGATTGGACGAACCTTGAGACTTGGCAACGACATCGTGCATGCCGAGGGCCTCGAAGATCGCGCGCATCGGCCCGCCGGCGATCACGCCCGTTCCGGGAGGCGCCGCGCGGAGCACGACTCGGCCCGCCCCATGCCGGCCATTCACATCGTGATGAAGGGTGCGCCCCTCGCGCAGCGGAACGCGGATAAGAGAGCGCTTGGCCGATTCCGTCGCCTTGCGGATGGCTTCCGGCACCTCGCGCGCCTTTCCGTGACCGTAGCCGACACGGCCCTTTTGATCGCCGACCACGACAAGCGCGGCAAAGCCGAAACGCCGGCCGCCCTTCACCACTTTCGCTACGCGATTGATATGGACCAGACGGTCCATGAACTCACCGTCGCGGTCTTCCCGGTCGCGGCCGCGGCCGCCCTCTCCTTCACGCGCCATCCGTCTGTCCTATCTCAACCGCCATCCATTGCGCTGGCTCCGGGCCGGGGCAGCCCTTTCCGCCCGCAAGTCAAAATTTAAGCCCGCCTTCCCTGGCGCCTTCCGCAAGAGCTTTCACCCGCCCGTGATAAATATAAGCCCCGCGGTCGAAAACGACTTCGCTGATTCCGGCCTGCAAGGCGCGCTCGGCGATCTGCCGGCCAATGACTCTTGCGGCTTCGACCGTTGCGCCTTTCTTGAGGCTCTCGCGGTTCGCCTTCTCAAGCGAAGATGCAGCCGCAAGCGTGCGCCCCAGGCTGTCATCGATGATCTGGCAATAGATCTGCTTTGATGAGCGGAAGACGCTCAGGCGCGGCTTGCCATAGGCAAGCGTCCGCACCCAATGCCGGACTCTCGCCCGCCGGCGCAGTGCCGCTGTTTTGTCCTTCGTCATCTGATCAATTCCTCATTGCGGCAGCCGCTCTTACTTCTTTTTGCCCTGTTTGCGGAAGATGAATTCCTCAGAGAATTTGATTCCCTTCCCTTTGTAAGGCTCCGGCGGGCGCAGGGCGCGGATCTCTGCTGCGGTCTGGCCCACAAGGCGCTTATCAATGCCGGTGATCATGATCTCGGTCGGCTTCGGCGTTGCGATGGAAACGCCTGAGGGAATTGGAAAATTCACGTCATGGCTGTAGCCAAGCGACAGTTGCAAGTTCTTGCCAGAAACGGCAGCCTTAAATCCCACACCGTTGATCTCGAGCTTGCGCTCAAATCCCTTGGAAACGCCAATCACGAGATTGTTGAGCATCGCCCGGGTCATGCCCCACATAGCCCGCGTCTCCTTGCTGTCATTGCGGGGTTCCACAGCGATCTTTCCATCGCTGAAGGAGAGGCTGACCTGCTCGGGCGCGGCGAAGGAGAGCTCGCCTTTGCTCCCTTTGACCGTGACGGCTTGGCCCTCAACCTTGGCCGTTACGCCAGCCGGGATGACGACAGGCTTCTTTCCGATGCGAGACATGCGCTTTCCCTGTTAGCCGGCTAGAAGACCTTGCAAAGAACTTCGCCGCCAACATTCGCATCGCGGGCGGCATGATCGGCCATCACGCCTTTCGGTGTTGAAACAATGGTAATTCCCAGCCCGTTGGCCACGCGGGGCATGGAATCGACTCCCGCATAAACGCGGCGGCCGGGCTTTGACACGCGCTGGATCTCGCGGATGACCGGCGCGCCATCAGCGTATTTGAGCTCGATTTCAAATTCTGTCCGGCCGTTGCCGTATTCCGTGGTTGAGTAGCCGCGGATATAACCCTCGGCCTGCAAGACGTCGAGAACATGCGCCCGCAGCCGCGAGCCAGGCGTCTGCACCTTCCCCTTCCCGCGCATCTGCGCGTTGCGGATTCGGGTGAGCATATCGCCCAATGGATCGTTCATTGCCATGATCCGCTCTCCTACCAGCTCGATTTCACGAGACCGGGGATCAAACCTCTGGAACCCAATTCGCGCAGGGCAATACGCGACATTTTCAGCTTGCGGTTAAAGCCGCGCGGCCTTCCCGTCACTTCGCACCGGTTGCGCACCCGCGACGGCGCGGAATTGCGGGGCAGCTCGGCAAGCTTGAGACGGGCAGCAAAGCGCTCCTCCATGGTCAAGGTCTGATCGTTTGCAATGGCTTTCAAGCGGGTCCGCCGGCCGGCATATTGTTTCACCAGCTTCATGCGGTGCTTGTTTTTTTCAACCGAGCTCTTCTTCGCCATGAATTCACCTCCGGTCGCCGCGCCCGTTCCACCCATTATTGCCGGAATGGGAAGTTGAAGGCTCGCAGAAGAGCGCGCGCCTCGTCGTCCGTTTTTGCCGTTGTGCAAACGATAATATCGAGCCCCAGTATGCTTTCCGTCTTATCGTAGTCGATCTCCGGGAATACGATGTGCTCTTTGATCCCCCAAGCGTAATTCCCATGGCCGTCAAAACTCTTCGGGTTAAGCCCGCGAAAGTCCCGGACACGCGGCAGCGCAACCGTGATGAGGCGGTCGAGAAGCTCATACATGCGCTTGCGCCTTAACGTCACTTTCGCCCCGATCGGCATGTTCTCGCGCACTTTGAATGTCGCGATCGCCTTGCGCGCACGGGTGATGACAGCCTTCTGCCCCGCGATCAAGCTGAGATCTGCAGCGGCGAGAGCGGCCTTTTTGGAATCGGCCACCGCCTCGCCAACGCCCATGTTGAGCACGATCTTCTCGATCCTCGGCACTTCGAGCCTGTTCTTATAGCCGAACTGCTCGATGAGCTGCGGCCGCACGGTCTCTTCGTAATATTTCTGCAGCCGGGGGATATAATCCTGCGGCGGCGAGAAGGCTTCCGCAGCGGCAGCGGCCTCTGCAGGAGGCGAGCCTTCCGCCCGCTGTTCTGCGGCAGCCGCCTTGCCCTTGACCGCTTTGGCTGCCGTCTTGCCGCCGCCCTTTCCGGGATCTTTCGCCGCTGCCTTGCCTGGCTCTTTCGGGCCGCCTTTGCCGGTTTTCGCCTCAGCCATCGATCAGTTCTCCGGAACGCTTGGCAAAACGCACTTTGCGGCCGTCGGGGAGGATTTTGAATCCGACCCGCGTCGGCTTGCCGGTTTTCGGATCTGCCAAGGCCAAATTCGAGAGGTGAACAGGCGCCTCCTTGGCGATGATCCCGCCCTCCTGCTTGGCGGATTGCCTCTGGTGACGCTGAACTGTGTTAATCCCGCGCACGACCGCGCGCTCCTCGCTGGGATGGACCTTCACTACTTCGCCCGAGCGGCCCTTGTCGCGCCCCGCAAGGACGATGACTTTATCGCCCTTCTTGATCTTTGCAGCCATCACAGCACCTCTGGCGCGAGCGAGATGATTTTCATATGGTTGCGCGCGCGCAGCTCGCGCGGCACCGGCCCAAAGATGCGCGTGCCAATCGGCTCTAGCTGATTGTTGAGCAGAACCGCCGCGTTCGAATCAAACCGGATCACCGAGCCATCCGCCCGTTTGATGTCTTTCGCGGTGCGCACAACGACCGCCTTCATCACATCGCCTTTTTTGACGCGTCCGCGCGGAATGGCCTCCTTGATCGAGACAACGATCACATCGCCGACTCCGGCATATTTCCGTTTTGAGCCGCCGAGCACCTTGATGCACATGACCCGGCGCGCGCCCGAGTTGTCCGCGACGTCGAGGTTGGTTTGCATCTGAATCATCGATTAAGACCTTTCTTCCGGACCGCCTGCGGCCCCGCGGCAATCCGCATTCCTGCTATCAATCCGTTGTTTTTGCCGCGCTGCTAACGACGGCCCAGCGCTTGAGCTTCGAGATTGGCCTTGTCTCCTCGATCGAAACGGTATCGCCGATTTTGCACGCGTTGTGCTCATCATGAGCGTGGTAATTCTTCGACCGCCGCACCGTTTTCTTTAGCAGGGGATGGGTGAAACGGCGCTCGACCTTCACGACAACCGTCTTATTCTGCTTGTCGCTGACCACGACACCCTGAAGAATCCGTCTTGGCATCATCAAACCTTTTCGCGATCGCGACGCAGAGTTGCGTCTTTAGGGCCCAAACTCTCCTGCCGCCTTTGCGCAACAAGCGACCTGATCCTCGCGATGTCGCGGCGCACGCTGCGCACGCGCGCCGTGTTTTCAAGCTGGCCCGTAGCCTTTTGAAAGCGCAGATTGAACTGCTCTTTCTTTAGAGATTGGAGCTCGTTCTCGAGCTGGTCCGGAGACATCACCTTAAGATCGGACCATCGCTGCTTCTGTTTCACGGCCCAGGCCCCTATTCGACAATGTGTTGCACGAAGCGCGTTCTGATCGGCAGCTTCGCAGCGGCAAGCTGCAGCGCCTCCTGAGCAAGCTCGAGCGGAACGCCGTCAAGCTCGAACATGATCCGGCCAGGGGCAACACGGCAAACCCAGTACTCTGGGGAGCCCTTTCCCTTGCCCATGCGCACTTCCGTAGGCTTCTTCGACACGGGCACATCTGGAAAGATCCGGATCCAGACGCGGCCCGCGCGGCGCATGCGGCGTGTCAGCGCCCGTCGCGCCGCTTCAATCTGGCGGGCCGTAATCCGTTCCGGCTCAAGCGCCTTCAAGCCAAACTGGCCGAAGCTCAGCTCATAACCAGCTTTCGCGGCCCCGTGGATGCGGCCCTTGAAGGCTTTGCGGAACTTGGTTCGCTTAGGTTGCAGCATGTTTCAGACCTTCAAAGCACATCCCCAAGCCGTCACGCGGCATCGCGTTCCCGGCGGCGCCGCTCGCTGCCGCCCGGATGATCCTGCTCGGCCATTCTCCTGTCCTGCGCCATCGGGTCATGCTCAAGTATCTCGCCCTTGAAGATCCAGACCTTGATGCCGCAAGTCCCATAAGCCGTGTGGGCCGTTGCGGTGCCATAATCGACATCGGCCCGCAAGGTATGCAGAGGCACCCGGCCTTCCCTGTACCATTCGAGCCGGGCGATCTCGGCCCCGCCGAGACGCCCCGAGCAATTGATCCGGATGCCCTCGGCGCCAAGCCTGATCGCCGACTGCACCGCGCGTTTCATTGCCCGCCGGAAGGCAACGCGGCGCTCGAGCTGCTGCGCAATCGAATCGGCCACAAGAACGGCGTCGATCTCGGGCTTGCGCACTTCGACGATGTTAATCAGCACCTCAGACTCGGTCATCTTCGCCACGGTTTTGCGGATCTTGTCGATATCGGCGCCTTTCTTGCCGATCACGACGCCCGGCCGGGCCGAATGAATCGTCACGCGGCACTTCTTATGCGGCCGCTCGATGATGATCTTCGAGATCGCCGCCTGCTTGAGGCTTTTCATGAGGGCCGAGCGGATCGCCATGTCCTCATGCAAGAGCTTCCCATATTCGCCCTTGGCCGCAAACCAGCGCGAATCCCAGGTCCGGTTGATGCCAAGACGAAGGCCGATCGGATTGACTTTTTGCCCCATGCCTTTCTCCTTACGCCCCGGCAGAGCCCGCGCCCAATTCGCGGACGATGATCGTCAGATGCGAGAAGGGCTTGTGGATCCGCCCCGACCGTCCACGGGCCCGCGCAGCGAACCGTTTCAGGATCATTCCATTGCCGACATAGGCCTGGGCCACGATAAGATCATCAACATCGAGGTTGTGATTGTTCTCAGCATTCGCAATCGCGCTTTGCAGCGTCTTCTTCACATCCAAGGCGATGCGTTTGCGCGAGAATTCGAGTTCGGCGAGCGCCCTGTCAACCTTCTTGCCGCGGATCAGCTGGGCGAGAAGATTGAGCTTCTGCGGGCTGACCCGCAGCATCCGGGCAACCGCCTTGGCTTCGTTTTCCTTGAGGGCGCGCTGCGCCTTATCCTTGCCCATGCCCGCCCCCTCTCAGCCGCGCTTGGCCTTCTTATCGGCCGCATGCCCGTGGAACGTCCGGGTCGGGGAGAACTCCCCGAATTTGTGGCCGATCATGTCCTCAGTCACAAGCACGGGCACGTGCTTGTGCCCATTGTAGACCCCAAAAGTCAGTCCCACGAATTGCGGCAATATCGTCGAGCGCCGGCTCCAAATCTTGATGATTTCGGCGCGGCCGGAATTGCGCGCATTCTCTGCCTTTTTCAGCAGATAGCCGTCGACAAATGGGCCTTTCCAGATCGAGCGCGCCATGATCAGCCCTTCTTCTTGCTCTTGTGACGCGAGGTCACGATAAAGCGGGTGGTGGATTTATTGCTCCTGGTCCTCTTGCCCTTGGTTGGCTTGCCCCAGGGAGTCACCGGATGACGCCCGCCCGATGTTCGCCCCTCGCCGCCGCCATGCGGATGATCCACTGGATTCATGGCCACCCCCCGGTTGTGCGGCCGCCGCCCAAGCCACCGGGCGCGGCCAGCCTTGCCAAGCGAGATGTTCATATGATCGGGGTTCGACACGGCGCCAATCGTCGCAAAGCACCGGCCGTGGATGAGCCGCTGCTCGCCAGAATTGAGGCGGACGACAACATAGGCCCCGTCGCGCCCCACAACCTGGGCATAAGTGCCCGCCGAGCGCGCAATCGCGCCGCCTTTGCCGATCTTCATTTCGATATTATGCACGATCGTGCCGATCGGAATATTGCCGATGGCCATCGCATTGCCGGGCTTCACATCGGTTTGCTGGCCAGAGATGACCTCATCGCCAACGGCGAGCCGCTGCGGCGCCAAAATATAGGACAGCTCGCCATCGGCATAACGAAGAAGGGCGATGAACGCCGTCCGGTTTGGGTCGTATTCGATGCGCTCGACCTTGGCGGGAACATCGAGCTTGCGCCGCTTGAAGTCCACGAGCCGGTAGGCGCGCTTATGCCCGCCGCCGCGAAAACGCACGGTGACGCGGCCGTTGTTGTTGCGCCCGCCCGTGGAGGGCTTGCCAACGGTCAATTGCTTGACGGGCTTGCCCTTGAAAAGGCCCGCCCGGTCAACGATGACGAGCTGGCGCAGGCCAGGCGTAACCGGATTAAACGTCTTCAATGCCATAGCGGATTTCCTCGCATCCGGTCAGAGCCCGGTTGTCACGTCGATCTTATGACCCTCGGCAAGGGTGATGATGGCCTTCTTGACACTGGATTGGACGCCCCGCGTGCCCTTGAACACCTTACGCTTGCCCTTCCGGATCAGCGTATTGACGGCGTTCACCTTCACATCGAAAAGATTTTCGACCGCAGCTTTGATCTGCGGCTTGGTCGCATCCTTGCGGACCTTGAAGATGACTTGATTGCTTTCGGAAGCCATCGTCGCTTTTTCGGTGATGACAGGGGCAAGGATCACGTCATAATGACGGATATCCTGCGGGGCTTTGACGGGGCTCATTTAAAGCGCGCCTCCAGCGCGTCGACGGCAGCCTTGGTAAGCACAAGCTTCTCGCGCCGCATGATGTCATAAACATTGATGCCCTGCACCGGCAGCACATCGATTTGCGGAATGTTCCGGGCGGCAAGCTGGAAGCCAGCATCCGGCTCGGCGCCGTCAACGATCAAGGCGCTATTCAGGCCAAGCTTGGCAAAGCTCGCCCGCAGAGCCTTTGTCTTGCTCTCGGCGGCGCGGGCCTCCTGCCAAATGATGATCTGCCCATCCTGAGCTTTGGCAGAAAGCGCATGCCGCAGCGCAAGCGCCCGGACCTTCTTCGGGAGCTCATGGGCATGGGACCGCACAACCGGGCCAAAGGCTCGCCCGCCGCCGCGGAACTGCGGCACCCGGGCTGAGCCGTGCCGTGCCGATCCCGTCCCCTTTTGGCGGTAGAGCTTCTTTCCGGTCCGCGCGATCTCCGACCGCCCAAGCGTCTTGTGCGTTCCGGCCTGCCGCTTGGCAAGCTGATAGCGCACCATGCGCGCGATCAGATCGGGCCGCGGGGGAAGGCCAAAAATTTCATCGTCGAGCTCGATCGAGCCCGCAGTTTCGCCGTCAAGCGAGGTTATATCGAGTTTCACGCCGATGCCTCCCTGCCTTGCTCCGCCTCGCTGCCAGAGACCGCAGGCATGCGGTACTTTCCTGGCACCGGCACATCTTTGGGGAGAGCCTTTTTCACAGCGTCCCGCACATATATCCAGCCCTGAGCCGTCCCGGGCACCGCGCCCTCGACGAGGATAAGACCGCGCTCGATGTCCGTCTCGACAACGCGCAGATTGAGCGTTGTCACGCGCTCGGTCCCAAGATGCCCAGCCATTTTCTTGTTCTTAAATGTCTTGCCAGGATCCTGCCTGCCGCCTGTCGAGCCATGTGACCGGTGCGAGATTGAAACGCCATGCGAGGCCCGCAAGCCGCCAAAGTTCCACCGCTTCATGGCGCCTGCATAGCCCTTTCCCGTGCTCGTTCCCGTCACATCGACATATTGGCCCGCCACGAAATGGTCTGCCGTAATCTCCGCGCCGACGGGTAGCACCGCCTCCTCGTCCACCCGGAATTCAGCAAGCTTCAATTTGGGCTCCACCTTGGCAGCGGCAAATCGCCCGCGCTCAGCCTTTGAGACGTTCTTGACCTTTGCGCGGCCGATCCCAAGCTGCAGCGCCGTGTAGCCGTCCCGCTCCTTTGTCTTATGGGCCACGACCTGGCACCCTTCGATCCTCAAAACCGTCACAGCCACATGCTCTCCGGCGGCATTAAAGACGCGAGTCATGCCGAGCTTCTGCGCAATGACACCTGAGCGCATGGTTAACGTCTCCCGATCCACCCTCTGCGGCACTGACCCCGCGGATGCTGTCGCACACTCAAAAGCATGGGCGCGCTCTACAGCTTGATCTCGACATCGACGCCCGCGGCAAGATCGAGCTTCATCAAAGCATCGACCGTCTGCGGCGTCGGATCGACAATATCGAGAACCCTCTTATGCGTTCTCATCTCAAACTGCTCGCGCGACTTCTTATCGACATGGGGCGAACGGTTCACAGTGAACTTTTCGATCTTCGTCGGCAGCGGAATGGGGCCGCGCACTTGCGCTCCCGTCCGTTTGGCCGTCGAGACGATTTCCTTCGTCGAGGAATCAAGGATTCGATGATCGAAGGCTTTTAACCGGATGCGGATATTCTGGCCGTTCATCTCATCAACTCCCTGCCCTCAGCTTGACGTTTCTGCGAGCATCCTGCTTAACGCGCCCGCAAGTCACCGCTGCTTGCATGCCCCAATCTTCCGGCTGCGCCGCCGTCACTCCACAATCGCGGACACAACGCCCGCTCCGACCGTCCGTCCGCCCTCACGGATCGCAAAGCGCAGCTTTTCCTCCATGGCGATCGGAGCGATGAGCTCGACATCCATGGTCACATTATCACCCGGCATCACCATCTCGGTTCCGGGAGGAAGGGTCACGATCCCGGTCACATCGGTCGTGCGGAAGTAAAACTGCGGCCGGTAATTGGTGAAGAATGGCGTGTGGCGGCCGCCTTCCTCCTTGGTCAGAATATAGGCTTCCGCCTTAAACTTGGTGTGCGGCTTGACGGAGCCCGGCTTGCAAAGGACCTGGCCGCGCTCGACCTCCTCGCGTTTCGTGCCGCGCAGAAGGGCGCCGATGTTGTCGCCAGCCTGGCCCTGATCGAGAAGCTTGCGGAACATCTCAACGCCGGTCACCGTCGTCTTGATGGTCGGGCGCAAGCCAACAATCTCAACTTCGTCGCCGACCTTGACCACGCCGCGCTCGACCCTTCCGGTCGCCACGGTGCCGCGGCCGGAAATCGAGAAGACATCCTCGACCGGCATCAAGAAGGGCTGATCGACCGGGCGCTGGGGCTGCGGAATATAAGAATCCACAGTGTCCATCAGCTTCAAAATCGCATCATGCCCGATCTCGGGATTGCGCCCTTCGAGCGCGCAAAGCGCCGAGCCTTTCGTGATGGGAATTTCGTCGCCGGGGAAATCATATTTCGAAAGGAGCTCGCGCAGCTCGAGCTCGACAAGCTCCAAAAGCTCCGGGTCGTCGACCATGTCCACCTTGTTCATGAAGACGACGAGAGCCGGGACGCCGACCTGGCGCGCAAGAAGAATATGCTCGCGCGTCTGAGGCATCGGGCCATCGGCAGCCGACACGACAAGGATCGCGCCGTCCATCTGGGCCGCGCCGGTGATCATATTCTTCACATAGTCGGCATGGCCGGGGCAATCGACATGCGCATAGTGGCGCTTCTTGGTCTCATATTCGACATGCGCAGTTGAGATCGTGATCCCGCGGGCCTTTTCCTCGGGCGCCTTGTCGATCTGATCATAGGCAGTGAAGGTGGCACCGCCCGTTTCGGCCAAAACCTTGGTGATCGCCGCCGTCAGCGTCGTCTTCCCATGGTCGACGTGACCGATTGTCCCGACGTTGCAATGCGGCTTTGTCCGCTCGAATTTTTCCTTTCCCATCGTCCGGCTCCTTTAGGATTTCTTGACGCACGTCACCATTGGATCAGGCATATTTGGCCTGGATCTTCCCGGCTTCGCCCGCTGGGACCTGTTCGTAATGATCGAACTGCATCGTGTAATTGGCGCGGCCCTGGCTCATCGACCGCAGCTGATTGACATAGCCAAACATATTGGCCAGAGGCACCATGGCATTGATGACGACCGCATTCGCGCGCATGTCCTGCCCTTGGACCTGCCCGCGCCGGCCAAGGAGATCGCCCATCACCGCACCCGTGTATTCTTCAGGCGTTGTGACTTCGACCTTCATGATCGGCTCAAGCAGGACACAGTTGCCCTTTTGCAGGGCTTCGCGGAAAGCGGCGCGGCCCGCAATCTCAAAGGCAAGCACCGAGGAGTCGACATCATGATAGGCGCCGTCGACAAGGGTCGCCTTGACATCGACGACCGGGAAGCCGGCGAGCACGCCTGACCCCATGACGCTCTCGATGCCCTTCTCGACTCCGGGAATATATTCCTTCGGCACCGCGCCGCCCACGACCTGGGACTCAAAGCTCGACCCCTGCCCTGTCTCCACGGGCTCGAAGATGATTTTGACCCGCGCGAACTGGCCAGATCCGCCTGTCTGCTTCTTGTGCGTGTAATCGACCTCGACGCGCCGCGTCATCTTCTCGCGATAGGCAACCTGAGGCGCTCCAATATTCGCGTCGACCTTGTAAGTGCGGCGCAAGATATCGACCTTGATGTCGAGATGAAGCTCGCCCATCCCCTTAAGCCGCGTCTGGCCGGACTCCGGATCGGTAGAGACCTGGAAGGAGGGGTCTTCGGCGGCAAGCTTGGAGAGGGCAATGCCGAGCTTCTCCTGGTCTGCCTTGGACTTCGGCTCAATGGCGATCTCGATCACAGGCTCGGGGAATTCCATGCGCTCGAGAATGACCGGCTTCGCGGGATCGCAGAGCGTGTCTCCGGTCCGCGTTTCTTTTAATCCGGCGAGAGCGACAATATCGCCCGCATACGCCTCCTTGATATCTTCGCGGTTGTTCGCATGCATGAGTAGCATGCGGCCAATCCTCTCTCTCTTGTCTTTGGTTGAATTCAAGACAGTCGTGCCGGATTCGACATGGCCGGAATAAACGCGCGCAAAAGTGATCGTGCCTACAAAGGGGTCATCCATGATCTTGAAGGCGAGCATGGAGAAGGGATCCTCGTCGCGCGGGAGCCGGACCGTCTCTTCGCCGGTCTTAAGGTCTATGCCCTTGATCGCCTCGCGGTCGGCAGGGGAGGGAAGATAATCCACGACGGCATCGAGCAGAGGCTGCACCCCCTTATTCTTGAAGGCCGAGCCGCAAAGAACAGGAATAAAAACGATATCGCGGACGGCCTTCCGGATGAGCCGCCTCAATGTCTCGGCATCGGGCTCCGTTCCTTCGAGATAGGCGGCCATCACATCGTCATCGAGCTCGACCGCTGCCTCTACGAGGAGACGCCTGTATTCCTCCGCCTTGGCCTTGAGATCGTCCGGAATCTCCGTGTCCGCGAATCTCGCGCCGAGCCCCTCCTCCTCCCAAACTACGGCCTTCATGCGCACAAGGTCGATAATGCCCTTAAAGCTCGATTCCGAGCCAAGCGGGAGCTGAATGCAGACCGGGCGCCCCCCGACCTTGGTCTTGATGTCTTCGACGCAGCGGAAAAAGTCGGCGCCGATTTTGTCCATTTTATTGACGAAAACGATCCGCGGAACGTTGTATTTATCTGCTTGCCGCCACACCGTCTCCGTCTGCGGCTCGACGCCCTGGTTGCCATCAAGGACGCAGACAGCGCCATCGAGCACGCGGAGCGAGCGCTCAACCTCGATCGTGAAATCGACATGGCCCGGCGTGTCGATGATATTGAGGCGTTTGCCCCGCCAGAATGTCGTGGTTGCGGCAGAAGTGATCGTGATGCCGCGCTCCTGCTCCTGCTCCATCCAGTCCATGGTCGCGGCGCCTTCATGCACTTCGCCGATCTTATGCGACTTTCCGGAGTAATAGAGGATCCGCTCGGTCGTCGTCGTCTTTCCCGCGTCGATATGG
>DASRYK010000068.1:0-14987 GCA_035687205.1 Methylocella sp. | reverse complement strand
TATTGCTACGCCCGTTCGACTTGCATGTGTTAGGCCTGCCGCCAGCGTTCGTTCTGAGCCAGGATCAAACTCTCAAGTTGAACGAGAATTTGTCACCGGCTGGTCACTTCTCTTGGCTCAAGCTTCAGTCTCCTGAAGCTTCGACGAGTCCCAAGCACACCTGCTTGCGGTCCATGCCCGCAAGCTTGGTGAACTTAGAGTTCCGTGACCGCCAGAGTCTCTCTTTGGCCGCATGCATTTCCTTTATGCAGCAGCCCGCAAGGACTCCGCCGTCCACGTTTCTCTTTCTTCCTATTCAATTTTCAAACAGCGGGCTTAGCCAAACAAGACAACTGGCTAAGCTGGCAAACTGCCCGGACCCGGCGCCGAAACGCACGCTTCCCGGTTTGATTAACCGGGTGGGTTCAGGCCCGAGAAGCGCGAGGAAGTTCCGCACCGGCCGCGTGACGCAGCGTTGCAGTCGATCCCGGGCTTATAGGTCGAGGCCGCTCCGGCTGTCAACCGGCGTTTTTCAAAAAGCTCTGAAAAACTGCCGACGGGTCATCCGGAACCGCCTTAATCACTGAATTATCAGTGATTTTGCCTCCCTCTCCGCCCGATGGCCGGAGCAGGAAGCACGGCAGCTCATCCACAACGGGTGCCTGATATAATGGCTGAGATCCCGAAAACAAGAGGCTTCGCTGAAAAATGAGGGCTCAAGATAAGGAGCTTGCCTGGCGGCATCCCGCGATTTCGAGCCACGCAACAGCTTAAGCGGAAGAGCGCCCTGCGCATCTCCCCTGCTCTTCCTTTCTCGAAAAGCGCGTGACGGGAGAAGGGATCGGAACTATTCATCATATAGGGTTAGAGCTCTGGTTCTCCAGAGTTTGACCCGCCCGCGGCGCAAAAAAATGCTGCCTTGCAATAAAGGCTGCCAGCCCGGAATGCCGCGGTGCCGGGCGTGGCCCTTATAAAAAGGCGCGCCACGGCCGGGAGGGCCATGGCGCGCTTACATATGGATCTTTAACCTGGATCTTTAACCGCCTGCGAAAAGCCTTCAATGTCAGGGCGCGGGTTGCAGGCGGCAGAGCGCAGCTATCCTCTGCCGTTGCATGGAAAAGGCCGCGCTCAAGAAAGGCCTGTTAAGGCGCGAAGCTGGCTGGAGACCGGGGCAGCGCGCCAGGCCCCGGCTGCACAATGCCGGATATGCGGCAGCGAGGGCTTTCCCCGGGCTGTCAAACACCGGCAAAGGCGCGCGAGTAACAAGGGAAACAACCCGCGGAAAGCCTTCTTGCTGCTCTCGCGGGTCCTAAGGGAGGAAAGGCCAAATGGACTCGACAACGATTGTCAGCCTCATCATTCAGGTGATCGCTGGCGCGGCCGGCGGTAACATCTTTGCAAAAATCACCCAATTCTCTCTTGGCACCGTCATGAACTCAGTGGTTGGCGCCGTGGGAGGAGCCATTGGCGGCTTCATTTTTCAAGGTTTGGCGGCCGGACTCACAAGCGGCGGGCTCTCAATCGGCGCGCTGCTGCTTGCGGCGGCAATTGGCGCGGTGAGCGGAGCGATCCTCACGGTCGTTGCCAGCCTGTTCTGGGAGCCGATTGAATATTGATGGGAGCAAGCAAGAGCTGTGGCTGCGCAGCTATTTGCCTGTCTTGATCCGCTCCCATTCGCGAAGAATGGCCCTTTGCAGCGCGGGCTCATAAACCGGCGCGGCAAAGAGCTTCTGCATTACAGCGGGCCCCGGATAAATCGAGGGATTAGAAGAGATTTCTTTGTCCAGCGCCGCTTCCGGCAGAATGACGCCGCTCGCGATATGCGTGAAATTCGTATTGCGCGCGGCAATCTCAGGCCTCAACAAATAATCGATGAACGCATAAGCCTCCCCGGCATGAGGCGCGTCCGCGGGAATTGCGAGATTGTCGAGAACCATCAGACTGCCTTCTGCTGGAATGACAAAGCCGATATCGACTCCATTGTCCGCCTCCCGCGCACGGTCGCGGGCTTGAAGGCTTGCCATTGAGTAGCCAACCGCAAGGCAGATGTCCCCATCCGCAAGCTCGCTGGCATATTCTCTTGAATCGAATTTCTCCACATTACGCCTGAGGCCGTACAATAGCTCCCCGGCGCGTTTGATATCGGCCGGGCGGACAGAGCCCGGATCGCCTTTGAGATAGATGAGGGCAATCGCGAACATTTCCTCGCCGCTGCCCGGCAGCATCACGCCGCAGCCAGCGAATTTCTTTAGATTCTGCGGCTTGAAGAAAACGTCCCACGATCCAAGAACGCCTGCCCCCTCGCGAGCCTGCTCCACAGCCGCCTCCCCCAGCAGCTCCTTGGCTTTCTCGACATTGTAAGCGATGCCAGCCGTGAACCATTGGTAATTGACCGCGTGCTGGTTTCCCGGATCATAGGCGGCAAGACGCGCCATGATTTCGGGCCAGAGGTTTTTACTATTTGGAAGTCTTGACCGGTCGAGCGTTTGATAAAGTCCCATTGAAAGGTGTTTGCGCAGAACGTCTCCAGGGACAATTACGGCGTCAAACCCGGTCTGTCCCTTCATGAGCCGGGAGTCGGCTTTCTCCGCTGAGTCGTAAGATTCGTAGGAAACCGTAATTCCGGTTTCTTTGGTGAAATCCGACAAAACCTTGGGGTCGATATAATCGCCCCAGCCATAGACGTTGACGATTCTGCCCTGCGCAAAGGCAGGAGCGGTCATCCCCAAGACTGCCAGCGCCGCCAGCCAGCGCCTCGCCAAAGAAAATTTCATGCAAGCTTTGCCAGACCGCGAGGTTTAAACTTTATGCGCCTTTTGCGATGATAGATAAAGGAAGCTGGCGCCGGCGCCAATGGCTTGAACATATGCGCAATCACACGCCCCGGAGACTCTCATGCATGTCACACTTGCCGATGCCGGAAAAGCCATCGACGCTGCCACCCGGCGCGCGATCGAGCTCGGCACGAAAATGTGTATCGCCATTGTCGATTCCGGCGCCAGCCTTAAGGCTTTCCATCGCATGGATGACGCTTGGGTCGGCAGCATCGACATTGCCATCAAGAAAGCAAAGACCGCGGTGTTCTTTGGCATGCCGACCGGCCTCATCGGCCAGCTTTCACAGCCCGGCGGCCCTCTCTTCGGGATCGAGCGCTCGAACGACGGGCTCATCACCTTTCCTGGCGGCCTCCCCATTGTTGACAAGAACGGGATTCTGATTGGAGCCATTGGAGTCAGCGGAAGCTCGGTCGAAAATGATCATGCCGTCGCGCTGGCTGGCGTCGCCCCTGTGGGCGTCAGCGACCTGCCCGAGCACCCATGGCGGACGTAACGCCCGGAGCGGAAGATTGCGAACGGGGCGAGGGTTCTCACGCCCCTGCAGGTCTTCAGCCGCCCCCCGCTGAAGCCGCTATCAAAAGCCTTCTTGTTTTGGGCGGCGCCCGGTCGGGTAAGAGCTGTTATGCGCAAAGGCTCGCGGAATCCTCCGGCCTTGACCCCGTTCTCATTGCAACAGCGCAACCGCTTGATGCGGAAATGGAAGCGCGCATTGCCCGCCACGCTGCCCTGCGCAGCGCGCGCTGGACGGTCATCGAAGAACCCTATGCGCTCTCAGGGGCTCTCAGGCGCGAAGCGCGCCAAAGGCGCATCGTGGTCGCCGATTGCGCCACCTTGTGGCTAAGTAACTTGATGCTTCGCGGCGGCGATCCTGAGGCCGCCGCGCAGGAGCTCGCACAGAGCATCGCTGGGCTTGAAGGCCCTGTAATTTTCGTCTCGAACGAAGTGGGAGGCGGGATTGTTCCGGACAATGCGCTCGCCCGGTCTTTCCGGGATGCGCAAGGCCTCCTGAACCAGGCGCTCGCGCAAGCCTGCGAATATGTTGTTCTCATCAGCGCGGGGATTGCGCTGAAGCTCAAGCCATCGCCCGGAATCGAGATCCGGTTTTGACATTCCGTTTTCATGCCACGTTTGCGTGACAGGTTGCGAAACTTAGAGCGCCGTAGTAATGACATGTAGTGCATGTGAAAATTACTATATAACAGGATATTAGTGTGAAAAATAGCCTGCCTCCCCGTCTGCGCCGTCTCGAATCGGAAGCCATCTTCATCATGCGGGAAGTGGCCGCCGAATTTTCGCGGCCGGTCATGCTCTATTCGATCGGCAAAGATTCGAGCGTGATGCTGCATCTCGCGCTAAAAGCCTTTTTCCCCTCAAAGCCCCCCTTTCCTCTCCTTCACGTGGACACCACGTGGAAATTCAAGGAGATGATCGCTTTTCGCGATGAAGCGGCAAAACGCGCGGGAATGGAGCTTCTTGTATATATCAATAAGGATGGGCTCCGGCGCGGGATATCCCCGATCGCATCGGGATCCTCGATCCACACCCAGGTCATGAAGACCGAAGCGCTGCGCCAGGCGCTCGATCTATGGCATTTCGACGCGGCCTTCGGCGGCGCGAGGCGCGACGAAGAAAAAAGCCGGGCAAAGGAAAGGATCTTCTCCCACCGCTCGGCAACCCATGCGTGGGATCCGCGCAACCAGCGGCCTGAGCTCTGGCAGCTCTTTAACACGAGGATCAAGCCTGGCGAATCGATGCGGGTTTTTCCTCTCTCCAATTGGACCGAGCTTGATGTTTGGGACTATATCCTCGCCGAGGAGATTCCGGTGGTGCCTCTTTATTTTGCCAAGAAGAGGCCGGTGGTCGAGCGTGACGGCACGCTCATCATGGTGGATGACGACCGGCTTCCGCTGCGGCCAGGAGAAGCCCCGCGCCTTGAGCATGTGCGCTTCCGGACGCTTGGCTGCTACCCTTTGACCGGAGCAATACGCTCCAAAGCCTCAACTCTTGAAGAGATCATCGCAGAAATGCGCGCTTCACGGACATCCGAGAGGGAAGGCCGGCTGATCGATCACGACGAGTCTGGCTCGATGGAAAAGAAAAAGCGCGAGGGTTACTTCTGATGCTCCGCTCTGCTCAGCCTGCTCTTGCGCCGCTTTCGAGCGCCCCTCAGCTCCCCACCCTCCGGCTCCTCACATGCGGCTCAGTCGATGACGGAAAGTCGACGCTCATCGGCCGCCTCCTCTATGAGCAGTGCCTCATTTTCGACGACCAGCTAGCTGCGCTCGAGCGCGATTCCCGCAAGCATGGCACCGACGGCGGCAATATCGACTTCGCTCTTCTGGTTGACGGGCTCGAAGCCGAGCGCGAGCAGGGAATCACCATCGACGTCGCCTACCGCTACGTTTCAACGCCCAGGCGCTCATTCGTGATCGCCGACACGCCGGGCCATGAGCAATACACCCGGAATATGGCGACCGGCGCATCCGGCGCCGAGCTTGCAATCCTGCTCGTCGACGCAAGAAAGGGGCTATTGACGCAGACCTGCAGGCATGCCGCCATTGTATCGCTGATGGGCATCAAAAATATCGTGCTCGCCGTCAACAAGATCGACCTCACGGGTTTTAGCCAAGCGGTCTTCGAGGAGATCGCGGCACAATTCGAAAACTTTGCTGCAGCGCTGGACTTCAGCTCAATCGTGCCAATACCAGTCTCTGCCCGCTATGGCGACAACATCTCAAAGGCAAGCGCCAACACGCCTTGGTACCGCGGCCCGGCGCTGCTCGATTATCTCGAGAGCGTGGATGTCTCTGACGACAGCGCTGCGCAGCCGCTTCGTTTCATTGTTCAATGGGTGAACCGCCCGCATCTCGATTTTCGAGGCTTCTCCGGCTCGCTCGTAAGCGGATCGGTTCGCCCGGGAGACGAAGTCATTGTTGCTCGCTCCGGGCGCCAATCGAAGGTTGTGCGGATTGTTACGGCAAGCGGCGACCTTGAGAGCGCATCAGCCGGGGATTCCGTCACCCTGACGCTTGCCGACGAGCTCGATATCGCGCGTGGCGATATTCTCTGCGATCCCAAGAACCGGCCAGAAGTCTCCGACCAGTTCGCCGCCCATCTCATCTGGATGAGCGACAGCAAGCTGCTGCCTGGACGCTCCTACCTCATGAAAACAGGCACGCGGACGGTCCCGGTTTCCGTCACAGAGCTCAAACACCGCCTCGATGTCAACCGGCTAGACAAGCTCGCCGCGAAGACCTTGAGCCTGAATGAAGTGGGCTTTTGCAACCTCGCCTCGACCGTGCCGGTCGCCTTCGACCCCTATCACAGCAACCGCACGACGGGCGCCTTCATTCTGATTGACCGGCTCACAAACGCCACCGCAGCCGCAGGAATGATCGCCTTCGGCCTGCGCCGCGCGACCAATATTCATCTCCAAGGTCTGAATGTCACAAAATCCGAGCGCTCGCGAATCAAGCATCATAAGCCCGCCGTGCTGTGGTTCACGGGCCTCTCGGGCTCCGGCAAGTCAACCATTGCCAATCTCGTCGAGTCGAGGCTCAATGCGGATGGTGTCCATACAATCATGCTCGATGGCGACAATGTGCGGCACGGACTCAATAAGGATCTGGGATTCACCGAAGCCGACAGGGTCGAGAACATCCGCCGCATCGGCGAGGTTGCCAAACTCATGACGGAGGCAGGACTCATCGTCCTATGCTCCTTCATTTCGCCCTTCAGAGCCGAGCGCAGGCTGGTGCGCGATCTCATCGAGAAGGAGGAATTTTTCGAGGTCTTTGTCGCAACCCCGATTGAGGAATGCATCGCCCGCGACCCCAAAGGCCTCTACAAGCGCGCGATGGCAGGCGAAATCAAGAATTTTACCGGCATCGACCAGGCCTATGAGAACCCGGAATCACCAGAGATCATTGTTGGGCGCGGAGAGCAGACGGCTCAACAGGCCGCGCGGGAGATTATGAAGCTTCTTCTTGAGCGGGGCATCATCGACCATATCGGGGAGCATTCTTCCGGCTGGTCGATCTGAGCCGCTTTCGCCAGGGCCGTTGCTGCGCCAGTCAGCGCTCAAATTGACTCACTCGAGAAGCGCATTGACTCACTCGAGAAGCGCAGAGGATTGGCCTGATCGCGCATGATGTTCATGAGAATCTTGACAAAGACCGCCGGCCGGGCTTGGCCAATCCCGCGCCGCAAATCGATGGCAATCGCGTCACAGTCCCGCGCGGCGCTGGCAATGATTTGAGCGCTAAGGGGCCTTCTCTTGATCAGAGCCCGATGGCCAAAGGCGAGGCCCTATCCACGCAAAGATGCCGGACGGCTTCAAAAATTGATTCCCGTCTTCGCGCAAAGCGCCCATAGGGATGCTGCATACAAAACCCTGCGGCATAAAAAATCCCGGCCTACAAGGCCGGGATCCAGTTTGGGGAGAACCTCTGGGGAGCGCGCTCAGTATTTGGCAACGACCGGCGGAGGCGCAAAGGTGTCGAACTTGTAGCTGAACCCGGCCTGCACCTGGCTCTGCGTGAAGTTATGACGCGCGATCGGCGAGAAGATCACGCCATTGCCAAGAGTCGGGAATGGGAAATCGTTGTAGCTTCCCCAATTGTTGTAGCGGTACTCGACCCGCACGGACCAATTGTTGGTGACGGCATACTCCACGCCGCCGCCGACCGTCCAGCCCGCCCTTGTCTTCGAGATATTGCTTGTTAGGAAGAAGGGCGCGCCGAGGTTGTAGTCGTCCTCGATGCCGGCGAAGGTCACACCGCCCGTCCCATAGATGAGGAGCCGGTCCCAGGCGACGCCGATCCGGCCGCGAATCGAACCCTGAATGTTCGCCTTTCCGGTCACAGAGAGCGGGGGATGCACGAGATGCAGGAAACCTGGCTGGGGCGCCAGAAAATTGCTGCCGCTAACGCTCGTCCCGTCCACAGATCCTTCAAGGCCGACCAGCCACTGGTTGTATTGCAGATTATAACCGACATGGGCGCCGCCAATCACCCCATTCGGATTGGTGCTCGCGTTGAAGAAAGGCCGGTCTGGGTCAGCGGTTGTGAAATTGGTGCTGTCCGAAGCCCAGGCGTAACCGATCTGGCCGCCGACATAGACGCCGGTCCAAGTGAAAATCGGCGCGGGCGGAACATAGGGCGGCGGGGGGGCACGCGATGGCAAGTCGGCCGCCAAGGCTGCCGATGCGGAGAGGGCGATGGCACCAGCCGATGCCAGCAGTAATGAACGGCGCATTAGATCGACTCCCTATCAAGCCAGGAATTAATTTCGACAAAACTACGCCGTTACGCCGCGCCTGCAAGCACTGATGAACCATGCACTGCATTATCCGGAGCACTGTTGCATGTTCGCAACTTACATCCGTTTGCAGCCGGATCCTCAGGCCCCGAGACCCGCGTTTGACTTGGCAAGACGCCCTTTCCGCCGCAACGGCCGCTGACCGGATGGCGTTGCCGGAACAAAGGAACGGCCTTCAGCCGCAGGCCGTTTGCCGAATACCTTCGAGCGGCTCAAGACACCGGTCAGCCGGCTGTGCCAAGAGCGGTCATCATGCCATGGGCCATAATGAGGCCGCTTTTCTTACCGTCATAGAGGGAAAGGATATGACACTGCGCTCAAGCCGTTTTGATCCCGCGTGGCCTTTTCAGCGTTGCATTCATGTGCCTTTTCTGTGCCGGCTCGTCTGATGTTCGAGAACGGAGATATTCCCGCCATTGCGCCCCGGGCGCCTGGCATGAGGGCCGCCGCAAATGACTGACGAAACTCTTTTTATCCTGCGCGCCCTGAACGAAAGCATTGTCTCATGAGAGCATTGCGTTTCGCAGCCTGTGCGGCACTTCTGCTTAGTCCATGCTCTGCCGCGGCCGAAACGATGTCGGGCGCATTGGCGCGTGCCTATGCAGGCAACCCGGACTTGAATCAGCAGCGGGCCGGCGTGCGCGCAACAGACGAAAATTTGCCCCGGGCAAGCTCGCAATGGCGGCCGCAAGCCAGCGTCTCGGGGCAGTATGGCTATAACTACTTTGACATCACGACTCCATCGGACGCCACGGCGGTCGGAATTCAAGCTGGCTCGCCTTTGGAGCTTAGCAGCGGCAGCGGCAGCAGCGGCGGCATCAGAACTCGAAAAGGAACAGGCCCAGGCACAGTTAGCCTCACCGTGTCGCAGAATATCTTCAACGGCAACCGGACCCTCAACGGCGTGCGGCAGGCCGAATCATCGATTTTCGGAGCGCGCGAGAACCTGCGCGCGACCGAGCAGAATATTCTGCTGGCGGCGGCAACGGCCTATATGAACGTGCTGCGCGACACGGCGATCCTCGAGTTGCGCAAGAACAACATCATTGTTCTCGAAGAGCAGCTGCGCCAAACACGAGACCGTTTCACCGTGGGCGAAGTGACAAGAACCGACGTTGCCCAGGCTGAAGCAAGTCTCGCAACGGGGCGCTCGGATTATTTCACGGCCCAAGCCAATCTGAAAACCAGCGTCGCGGATTACCGCCGCGTCATCGGGGCTGACCCAACAAGGCTCGAGCCCGCACGCACGATCGAAAGCCTGCTGCCGCGCACGCTTCCGGAAGCCATCGACCTCGCGCTCGCAGAGCACCCCGTCATTCAATCGGCCCTGCACGCCGTCGATGCCGCGGCTCTTCAGGTGAAACTCGTTGAAGGCGAGCTTTATCCGACGCTCAACCTCGTCGGGAATGTTCAACAAAATTACAATTTCACAGGAATTCCTGGGGAGCGATTTTTCAACGGCTCGATCACGGCGCAGCTCAACGTGCCGATCTATGAAGGCGGAGAGATCTATGCGAGGGCGCGGCAAGCCAAGGAATCGCTAGGCCAGGCCAGGCTGCAGGCAGATCTCCAGCGCACCTTGGTCCGCGCGCAGCTCGTCTCAGTGTGGGGGCAGCTCGACTCCGCGCGGGCCGTCATCCAGTCCTCGAGAGCCGCCGTCAAGGCGGCCGAAATTGCGCTTGACGGCGTGAGGCAGGAAGCCGAGGTCGGTCAGCGCACAACTTTCGATATTTTGTTCCAGCAGCAAGTTCTGCTCAACGCCCGCGTCGGGCTGGTCACCGCCCAGCGCGACCGGGTCGTAGCCTCTTATGCCGTGATGGCCGCTCTCGGCCGCCTTTCAGCCCAAAATCTGAATTTGGCCGTCGAGCACTACGATCCGACCATTCATTTCGATCAGGTGAAGAACAAATGGATCGGGATTCGCACCCCGGATGGGCGTTAGGCCCGCTTAGATCCCCGGGCGGCTTGTCTCCAGAAAACCAAAGACCCTCGCCGGTTCATGAATGCAAAACCTTGAGACGCCGCAAAGCGGGCCCCAGCTCTTTAGGGCCCTATGGCAGGACTGCGGGGCGATGATATAGAAGGGAAGGGGTGCATTCAGGCTGGGCAGAGGGCTTCGGCAGCGCGCTCAAACCGCGCGCTCGAAGAGCACCTCTCAGGGGCTTCCTCGGGGACCGCTTCGTTGATGATCGCCTTCACTGTTGCGATGCAGCGGCCACAGCTCGGGCTGCAACCAAGGCATTTGTAAACGGCTCCAGGAGTCCTGGAGCAGCGGCCGCTGCTCAAGGCATTTCTGACATTTTCATCACTTATGACGTTGCAGGAGCATACAATCATCAACCAGCCGCCAAAACGCCTTTAAGCCTGCCCACGGAACATTAACAAGCAAACCCTTTAACTGGACTTCAAATAAAGCTCAAGACATGAATCACTTATTACAAATCTTCTAAACTATAGGCGCCGGAGCTCTAGTTTAGAGCGCTTAAAAAATAAAGCTCACGGTGAACGTCGCCTTTTCTCCGCTCCCTCTGTGCCCCTTTTCTCCGCTCCCTCTGTGCCGCGGTCCCAAAGCCCGCCTCCAGCAGATATAGGATTTGCAGCACGCCCATGCCAGATTACAAAATCATCTTTACATTAGCGAATGGCCGCCAATGGCAAACCATTTAATTCAAGAATTGTGCCATGCAACAGAGAGCAGCCAAGACCGCGTGTTCCTGGAGACGCCCTCAGGCTTTGCCTTGACATTCGGGGATTTTGCCATGCTTACGGCGCGCTACGCCAGCGCGCTTGCCGCGCTTGGGGCTGAGCCTGGGGACCGTGTCGCTGCCCAGATCGAAAAATCGCCCTGGGCCATTGCGCTTTATCTCGCAACGGTCCGGGCAGGAGCCGTTTTCGTGCCGCTCAACACGGCCTACACAGAGGCCGAGATTGCCTATTTTCTGGCCGATGCCGCCCCAAAGATTTTCGTTTGCGATCCCGCCCGGCGCGAAAGCCTCGCCAAAGCCGCCGGCAAAGCGCATGTTCCGGCGATCGAGACGCTTGGCAGCGATGGAAGCGGGTCATTCCCCGGGCTGAGCCAGCGCTGCGCCCCGCAGCCCGAAAATGTGTGCCGGGCGCCGGACGATCTTGCTGCCATCCTCTACACTTCAGGCACCACGGGCCGGTCGAAAGGCGCCATGCTGACTCATGGCAATCTCGCTTCGAACGCCCGAACGCTTGCGGAGATCTGGCGCTTTACGCCAGAGGATGTGCTGCTCCACGCCCTGCCGGTCGACCACACCCACGGTCTTTTCGTTGCGATCAACACCGTTCTTCTAAGCGGCGGAAAGATCGTCCTCATGCCCAAATTTGATGCTGGCGAGTGCCTTGCGCTTTTGGCGCGCGCCACCGTCTTCATGGGCGTGCCCACCTTTTACACGCGGCTTCTGGCGCATCCCGGCCTGGCACAGGAAAAGCTTGCGCATATCCGGCTTTTCGTTTCCGGCTCGGCCCCCCTCCTCGAGGAGACCCACCGCGCTTTTCGCGAAAAGACCGGGCATATCATCCTCGAGCGCTACGGGATGACCGAGACGAACATGAACACATCCAACCCCTATGACGGGCCGCGCAGGCCGGGCAGCGTTGGCCTCCCCCTGCCCGGCGTATCGCTGCGGATCGTTAGCCCCGCGGATGGGTCCGCCCTGCCGCAAGGCGAGACCGGCGTCATCGAGGTGAAAGGCCCCAATGTCTTCAAGGGATATTGGCGCAAACCAGACAAAACGGCGGAATCGTTCCGGCAGGACGGGTATTTCATCACTGGCGATCTCGGCAGGATCGGCGCAGACGGTTATGTCTGCATTGTGGGCCGCGCAAAGGACATGATCATCAGCGGCGGCCTCAATATCTATCCAAAGGAGGTCGAAGATGCGATCAACGCGCTGCCTGGCGTCATCGAAAGCGCAGTATTTGGCGTGCCGCATCCAGATTTCGGCGAAGCGGCCGCAGCGGCAGTGGTGCTGGCCCCGGGCGCGTCCCTGAGCGAGGCGGAGGTGAAAACCGCTTTGGCCAAGAACCTCGCAAAATTCAAAGTGCCGAAGCGCGTGATCTCTACCGCGGAGTTGCCGCGCAATACCATGGGCAAGGTTCAGAAGATTGTCCTGCGGGAAACTTACAAGGATTTATTTGGCGCTGCGCGCGCTTCGTCATGAGCGTGCCGGAAGGCTCATGCTGCTCCCGAGAGACACCGATATAGAAATAGAGAAAGGGAAAGCATGCACCCATGAGCCATGGCCCGGAAGGTGAAGCAAAGCCGCCCTCTGCGTGATTGCTGGCGCTGGCCCCGGCAATGGCGCAGCCTTTGCCTGCGACATAGCCGATGCGGCATCCGTGGAGCGCGCCTTTGCGCCGGTTCACAAGCGCTTTGGCCCTGTGGAGACGCTGATCTACAATGCTGGATGTCCCTTGTTATCATCGACGGGATCATCGATTCGCCGCAAGCCCGCAGCCAATTCCCCGGCTAGCCCAGCGCATTCTTTCTTGAGCCGGACGCCATTGCGGAAACAGTCTATTGGGTAAAACAGCAGAAAAAATCCGCCTGGACCTTCGAGCTTAAAGTGCGTCCGTCCGGGGAGGTGTGGTGAGGGCGTCTTTGCCTCAAGACCAGCGGAGGCAAACAGCGGCGGCCGCTGCGGAAGCGCTGAGAAATCATAACAAATACAAAATCATAACAAATACAAATTGTGCTTAATACCGCTCGCAGCCGCCTGGCCGGCTGCGAGCGTCTCGTCACGCTTTAACAAAGAGACTCTGCCTGTCCTTCCCGCTCCAAGTCTGTTCCTTGAACAAGCCGTGCAGCGTGTCCCAATCGAGCGAAAGCTTTCCGCCATTCGTTTGATGCCGGTCATGCCAGTTCACCAGCAGATCGAGGCAAGCGTGGTCGATATAGGTGAGCTGGGACAGATCAACATGCACATGGGCGCCAGGGTCAAGCGATTCGAGCGTTTCCGCAAGCCGCGGCAGACGCATAAAAGTGGCAGCGCCTTTCAGGCGGAGCATCACCGTTCCAGCAGTTTTGTTTTCTTCGATGTCGATCGTCAGCCTCGTCACCGTAACGAGCAGCTTGGCCGCCGCAAGGCCGATCCCCATGGCAATACCCGTGAGCACGTCGATCGCCAGCACGCCGGTCATGGTCGCGAGAAAGACGAAAGCCTCGGCGCGGTCCTGCCCCCACAGCATTTTAAAAAAGCCCAGCTTGACGAGCTTTATGCCCGCATAGACCAGCACAGCTGCGAGGCTTGCGACAGGAATCATGCGCAGCACTCCGGGAAACAGCAGCACGAAAGCAAGTATCCACACGCCATGCAGGATGGCCGAGAGGCGCGTGCGCCCGCCCGCATCGACATTGGCGGCGCTGCGCACGATCACGCCCGAAACAGGGAGCACGCCAAGCGCGCCGCAGAGCAAATTGCCGGTGCCCTGGGCGAACAGCTCCCGGTCATATTTAGCGCGCGGGGCCCTGTTCTGCATCGCGTCCACCGCCGTGGCAGTGAGCAGCGATTCTGCGCTTGCGACGAAGGCAAGCGACAAGGCCGCCATCCATATTGCCCCCTCAGCAGCGCGGCCGAGCAGCGCGGGCGAAGGCAAAGTCACCGCATGCAAAAGCTCATCGGGCGCGGGCACATATTTCACGTCGAGGCCCAGCCAGACCGCGGCGGCAGTGGCAAGGCAGACGCCAACGAGCGGCGCAGGCAGCAGCTTCAGCCGCTTAGGGGCAAATTCCGTCCACAACACAATGACCGCGATGGTGAACAGGCCAATCAGCGCAGCAGGCCGGTGCTCCATAAGCGCCACGCCTTTCCAGACCGCTTCAGGAAGCTGCCACAGATTGATCAGGCCGCCAAACTCCTTGCCAGCGCCCGGCGGCGAGTCGTCGACCATCACATGAAACTGCGCGGCGAAAATCAAAAGGCCTATTCCCGCAAGCATTCCTTGAATGAGTGACGGGGAGACGGCGCGGAAAGCCGGCCCGAGCCGCAACATTCCCGCAGCTATTTGTATGAGGCCTGCGATCATCACGATCAGACCGATGACCTCGAACCCAAGCTCTTTGACGAAAAGCGCCACCATGACGGCGGCGCCATTGGCTGCGCCGCTCACCTGGAGCGGGCTGCCGGAGAGAAGGCCGACGGCGATGCCGCCAATCATGCTGCTGATCAAGCCGGCGGCTGCTGCTTTCTCAAAGGGATATCCTGCAACCAGCGCCAGTCCGAGCGACAGCGGCAAGGCAACCAGAAACACGACGATTGAGGCAAAGAGATCCTCCTTCCAGCCGGAAAGAAGGCTCCGCACGGCTGATGGCGATGCGCTCACAGTTCTTTTCCTTTCGCTTGGCGCGCTTCCCGGAAGCGCGCGCCGTTCAAACAAGCAGCTAGATCACCCGGCGCTAAACATCCGCGGGCTGGAAATTGCGTGAAGGCGCGGGGCGGATCTTCGGCTGCTCGCCAAGCCTGCGGAACTGGCCCTCTCCTGGGTCGAAGCCGAACACCTCTCCGGTCTCGAATTTGTAGACCCAGCCGTGGAGCTTCAGTGTTCCCTGCGCTAGGCCAGAGGCAACAGCAGGATGCGTGCGCAGATTTTCAAGCTGCGCCAGCACGTTCTCCTGAATGGTGACGTTCAAGAGATCGGGACGCGGCTCCTGGCGGGCATATTTATCCTGCACAATGCGGCGGGTTGACTCCGCATGCGTCAGCCATTGGATCAGTGCCGGGAAATCTTTTGCTGGCGGCGGATCGAGCAAGCCTTTCATTGCCCCGCAATGGGAATGGCCGCAGATGATGATGTCCTTAACGCCCAAGCCCGCGACGGCGAACTCGA
>DASRYK010000067.1:0-4403 GCA_035687205.1 Methylocella sp. | reverse complement strand
ATTTCGACATGCACAGCGCCACGGCCATGTTCGTCGCGCAGCGCTTCCAAATGCAAAGCCGCGACCTGCTCTACATCTCCGATGCGCCAATCGCCAATTTCCGCAAAATGATGGAAATCGTCGGCCTCGTCACCCAGCCCGTTATGACCGGCCTCACAACCCTCGCCATCATCAACCGGTTTAATAATAACTGAGCGCCGGGAACGGCCTGCGCCGCCTTCAAACCTTGCTCGAATCCGCAAAGCAAGATTTAACGGCGCGCGTGACAAAAAAGTCTTACAGGCTGGAAATTTCTCTCGGTGGAGAAGTTAGTGCCGCTGTCTGCTTCTTTGGCATTTTTTTTGCCACATTCTCCCCGGATTTTTGATCGCTTCGAGTTGCTTGATGCCATTCGATTGACAGTTATGAATTGAAAATCATTGGCGGGGGCTCTAGTGCAACCAGCTGCTTATCTTGGGGAAACACAGGCTTCTGAGGAGCAGCCACCCAGTTTCACACGGGTTCAGGATAACATTCTGGCGCGCCGGGAACGCCAGCTTCTGAACTGGCTTTGCGCGCACATGCCTCCCGTTGTTACCCCGGACAGGCTGACTTGGCTTGGAGTCCTAGGGGCGGCAACGGTATTTTCCGGTTATGCGGCAAGCAATATTGACCCTATTTTTCTTTGGGTTGCGACCCTCGGTTTCATCCTCCATTGGTTTGGCGATTCCCTTGATGGGAGCCTTGCGCGCTACCGGCAAATCGAGCGGCCGCGTTATGGCTATTTTTTGGATCATTCCATCGATGCGCTCTGCAATCTTGCGATCATGACAGGCGCGGGGCTCACCCCCTATATCCGTCTTGATGCCGCTTACTTTGCGCTTCTTGGCTATTTTCTTCTTTGCATGTATGTGTTTCTCTTTAATCATGTTGGCAAAAGTTTCCGGCTGTCATTTCTGGCCTTGGGTCCAACTGAGCTCCGGGTGAGTTTGATTGCCATCAACGGCTGGATGTATTTTGCTGGAGAAGAGAAAATCTTAATAGGGCCCGAGATTTTCTCGCCTTACGACCTTGTTCTATGTGGCGCTGGCGCAGTGTTCGTCTTGCTTTTTGCAGTCAATGTTTTCGAGACGGCGCGCAGACTGCGGTCCGAAGATTCTCCGCCGCGCTCTTCAGTGATGGCTCACAGCAAATAGTTTGCCGCCTTATCATGACGGCACCAGGTATTGCCATCTCCCGGAAGCATGCTGTGCATCACAGGTTTTCCAAGAAGCTTTCAACCTTGGCAAAGTAGCGGGCTGTGGACGAACCGGCATCATGTGCCCTTGCCTCTGCCCCGTCTTTGGAAGGAGGGCAGGAAGCTGCCATGGCGCGGACCGTTTCAAGCCATCTCTCGCCATCGATAGGGCTTAGCGTTATGACCCGGCCACGGCCGGTCTCGCGGACAACCGGTAAATCCGAGGCCACTACTGGCACGCCCGCAGCGAGCGCTTCAGCAACGGGAAGCCCGTATCCCTCGGCAAAAGAGGGCATCAACAGGGCGCTGGCGCCGTCGAGAAGCCGTTTGACGCTCGGTGTGGGAAGACCTGAAACCTCGATGACGTGATTGCCAATCGAAGAGCACCGCTCAAGCAAGTCGATGGCGTTTTCGTTTTCCCATCCCCGGCTTCCGATCAATACGAGTTTCGGCGCGTTTGCTCCATCGCGGCGGACGAGCTCGCGCCAAATGTGCAGGAGCATGAGATGATTCTTCCGCGGCTCGATCGTGCCGCAGGCCACAAAATAGGGATGGCGGCCGAGAGCTTTGTCCGGCCTCCCGCGCCGGTGGAAGGCGGGCGCGACAGGGGCTGGCGCAACGAGAATTGGCATGCTGGCCCGTCCAAGCGCTGCGAGATGCCGCAGCAGCGCTTGCCGGACGGCTTCGGTCGTCACAATCGCCCCGGCGCCGAAGCGGGCAATATTATTGAGCCGCCGCAGATGCCGTTCATATTCGTTGGGCCGGAAATATTCGGGAAACTCAAGCGGCAGCAAATCATGAACGAAGAAAACGGCTTTGACATCGGGCCGCTGGCTTAGCCATTGAAAATAACGCGTCATCCAGACCGGAAACTGGCTCACATTGACATAGCGCGCGCCTTCCGGCAGCGCTTTTACGGGATTGCGTCCAACCGGCAAGCCATTCTTGCTGATCCATCGCAGCAATCCGGCAGCGCGCTCGGGGCGTTTTCGCACGATACGCTGCACAAAGGCTGACGGCGCTGCCTCGCCACGGATCCAGGCGGCAACTTTCTGATAAGCCTCGTCTGAGTCCGGAGTTTCGTCCTCTCCCCAATGAATGGCGATCCCCTCGATGATGCTGCGGCCCATTTTGGCCGCGATCGCCCGAGGGCCAAGCTGTGTCATCATGAAAGCTGAGCTGGACTGCCTCGCTGGCGAAAGAAAGTGTGAGGCGAAGGCAAAGTCGAGCCGGTCTATCCCGTTCGGCGTGAGATTGAGCACGCGTGTGGCAAGGCGCGTAATGTCAACAGAGACTGAAAAACGCAATGGATGGCCTCAGTGGAAAGGGCAGCAAAGGTTACGCAATGCTATGTTTTCTATGCCTCCGGCAGCGAAGAGTGGTGTTGCTGGACGGGAAGGCCGGGGGCCAAACATCAAAGCGAATGATGGTATTTGGCCTCCCGCCGCCCAAACGGCACGCAATACGTGCTGCCTAGCCCCCGCCTGCCAAGAATTGGCCTCAAAATTGCGGAAAATGCGCGGCAATAAGCCTCTCCTGAATGGATTTCTGGGCCTGAAGCAGAGCAAGGCAATAAAGTAGAGATCTGCAGTTTTGTCGCTGCTCTACTTTTTATGAGGCTTGGCGGCGAATCCGGGCGATGCTGTGGCAGGTTATGTTTAGGAAGCCCAAAAAAGAGCGGGCCAAGGATTTCTGTAGACCGGGGGCTCACAAGAGCAATAGTCTCAGAAGACTCAAGCGCTGGAGCCCGGTTGTGGCGGTCACAGCCTTCTTCGGGATCCCGTTGTGCGCGGCCCGGCGAAGCACCATCTTTAAAAAGCCGAGCTCTTGGCTCGTCTATTAGTGCGGTGCAGTCCGCCAGAGAGTGATAAAGTGGGATGTGCCCATTGCGACATCCCCCGCCGGATTTAGCTGAGCTCCAAAGGAAAGATTTTCCCGGCAGCGGCGAAATGAAGCATGAGAGGAACGGAATGAACATTAATGCCCGCGCAATCCAGCTGGCAGTTTTTGGCTGCGCGGCGCTTATTCTCTCTGCCTGCGGGAGGCCCGAGCCCGCTCAGACGAAAGAAGCAAAACCGCTGCCCCAGGTTGCAGTGGTAACTGTTCACCCCACTCCGCGCCCGTTCGTCCGGGAGCTGCCGGGGCGGATTGCGCCGATGCGCGTCGCGGAAATTCGTGCAAGGGTGGCGGGGATCGTAATAGAGCGCCTTTTCAAGCAGGGAACAGAGGTCAAGGCTGGCGACATTCTTTACCGGATAGACCCCGCGCGCTTTCAAGTCGAGCTTGATGCCGCACAGGCCGCGCTGGCTAAAGCGGAAGCGGTTCTCGAACAAGCGCAAAAAAATGCGAGGCGAGTCGAAAGGCTGATTGAGGGGCATGTTGCGTCCCAGGCTCAATATGACAATGTCATGGCGGCGCTTCGCCAGGCCCAGGCCGATGTTGCGGCACGTAAGGCGGATGTTGCGCGCGCAAAACTTGATCTTGACTATACAGTAGTCCGTTCCCCGATCAGCGGCCGGATCGGCGCGGCGCTGGTGACGGAAGGCGCACTCGTCGGTCAAGGCGAGGCCACCCATCTTGCCACGGTCCAGCAGCTCGACCCCATCTACGCCGACTTCATCCAGTCGGTGAGCGAGCTCCGGCAGTTGCGGCGCGATTTCGAAAGCGGCGCTTTAGAGCAGCTTTCCACCGATGCTGTTAAAGTGCGGCTTCTGCTCGACGATGGAACGCCTTATCCCTATGTCGGAAAACTGCTTTTCTCTGATGCGACCGTGGACAAAACCACGGGCCAGGTCACCTTGCGCGGCGAGTTCCCGAACCCAAAATATGAGCTTCTCCCCGGAATGTATGTCCGCGTGTTGATCGAGCAGGGTATTGATGCGGATGCGCTGACGGTGCCGCAGCAGGCCGTGCGGCGCAACGATAGAGGCGGCACCGAAGTTTATGTGCTGCGCCCGGATAACCGCGCAGTGGTGCAGCCGGTCCGTCTCGGGCATGTTGTCGATGAGCAATGGATCGTTTTGGATGGCTTGAAACCAGGGGACCGCGTCGTCGTTGAAGGATTTCAAAAGTTCGCCGCGGGTGAAATCGTCGATCCCGCCCCTTGGCGAAACCGCGAAGTCTCGGTTTCCTCTGTCCCTGAGCCTGTTTTGGGCCACAAAACCGACTAACGGCGTTCCATGGCATC
>DASRYK010000066.1:0-65823 GCA_035687205.1 Methylocella sp. | reverse complement strand
GCTGGCGCTCGGGCTCTTCATCGCTGCTGGCATCACAGATTTTCTCGACGGCTATCTTGCCCGCGCCTGGTCGCAGCAGTCCCGCCTCGGCCAGATGCTCGATCCAATCGCCGACAAACTCCTCGTCGCGGCTGTGCTCATGATGCTAGCCGCGGACCACACCATCGCCAGCTATTCCCTGGCAGCGGCGGTGATTATTCTCTGCCGCGAAATTCTCGTCTCCGGCCTCAGGGAGTTCCTGGCCGATCTCAAGGTCTCTGTGCCGGTGAGCAATATCGCCAAATGGAAGACGACGCTCCAGCTCGTGGCCCTCGGCTTTCTGATTGCAGGCCCCTCGGGCGACGGCATCATACCTGGGGTGACGGCGACAGGCCTCATCCTTCTCTGGCTTTCCGCCTTGCTGACGCTATATACGGGGTGGGATTATCTGAAGGCGAGCTTAAAAGAAGTGGCCGCCGACCCCTGACCGCCAGCATGAAAGCTCTTTATTTCGCATGGGTGCGGGAGCGCATCGGCAAGGCCGAGGAGGAGATCGCCCCCCCGGAAGACGTCAAAACGGTCGATGCGGTCATGAGCTGGCTCTCGGCACGGGGCGAGAACTACGCCGCGGCCTTCGCCAATCGAAAGACGGTCCGCGCTGCGCTCGACCGGACCCATGCAAGGCATGATGCGCCCATCGGTCAGGCGAAGGAGATTGCCTTTTTCCCGCCCATGACCGGGGGATGAGGGCGTGCCCGCCCAAGTCGTCGTCCGAGTCCAGAAGGAAAGCTTTGACGCCTCTGCCGAGGCCGCTGCGCTCGCCGGGGAGCGGAAAGGCATCGGCGCCATCGTCACCTTCGCCGGGCTTTGCCGGGACGAGGGCGGCACGCTTGAAGCGCTCGAAATCGAACATTTCCCGGGGATGGCGGAAAGCGAAATCCATCGCATCGCCAGGGAGGCCTGCGCGCGCTGGCCTCTCGAAGCCCTCCTCGTGATCCACCGCTTCGGCATGATCCGGCCTGGCGAGCCAATCGTCCTCGTGGTCACCGCGAGCGCTCATCGCGGCGAGGCCTTTGCCGCAGCCTCTTTCCTCATGGACTTTCTGAAAACGGATGCGCCCTTCTGGAAGAAGCAGCATCGGGCGGACGGCGGCGAAGGCGGCTGGGTGGAAGCCAAGGCCAAGGACGATGCGGCGAGAGAACGGTGGGAGACGTGAGCCTTTCTTACCCCTTCATCTCCCAGCGGCCCCTTTCGCTCTGCTGCCAATAGGTCACCTGAAACCCCTGGGCCTTGAGCTCCTTCCATTGCTCCCGGGCGCAGGAGAGCTCCTCAGCGCTGTTGCCGTCGAAGAGGTTGACGATCCGGGCATAGGCCGCGCCTTCCGCTGCAAGAGCAGGCGCGATCCTGGCGCCTTCGACAAAAAGCCTGAGCGCTGCGCCATTAGGGTTTTCGACGCCGTCCGTCAGATAAACCGGCTGGAGCCATGCGTCGCCATCCCGTGCGCGGCCATGGGCAAGAAAGCTCTCCTCCGAATAGGTCCAGAGCCAGGAATCGATCGCTTCGAGCCGCTCCCTGCTGACGGCCTGCACGGCCACGCGCCAGCCCTTTTCGAGCGACTTCTCGATGAGCAGAGGCAGCGCCTTTTCGAGCGGATGGCGCTGCAAATGATAAAACCAGATTTCGGTCATGGCTCAGAATAAGGCCCGCCCCGCCAAGAGCGGACACGTTATAAAAGCGCAAATCAATACTGCGGTTGAACCACCTCATGATGGCGAACGAAGCTTGGCGCAACCAGAAAAACCGCCGCTTGAAACCCCATCCAGATGCGCGCCGCACACGCAGCCTGCTCCTCAACGAGACCATCCGCGCGAGCCGCGCGAGCCTGGATGTGCTCTGGGCTTTGGTGCGCAGCTCGCCTGCCGGCCTCGATCCAGGTGAAGCCGCGGCGCGGCTCAAGGCCACTGGCCCAAACCTCATCGCCCAGGAAGGCCGCCCCAGTATCGTGCGGGAGCTCTGGGGCCGGGCAAAAGACCCTTTGAACGGCCTTCTTCTAGGACTCGCCATAGTCTCCGCCTGGCTTGGCGATGTCCGTGCAGCGGCAGTCATAGCCGTCATCGTCCTTCTCGCCATTCTCATGGCCTTCGTCCAGGAGCACAGGTCCAGTACAGCAGCCGCCAAGTTGCGCGCAATGGTCAAGACAACGGCAAGCGTCAAGCGAAAAAGCGCCTCAGCTCCCGCTGAGGAGAACGGAGCCGGAAATTTCACGGAGATTCCAATGGAGAAGATCGTGCCTGGCGATGTCGTGCGCCTTTCGGCGGGCGACATGGTTCCTGCCGATCTCCGGCTCATCAGCGCTAAAGATCTGTTCGTCAATCAATCCGCGCTGACCGGCGAGGCCATGCCGGCCGAGAAGTCCCCGGCGAGCCCGGTAACCCCTGTTGCCGATCCTTTCGAACTGCCGAATGTCTGCTTCATGGGCAGCAGCGTGGTGAGCGGATTCGGGACGGGCGTCGTCGTGCACACCGGCCCAAACACTTTCTTTGGCCAGCTTGCCGGCCAGATCTCGGGCCTGCGCGAGCTCACCAGCTTCGACAAGGGCATTAACCGCTTCACCTTGCTGATGATCCGCTTCATGCTTGTCATGGCGCCCGCCGTCTTCCTAATCAATGGCCTGACAAAAGGCAGCTGGCTTGAAGCATTCCTCTTCGCTGTCGCCGTGGCAGTCGGTCTAACGCCCGAAATGCTTCCCATGATCGTCACGGTTAACCTCGCCAAGGGCGCGATTGATATGTCGAAAAAACGCGTAATCGTGAAGCGCCTTCAGGCAATACAAAACTTCGGCGCAATGGATGTCTTGTGCACCGACAAGACCGGAACGCTCACCCAAGACCGCATCATCCTCAAGCGCCACCTCGACATCAACGGAAATGACAGTGAGCGCGTCCTCGAATATGCCTATCTCAACAGCCACTATCAGTCAGGCTTGAAGAATCTCCTGGATATCGCCGTTCTCGAGCACGCCGAGCTTGGCAAGTCCCTCCACCTTCAGCATCAATACAGCAGCATCGACGAAATCCCTTTCGACTTTGTCCGCAGGCGTCTTTCCGTCATCCTCTCGCGCGAGGACGGCACCCATGTCCTGATCTGCAAGGGCGCGGTTGAAGAGGTCTTTGCCGCCTGCAAATACTATGAGCTTGACGGTGAGCTTGGGATTCTTGATCCATCACATCTTGCGGCGGCGCAAGCGGAGTCAAGAGCTCTCAACGAGGATGGATTCCGCGTCGTCGCCGTGGCTTACAAGGAGATCGAGCATCTCAAGCCGTCTTATTCATCGAGCGACGAATGCGGCCTGACGCTTCTCGGCTATATAGCTTTTCTCGATCCGCCGAAAGACAGCGCAAGGGCCGCTGTCAAGGCGCTCAGCCAATCGGGGGTCGGGGTGAAGATCCTCACTGGCGACAACGAGACCGTCACAGCGAAAATCTGCCGCGATGTGGGGCTCGCGGCGGGCCGCATCGTGCTTGGCGCAGAAATCGAAAAGTTGAGCGATGCCGCTTTGGGTGAGCTCGCGGAAAACACAGCGGTCTTTGCCAAGGTTTCTCCGGCGCAAAAAGCGCGGATCATCGGCGCGTTGCATGCGCAAGGCCATGTCGTTGGTTTTCTCGGCGACGGTATCAACGACAGCCCGGCGTTGAAAGCCGCCGATGTCGGCATCTCCGTCGATACGGCCGTCGACATTGCCAAGGAATCGGCCGACATCATCCTGCTCGAGAAAAGCTTGATGATCCTCCAGGAAGGGGTCATCGAGGGCCGCAAAGTGTTTGGCAACATCACCAAATATATCAAAATGGGAGCGAGCTCGAATTTCGGCAATATGTTCAGCGTGCTTGGCGCAAGCACGTTCCTGCCTTTCCTGCCGATGCTGCCCATTCAGGTGCTTACCAACAATTTGCTTTACGATTTTTCGCAAACCGCGATCCCGGCCGACAACGTCGACGAGGAATATCTCATTGTCCCAAGGAAGTGGGATATCGGCAACATCTTTAAATTCATGATCTTCATCGGGCCGATCAGCTCGATTTTCGATTACGCGACTTTTTTCACCATGCTCTATGTCTTCGACTGCTGGGACAATCCTTCGCTTTTTCAAACCGGCTGGTTCGTGGAGTCCCTGCTGACACAGACGCTTATCATTCACATCATACGGACGGCAAAAGTTCCCTTCATACAAAGCCGCGCGAGCCCGGCGCTCACCATGACATCGCTTGTCATTTGCCTCGCGGGCATCATCCTGCCCTTTACCGAAGCGGGAAAAGCGCTATCCTTCACCCCCCTGCCCTGGCTCTACTGGCCGGTCATTGGCTCATTTCTCCTCTGCTATGCCACGCTTACCCATTTCGTGAAGATATGGTTCATCAGCCGCTGGGGGATGTAACCCCCCGCTGGGGCACGGGGCTCTTAAGGGTGGGTGAAGCGGCGCCCTGAGAAGCGAAAATCAAGGAGGGAGGCTGCCGCTTTTGTAAGATTGCGGGCTTCAACCTTACAAAAATGTTTCACGTGAAAACATCTGCCCTGCGCGTCTCAGCCAAGCGCAGCAAGACCCTTCGCAAATCGCCGGGCATTGGCCGCATAATCCGCGGCGCTTTCGCGCAGCTTCGCAATCCAGCTCTCGTCGAGCGCGCGGATAAGCTTTGCCGGGCTTCCTACAATGAGGCTGTTATCCGGAAACTCTTTTCCTTCGGTCACGAGCGCCTTGGCCCCAACAACGCAATTGCTGCCAATCTTCGCGCCGTTCAAGAGCGTTGCCCCCATTCCGATGAGGCTGTTTCCGCCAATCACGCAGCCATGTAAAATCGCGTGATGGCCGATGGTGCAGTCCGGCCCCACGGTGAGGGGATAACCCATATCGGTATGGAGCAGGGCCCCGTCCTGAATATTGCTGCGCGCGCCAATGAAGATCTCTTCCTTGTCGCCGCGAAGGACGGCGCCAAACCAGATGGACACATCATCCTCAATCCGCACCTTGCCGATCACATGCGCGCCGGGCGCGACCCAGCACCTGCCCTCCCCAGGAACGACGGGCGAGACTCCGTCAAGCGAATAAAGCGGCATGCCCCCCCCTCAGAATTCGTCGAGGTCGATATCAAGAATTGCCATCTGCAAGGTGAAGCTCCTGGCCTTGGGATCGTCTGCGGAGATCACGCCGAGGAAATCGTCTCCGTTGTTCAGCTCAACGGAGTCGTTCTTCTTGCCGCGCGGCAGGACTCTCAGCTTGTCGGTTTCGAACATGCGGCGCAAATAGTCCTGCAGCACGGGCCTCTCTACGGGAAGCTTCATCTCAAAGGCAAAAGACCTGTCGCCGTCCTCGTCGTCAACCGTGATTGTGCCTATCTGCCGCTCGCCGAAGAGGACATCCGCGGCCTCCTCGTCGCGCCTGCCGCGGGTCACTTTAATTCCCTTGTTCGAAAAAGACTTCCGCAGGTATTCCTGCAACTTATGCAATTCTGTCTTATCCACTGCGCGCTCCGTTGCCATGAGGCTGCCTCCTCATACGGCAGCAAGCCTCCGGGGCTCAAAAAAGCTTAAGGCCTTGCGGGAGAGCCGCAAGGCCTGAGGGCTCATAACACAAAGTTATTCATTGAGCGTGGAAGGGGCAAGAAGCTGATCCATCACGCGCGACGGCTCGGGGCAGCCCGCATCGCCAATCACACGCGCTGGCACGCCCGCGACTGTCTTATGGTCGGGCACAGGATGCAGCACAACGGAGCCTGCAGCGATGCGCGAGCAGCGGCCGATCTCGATATTGCCGAGAATTTTCGCGCCTGCCCCAATCATCACCCCTTGCTTGACCTTTGGATGCCGGTCGCCGCGCTCTTTGCCCGTGCCTCCCAGGGTCACGTCCTGAAGCATCGAAACATTGTCGCCAATGACGGCGGTGGCGCCGACAACAAGCCCCGTCGCGTGATCGAGAAAAATGCCCTTGCCGATCCTCGCCGCCGGGTGAATATCGGTTTGAAAAACCTCAGAGGAGCGGCTCTGCAGATATAGAGCGAAATCCTTCCGCCCCGCATTCCACAGCACATGCGCGAGCCGGTGCGTCTCGATGGCATGAAAGCCCTTGAAATAAAGCACCGGCTCGATGAGCCGCGTGCAGGCAGGATCGCGGTCAACCACTGCCGCGATATCGGCGCGAAAGGCTTCCGGGATCGAAGGATCGCCGGCGATGACATCGAGATAGGTTTGTTCGATGAGGTCCGCAGGGCAAGCTTGATGCCCAAGCCTTGTGGCAAGCCTGTGGACGACTGCTGCCTCGATAGAGCTTTGATTGAGGATTGAGGAAAAAATAAACCCCGCGATATCCGGCTCAAGGCGCACCGCCTCCTCGGCCTCGGCACGCAGACGCGCAAACATGGGATCAGTGCGTGCCAGCGCGATGACTTTTACGGCACCCTCGGGCGGAACCATAATGCGCTCCTGCAAAGCTTCTTTCTCGAACCAGCCCCCCCGGCGATGCCCCAGCCCGCCGCACCGGGCTAGAAAGCCCCTCTCGAGGTCAATCACTTTAGCCGGTTCCAAAGATATAACTCATTGCCGCAGAGGGGTCAGGGGCGTTCATCCAAAAAATCAAGCACTCTATGTTTATAGACTTTATCGCCCACAGACCGGTTGTGATCGCGGCCGGGAATCTCGGCGACGCGCGCCTGCGGAAACAGCGCCGCAAGCTCATGCGGATCGCCCGCGATATCGTCCTTTGTTCCAACCGCAATCAAAACGGGAAGATCGATCTGTGCAATGTCAGCCTCGGTCAGAACGTCGCGGGCGCCGCGGGCGCAGGCGGCAAGCGCCTTGAGATCGCTGCGCGTAGCCTCGGCAAAACTGCGGAACATCCGCTCCCTCGCTCCCGTGACCGAGGCAAGCGAGGGAGCCTCCATCGCCGCCGCAACACTGAAGGAGAGAGCCGGGCGCCCCGCGAGATTGCAGCCCACGCCGCCCAAAATCAAGGACCGGACGCGGCTACCATGCGCCTTGGCAAGGAAGGCTGCGATCCGCCCCCCCAGTGAGTAGCCCATGACATCGGCTCGATCGATTTCGAGATGATCGAGGAGCAGGAGAGCGTCGCCAGCCAGTTCCGGGAGGGAATAGGCTGCTGGATCGTAGAATTTCTGGCTGCGGCCATGGCCGCGGATGTCGAAGGCGATCACGCGCCGGCCGGCCTCGGTCAAGGTCTTGACCCATTGCGGAAACACCCAGTTGACCGCATGCGTCGAGGCAAAGCCATGGATGAGGAGCACGGGCTCGCCGCGGTCGGTCCCCGCTGGGGCCTCGTCGATATAAGCAAGGCGGACGTTGTGACCCGTGACTTGGCGCAAATCGCATCTCCTTTCCGCCTGCCCTCTGCAAGGCGGCATCATCTTGAAACCAAGGTGAAATTCTGCCGGATGGGTTGGCGAATTTGGCGCCTTTGCGCTATATTTTTTGCAACTTTGTTGAATCTGAGCCTAGCCCCATGAACCGCTATGAAAGACGCCCGATAGCTGCGGGCGAGGCAGAAGTTGAATATTTTGATGCCGAATTCCGCGTCCTGCGCCCCGGCGCCTTCGTCCGCTGCGCTGTGACGGGCGCAGCCATAAAGCTCGAGGATCTTCGTTACTGGAACGTCGATCTGCAGGAGCCTTACGCAGGCCCGCATGCAAAGCTGCAAAGGCTTGGCCTTAAGCCTTTGGAGCCGTGATCCAGCTGGTGCGGATCCCTTTAATGCCAGCGGGCAGCTCCGGCGCTGCAACCCCAATCTCTCAGGTAAGATGCGCTCCTCCTGCAGGCAAAGGCGCTCCCCGCATGCGCTTCAAGCGGCAAAGCCCTCCAAACCTTAAGGATTGCCGCAAGCCCGCAACGGGCTGCGAAGCACTCAGGCTGCGGTTCCATAAAGATCATAGGCGTCCGACCGCTCGATCTTTACGGTCACGATATCGCCCTGGCGCAGCGGCCGCCGCGCCGAAATATGAACCTTGCCATCAATCTCAGGCGCATCTCCCTTGGTGCGGCCAAGGCCGCCGCGAACGCCGCCCTGGTCCACGATGACCGGGAGGCGCATGCCAATCTTCGCCTTAAGCTTCCGCGCGCTGATCGCCTGGCATTTCTCCATGAAGCGGCGGTAACGCGCCTCCTTGACCTCGTCAGCGACCGGTGGCAGGCCAAGACCATTGGCCGCAGCCCCCTTGACCGGCTCATAGCGGAACGCCCCAGCGCGGTCGATTTTGGCGGCATCCAGCCAATCGAGGAGCAGGGCGAAATCCTCTTCGGTCTCCCCGGGAAAGCCAACGATAAATGTCGAGCGCAGGGTGAGGCCCGGGCAGGCGGCGCGCCATTTCTCAATCCGTCCGAGCAATTTTTCGCTATCGCCCGGCCTGCGCATTGCGCGCAGCACATTAGGGCTTGCATGCTGAAAGGGAATATCGAGATAGGGCAAGACTGCCCCTTCGGCCATAAGCTCAATAAGGCCGTCAACATGGGGATAGGGATAGAGGTAATGGAGCCTGATCCAAAGGCCAAGCTTTCCGAGCTCCCGCGCCAGGCCGGTTAGCCGCGCGTTGCTCTGCCGCCCGGCCTCTTGGCTTTCCCGGTCTTTGATATCGAGCCCATAGGCGCCTGTATCTTGCGAGATTACGAGAAGCTCCTTGACGCCTGCGGCGGCAAGCTTCTCTGCTTCCCGCAAGATCTCGGAAGGAGGCCGCGAGACGAGGCTGCCGCGCAGCTTCGGAATGATGCAGAAGGTGCAGCGGTTGTTGCAGCCTTCGGAAATCTTGAGATAGGCGTAATGGCGCGGCGTGAGCTTGACCCCTTGCGGCGGCAGCAGGCCAGAGAAGGGATCGTGCGGCGGCGGGAGGATCTCATGAACCGCCCGCATGACGGACTCGAAGTCCTGCGGGCCCGAGACAAAGCGCAGGCCAGGGAATTTCTCCCTGATGGTTTCCGGCTCGGCGCCAAGGCAGCCCGTGACGATGACGGCGCCATGCTCTGCCGCTTGGCCTATCGCCGCAAGAGATTCGGCTTTGGCGCTGTCGAGAAAGCCGCAAGTGTTTACGATGGTCGCCGCAGCGCCGCTCTGCTCCCTCGCCAGCTCATAGCCCTCCGCGCGCAAGCGGCTGATAAGGCGTTCGCTGTCAACAAGGGCCTTGGGGCAGCCCAGCGATACGAAGGCGATTTTGGGCGCAGGCACAGCTGGCTCCAGCGCGGATTGAGCCGTGCTCAGGGGTTCGGATGTCATGCGCCTGATTGGCATGAGCGGGAGTGCGCCGCAAGCCTTTGCGCTCTTGAGGGCTTGCCAGCTTGCGCCGCTGAGGCATTGCTGGCAACGGGTTTAACAGCCGCGCGCGGCGTGCCGCGGCCCGCCCGGAGCTGGGAGAACTGAGATGTCTGCGTTTCGCAAGGCGGCATTCGCCGCGGCGCTCGGAATTGCCGCGCTTTGCGCCGCTCTGCCTTCAGCGCCCCATGCGGAATTGACTGTGGAGGCTGGCGGCGCGCCCATGTCGCCATCAAAGAGCATCACGGAAAATGTGGCCGCCGCGAAGGACCTCTCGGCTCTCGCAGCGGCGCTCAACGCAGCGGGCCTTGCCGGGACTCTTCAAGGCGATGGGCCTTTCACGCTCTTTGCTCCGGTTAACAAAGCCTTCGACAAGCTTCCCAAGGCGATGGCTGAGACGCTCCTTCTGCCCGAAAACAAAGAAGTGCTAGCTCGGATCCTCTCCTATCACGTCATTCCGGGAAAGATTTCATCAGCCCGCTTCATCGCTGCGGCCAAGGATGGCGGCGGCGAGGCAAAATATAAGACGATGGAAGGCGGCGAGCTCATTGTTCGGCAGAACGGGCGCCGGATCGAAATCACCGGAGCGAAAGGCGAGAAAGCCTTTGTGCTGATCACCGACGTGCCTCAAAGGAATGGCGTCATTCACGTGATCGACCGGGTTCTTATGCCCGATGGCTGACCCCGGCGCTCGGCGCGCATAGCCCAGATCAACACTGCGCTGCATTTTCTTTTTGATGCCAGGCCGCAAGGATACGCTCCTTGAGGGCATCGTAAACGGGCGGCTCGCGCAGCATCGTCGCTACTGCCATGGCCGGGAAGCATGCGGCGAGCATCGGCAAAAGAAGTGTCGAGCTATCCGTCATTTCCGTGACGAGGATCATGCCCGTGAGCGGAGCCCGGACGACCGCGGCAAAAAGCGCTGCCATTCCCACTATGGCAAATGCCGTCTCGCGCGAGGCGCCGCTGCCCGCTGCGAAATCGCACAATCCCCCGAACATGAAGCCCATTTGCGCCCCGAGAACGAGGAGAGGGGCAAAGAGGCCGCCCGGCGTCCCCGCCGCATAGGAGGCGGCGCCGAAAAAAAGGCGCAGAGCCCAAATGAAGGGCAAGGCTGCGAGGGCCAGGCCGCCATCAAGCGTGCGCTGCGTGAGGAGATCGCCGCCTCCGGCCAGAGCCGGGGCAAACCAGGCGATGGCGCCGGCAGCCGCGCCTACTACGGCTGCGCGCAGTTCCACAGGCCAGCGGGCAATGAGGCGCGCAGCGGCAAGCGCGGCGAACAAAACGCGGCTGTAGAGAACGCCAAGAACGCCCGCGATGGAACCAAGCCCGAAGCAGAGAAGGTTGTCGCCCAACGCGGGATAGGAAATATCCGTCACGAAGAATTCGGGCGCTGGCCCCGTGAAAAGCCTGGCAACCACAATTGCGCTGCCGGCGGCGCCTAGCGCAGCAATGGCGTTGCGCAGCTCGAATTTGCGCATGATCTCCTCAAGCACAAAGGCCGAGCCCGCAAGCGGCGCATTGAAGGCGGCAGCGAGCCCCGCGCCCGCGCCTGCCGCAAGGAGCGAGAGGCGGTCAGACGGCGGCCGCCCCGATGCTTTCCCAAGGAGCTCGGCGACGGTTGCGCCCATCTGAACGCAGGGCCCCTCGCGGCCGAGCGCGAAACCCGCGCCAAGCGCCGCCAAGCCGCCAAAAAATTTGACAGGCAGCAGGGCGAGCGGCGCAGGCGGCAACTCGCCGCTGATCGCAGCCTCGACATGGGGGATGCCGCTGCCTGCGGCGTGCTCGCTGAAACGGCGGACAAGAAAGGCGCCAAAGGACCCCGCCGCTGCCGCGCTTGCAATCAGAAGGAGACAGCCAGCTGCTGGCGCTTCCTGCCACATGACAGGGACCGCCATGCGAAGCCGGTCTGCCTTCTCAAGCAGAAGCCGGAACAGGCCGCAAATGATGCCGGTGCCCGCCCCGGCCGCGCCCGAAAGCAGGGCAAGCGGGACAAGCCCTTCGCTCGCAAACGCTCTCGAAAGGAACCCATTCCGCCAGGTCCAGGATTCTGCCTGCGCAGGGCCCCCTACTTCTGCCTCCGGCAGCCCGCTCTCTGACCCTGCCGTGCTCCTGGCAAAAGAAACGTTTGATGCAACAACGGCGTCGTTCGGGCCGCCGGTCATGATAATATGCCGGGCGGCGCCCCGTCTTAGGACAATGAGGCGGCGCCCGGCTAGCGCAAAACTCTTCTCGACACCCAAGCGGCCCTCCCCTGTGCCGCCAGCGACACGGATCCGGCGCCGGAGGAAAGGCCGCAACGCCTTCAAAATGAGAACTCCCGCCGCAAAGAGAGCCAATGCGGCGGCTGCGGCAGCCCATGTGCTCATTCCGGGAATGGCGTCAGTCACGGTCAGCATCCAACCGGGCCTCCCGGCACGGCGCCAGATTGCGCCCATCGCCGCCTCCGGAAAAAGAATATCCGGGGGAGGGAGCCCCGCAGAAGGTCAATAGGAGGTTGACATGAAAATGAGGCACCCCGTCTTGGTCGACACAGCGGGATGCGCGCTGCCCCGGACGGCGGCATGATAATCGCCCGTGAAGAGCTGCAGATCGCCAATCACTAGATCGCCGTCGAGGACGAGGCACTCCTCAAAACCTCCTTCGTGCAGATGCGGCCCTATGCTTGCGCCGGGCAGCCCGCGCACAAGCATCGAGCGGCGCCTTGCGGCCGGATCTTCAAAAAGAATCGTAAAAGTAACACCAGGCGCCATTTCTTCCCAAACCCCGCTTCCCGCGCGGCGGGTGTAAGTCCCCAGGAGCCCTTTTTCCTCCGCATCGATGGTTTCGAGGATCTTGCCGAAGAGCCCTGCTGGCGGCGCCTCTGCGGGGCCCGCGCAGTCAAGCGTGGCAAAATTCTCCTGCCAGAATTTCACTCTCGCTTGCAGCTCGGGGTCATCCGGAAGCCTTTCCTCGACCTCTGCCCGCGCAGCGCCTCGCGTCAAGCCAAGCGCATAGGCTGCAGCAGTCTGGTCGAGATCCTCGGACATTATTTACCCATGCAGAGCGCGAGCTGCCGCACCGCCCGGTGAACCCAAGACTTCACGCTGCCAAGGGGGGCATTCATATGAGCCGCAAGCTCCTCGTAGCTCAAGCCATTGAGATAAATTAGCGTGACGCATTTGCGGTACTTCTCGTTCAACTTTTTGAGACAGTGGCGGACATCTGCAGCCGTGACGGGGTCATTGGAATTCCTCGACTCGATCGTGGCAAGGACTCCTTCATCCTCAAGGGAAGATGAGGGCGGAGGAGCGGCAGCGATCCGGCTCAAAGCGCAATTCCTGGTCACCACAGCCATCCACGCTAAGGCATTACCTTTGGCAGCGTCGAAAAGATGCGCCTTGTGCCAAATTCGCGTCATTGCATCTTGAAGCACATCCTGCGCCGCATCGCGGTCGCGCATCAGCCGCACGCATATGCCAAAGAGCACCGGCGCCGATTTATCATAGAGGGTCCGGAAGGCCCGGCGGTCGCCCTCAGCGACGGCCTCGAGGAGTGAGGACAATTCGTCACGGGTGTCGGAGATCAGGGGATGACCCTGTGCCATCTGGCCTCTGGACGCGCATCGCACCGGCCGCAAACTGGAAGACCTTTAGCAGCGCCGGGGACTTGCGCCTAGAGATTTTTGATCTGAAGGCTTGTGGCCGCGGCGTTGCCATGCGCCTTGGAGGAGGGCGGGCGCGTGCATTTGCCTGTCAGGTGCTGTAAGCTTGGTTTATGGAAAAAAGTCCCCTGGACCAGAAGCGGGCGAGGAAGGCGCGGCGTCTGCGGGAATGGGCCGCTGCGGCTCTTATTGCGCTTGCCTGTGTGCTCCTGTCCGCGGGCCACAGCGCCCGTGCGGAATTCGACCCCTTTGGCTGGCTGAAGCAGCTGTTCGAGCCCCATCCGCCAGCGCATGTGGCAAAGCCCCATCAGGAGATCCACAGGGCGGCGCCGCAGCCGCGCCGCGCGCGGCCAAGCAGGACCGGGGAGCGGGGAGGCCAAAGGACTGGCGAGCGGGGAGGCGATAAAGCGGCGGCAAAGGCGCAGCCGAAGCCCGCTGTGGCGCCAACGGTTTTTGTAGCAGTTCTTGGCGATAGCCTCGGCCAGATGCTTGCCAAGGGGCTGACCGAAGCGCTTGAAAACCGCCCTGAGGTTGCGATCCTCCGGAAGGCCAAGGAGAACTCTGGCCTCATCCGCGACGATTTTTTCGACTGGATAAAAGCCACGCAAGAGCTTCTTGAAAGCGGCGAGAGAATCGACGCTGCGGTGATGATGATCGGCAGCAACGACCGGCAGGCTTTGCATGCCGGAGACAACAGCTACGAGCCTCTTTCGCCCGAATGGCAGGCCGCTTACACGCAACGGATCGAGGCGATCGCGGCGATGTTCCGCGACAAGAAAATCCCTTTGCTCTGGGTCGGCCTGCCGATCATGAAAAGCGAGCAGCTGTCTTCCACAGCGCTCGCGCTTAACCAATTCTATCAGTCCTATGCCGAAAAGGCGGGCGCCTCCTACGTCGATATTTGGGAAGCTTTTGCCAATGAGGCGGGGCAATACAGCGCCTCGGGGCCCGACATCAATGGCCAGATCGCAAAGCTGCGGGCGGCCGACGGCATCCACTTCACCAAAGCAGGGGCGCGCAAGCTTGCCCATTTCGTCGAGCCTCAGCTCCGCCGTTATCTCGACGGGCTCCAGATCGAGAAGCCCTCAGAGCCCGCGCCGGAAACGGCCAATCTCCCAAGACCTGAGGGCGGAGCAGACGAAAGCGGCAATGCCGCTCCTTCCGGGGCCAGCCCGCCAGCGCCAAAGCCCATCGCGGGGCCCGTTCTTCCTCTGACCGATCCAGCGCTCTCGCCAGGCGGCGTGCTTGCCTCGCGGGGAAAGGCATCAGCCGTGGCGCGCAGCAATGCGCAAGCCTTGATCGAAGAGACCTTGCAGCAAGGCAAGCCTCTCGACCCTAAGCCCGGCCGGGCGGACGATTTTTCCTGGCCGAGGAATTAACCCCCTCTCTGCCGCGCGGCCATGCTCTCAATCCTGCTGGAGCATGTGACAGCGCGTCTTAAAAAAGATGGCGGAATTACGGCTTTTCTGCGGAACAATGGCCGAGCTCACGCGTTGAGCCCCTGACAAGTCTGTCCTAGTTCCGAGGGAAACTCAGACACATGCAAAAATTCTTCAATGCACATTACGGCTTGATGGCCGGGCTGGCCATTACGCTTGCGCCGGCTGCGCAAGCGTTTGAAGCGGGCGCGCCGTCAGGGATGTATTATCAGCCGGTCCAGCCCGCGAACTATCCGTCGGAAGTTCAGCGGGAGACACGCGCGACACGCACGCTCGTCGAGGATCCGACGGGGGCGCGCGCCGGCACCATCACAGTCGATACCAAGAGCCGCTATCTTTATCTTTCCCTTGGGAACGGCAAGGCGATGCGCTACGCCGTGGGCGTCGGGCGTGAAGGCTTTGCATGGACGGGCCGCGCGCACATCGGACGCCGTGCCGAATGGCCCTCTTGGACGCCGCCAAGCGACATGCGGAAGCGGCGTCCAGATCTGCCGCGCGTGATGGAAGGCGGCATCGACAATCCTTTGGGCGCCCGCGCAATGTATCTCTACAACAGCCGCGGCGACACGATGTTCCGCATCCATGGCACCAATGAGCCGGATACGATTGGCCGGGCCGTGTCGTCCGGATGCATCCGCCTCCTCAACGAAGACATCGTCGACCTCTATGCGAGGGTGAAAGTCGGCACACCGGTCGTCGTTCTCTAACTCTGCGATCCTTTCGGGAAGACTGGCCGGTTTGACACCTTGTCAAGCCGGCCTATTTTTGCTTTCAAAGCCGCGAGAATGGCGCCGGGCCGCCGGAAGCGCAAGGCTGCCTTAGCCCTTTGTTGAGCGAATCATCCGCCATTCGGGAGAATGACTGCAATTCACGAGAGCCGCCATGCGCGTTAACAAAAGCTTCGCCTTTGCTCCTCTCGCCTCTCATGCTTTCATTACAATGATAATGGTTTTCCCTGCGCCTGCTCTTGCGCAATGGCGCGACTATTACGGTTATCAAGCGTACCCAGCCTATCCCTCGAACGGCTACCCGGGGTACCCGTCTTATCCGGCCTATCCGGCCTACCCAAACTACCCAGAGTCGTACGCCGATCCGGTCTCGCCCCCCGCCGCCTCGCGCCACCGCGCCCGGCCTTATGCCTATGGCGATCCTTACGACGATTATTATTCATCATACCGTCGCAACAATACCTATAGCGGGGATGCCTATAGTAACGAAGACCTAGAGCTCGGCGTCGACTTCCGCCAGAGAACGGCGGCGGTCGTCCGCAACCCGACCCGCGAGCCGCCTGGAACGATCGTCATCGATACCCGGTCCCGCCATTTGTATCTCGTTCAGCATGACGGCACCGCCATCCGCTACGGCATTGGCGTCGGACGGCAGGGTTTCGAATGGCATGGCGTCGCTCACGTGGGCCGCAAGAGCGAATGGCCGCGCTGGATCCCGCCGAAGGAAATGCTCAAAAGGCGCCCCGATCTGCCCGAGGAGATGGATGGCGGCCTTGAAAATCCCCTCGGCGCGCGCGCCCTTTACCTCTTTCAGGGCAATAAGGACACGCTGTTTCGGATCCATGGCACCAATGAGCCGGATTCGATCGGCAAGGCTGTCTCCTCAGGCTGCATCCGCATGATGAATGCGGATGTGATCGATCTCTACGAGCGGGTCGGCGTTGGGACGCGCGTTGTCGTGCTATAATGGCCTAGCGAGGCAAAAGGCTCGTCCCCATCAAAAACGAATCGACAGCGTGCGCGGTCTGACGGCCCTCGCGGATCGCCCAGACGATCAGCGACTGGCCGCGCCGCATGTCTCCGCAAGCGAAGATCTTTTCGACCGACGTCTTATAGCTCTTCTCATCGGCCTTTACGTTGCCGCGCTGATCGTATTCCACGCCAAGACTGTCCAATAGCCCTTCATGCACGGGCGATACAAAGCCCATGGCGAGAAGGACGAGATCGGCCCTGAGCTCAAAAGTGCTGCCCGGAATTTCCTTGAAATTTCCGTCGAGCCGCGCGCAAACAACGCTCTTCACGGCGCCGTTTTCGCCCCGCAGCCCCTTTGTGAGCACCGAGAAATCCCTCTCCGCGCCCTCTTCATGGGAGGAAGAGGTGCGCAGCTTCAAAGGCCAATCGGGCCAAGTGAGGAGCTTGTTCTCCCTTTCCGGCGGGCGCGGCATGATCTCGAGCTGGGTGACGGAGAGCGCGCCCTGGCGGATGGCGGTCCCGATGCAATCCGACCCTGTGTCGCCGCCGCCAATCACCACCACATGAAGCCCAGACGCCAGGATCGGCACATTGCTATGGATTGGCTCGCCGCCAATCCGGCGGTTCTGCTGCGGGAGGAACTCCATCGCGAAATAGACGCCCTCGAGGTCGCGCCCGGGAACATGCAGATCGCGCGGCTTCTCGGCGCCACCCGCAAGCACCACCGCATCGAAATTTTCGAGCAATTCGTCTTTGCTCAGATCGACACCGACATTGACCCCATTGTGGAAATGCACGCCCTCTGCCTGCATTTGGGCGATCCGCCGGTCGATCAGATGCTTTTCCATCTTAAAATCAGGAATGCCGTAGCGCAGCAGCCCTCCAGGCTTGGCGTTTTTCTCATAGACATGGACATCATGGCCCGCCCGCGCGAGCTGCTGAGCGCAGGCAAGCCCCGCGGGGCCGGAGCCAACCACGGCAACTTTTTTGCCGGTCCTCAAATCTGGGGGCTCAGGCTTCACCCAGCCGCTCGCCAGAGCCCGGTCGGCGATTGCGCATTCGATGGTCTTGATCGTGACGGGGACGTCGTCGATGTTGAGCGTGCACGAGGCTTCGCAGGGCGCAGGGCAAAGCCGCCCCGTGAATTCGGGGAAATTATTCGTGGAATGAAGATTGCGGGCCGCCTCTTCCCAATCGCCGCGGTAGACGAGATCGTTCCAATCGGGGATCTGATTGTTGACGGGGCAGCCATTGTGGCAAAACGGGATCCCGCAATCCATGCAACGCGCCGCCTGGTCCTTCGTCGCTTCCTCGGAAAGGGGGATGACGAATTCCTTATAATTGCGGATGCGGTCGGACGCCGGCAGATAGCGCCGGTCGCGCCGGTCGATTTCAAGGAACCCCGTTACCTTGCCCATGTGTGAAGCTTTGTCCTGAGGGTTGCAGCGCCTGCCCCCGGCCCTCCCCGGGCGCAGACCGCCTGTTGAGACAAGAAAAGGAGAACTGCCCGCTGCAGACCCCGTCATTCTGCTGCGGCGAGACTGGGCTGTCCCCCATTCGCCATGAGATCCTTGAGGGCGCGGCGGTACTCGACCGGCATCACCTTGCGGAACTTCGGCTTGTAGTTGTCCCAATGCTCGAGAATTTCGCGTGCCCGCGCCGAATTGGTGAAGCGGGCATGGTTGCAGATGAGCTGATGCAGCCGTTCGGCATCGAAACGCGTCATATCTCCCATCACATCGACGCGTCCATGGAAATCGAGATCGCCGCCATGATGATAATTCTTTTGCATCAGCTCTTCTTCCTCTGCCACGGGTTCGAGCTCCACCATGGCAAGATTGCAGCGCTGCGCGAACTTTCCGTCCTCGTCGAGCACATAAGCGATGCCGCCAGACATGCCAGCTGCAAAATTGCGCCCCGTGTCGCCAATGACAACGACAATCCCCCCCGTCATATATTCGCAGCCATGATCGCCAAGCCCTTCGACAACGGCGATAGCGCCCGAGTTGCGCACAGCAAAGCGCTCGCCGGCCACGCCGCGGAAATAGCATTCGCCCGAAATCGCGCCATATAGCGCCGTGTTCCCTATGATGATTGATTTCTCCGGGACGATCCGCGCCTTTTCCGGCGGATAAACGATGATTCGCCCGCCCGACAGGCCCTTGCCTGTGTAATCATTGGCCTCGCCTTCAAGCTCGAGCGTCACGCCCGCGGCAAGCCAAGCCCCGAAACTCTGCCCGGCGGTGCCCTTCGCCTTGATGCGGATTGTATCGTCGGGCAGCCCCGCATGGCCATGCCTTTGCGCGATCACGCCCGAGAGCATGGCGCCGGTCGCGCGGTCAGTGTTGTTGATGACGGTTTCGACCGTCACCCGGGCGCCAGTCTCGATTGCGGGCTTTGCCGCAGCTATCAGCTTGCGGTCGAGCACCTTCTCAAGCCCATGGCCCTGCGCCGTCGAACGGTAAATCGTTTCGCCCGGCGCGGCCGCTGGCTTGTGGAAGAGCTTCGAGAAATCGAGGCCCTTTGCCTTCCAATGCGCAATCGCCTTCTGTTTGTCGAGCATCTGCATCTGCCCGATCATTTCGTTAAAAGAGCGGTAACCCATCGACGCCATCAATTCCCGCACTTCTTCGGCAACAAAGAAGAAGTAATTGATCACATGCTCGGGCTGCCCGGTGAAGCGCTTGCGCAGCACGGGATCTTGGGTTGCGATGCCGACGGGGCAGGTGTTCAAATGGCACTTGCGCATCATGATGCAGCCCGCGGCGATCAACGGCGCGGTCGCAAAGCCAAATTCATCGGCGCCAAGCAATGCGCCGACGACGACATCGCGCCCTGTGCGCAGGCCGCCATCGACCTGAACAGCAATGCGCGAGCGCAGCCGGTTCAGCACCAGAGTCTGCTGCGTCTCGGCGAGGCCGATCTCCCAGGGCGTGCCCGCATGCTTGATCGATGTCAGAGGCGAAGCGCCGGTCCCGCCCTCGAAGCCCGAAATGGTCACATGATCCGCCCGGCCCTTTGAGACACCCGCCGCGACGGTTCCGACTCCAACTTCCGAGACGAGCTTGACCGAAATCCCGGCTTCAGGGTTGACGTTCTTCAAGTCGAAGATGAGCTGCGCAAGATCCTCAATCGAATAGATGTCGTGGTGCGGCGGGGGCGAGATGAGGCCGACCCCTTGCGTAGAATGCCGCACTTTCGCGATGATGGCATCGACCTTATGGCCCGGCAGCTGGCCGCCTTCGCCCGGCTTTGCACCCTGCGCCATCTTGATTTGGATCATATCGGCGTTGACGAGATACTCAGTGGTGGCGCCGAACCGCCCCGACGCAACTTGCTTGATCGCCGAGCGCATCGAATCGCCATTGGGCAGCGGCTTATAACGGTCGGACTCCTCGCCGCCCTCGCCCGTGTTCGATTTTCCGCCGATCCGGTTCATTGCGATGGCAAGCGTCGTATGGGCCTCGCGCGAGATCGAGCCAAAGGACATGGCACCCGTCGAGAAGCGCCGGACGATCGAAGCCGCAGGCTCGACCTCTTCGAGAGGCACAGGCGAGCGGCCGTCTTCCTCTGCCGTCTTGATGCGGAAGAGGCTGCGAATCGTCAAAGGCTGCTCCTTTTCTTCGTTCAGGAGCGCGGCATAGGCGCGGTAGGCAGACTGGTTCTTGCCGCGCACCGCATGCTGCAGAAGGGAAACGGATTGCGGCGACCAGGAATGCGCCTCGCCCCGGATCCGGAAAGCATATTCCCCGCCGATATCGAGCGCCTGGCGGTAGAGCGGCGCATTGCCAAAGGCATCCTTGTGCCGGCGGACGGTCTCCTCTGCGATCTCGGCGAGCCCCGCGCCGCCAATCCGGCTCGCTGTGCCGGTGAAATAACGGTCAACAAAATCCTCGGCGAGCCCGACGGCCTCGAAGATCTGCGCGCCGCAATAGGACTGATAAGTCGAGATGCCCATTTTGGACATCACCTTGAGAAGGCCCTTGTCGATGGCCTTGATGTAGCGCTTGCAGGCCTCGCTCGCGTCGATATCGTCTGGAAAAGTCTCCGCCAAAGCGGTCAAAGTGTCAAAGGCAAGATAGGGGTTTACCGCCTCCGCCCCATAGCCCGCAAGCAGCGCGAAGTGATGCACTTCCCGCGCATCGCCTGTCTCGACCACAAGGCCGACCGAGGTCCGCAGGCCTTTGCGGATGAGATGATGATGCACAGCCGCGGTTGCGAGAAGGGCTGGGATCGGAATGCGGTCGGGGCCGGTCATCCGGTCGGAAAGAATGATGATGTTGAAACCGCTGTTGACCGCGTGCTCGGCGCGGCTGCAAAGCCGCGAAAGCGCCACCGCCATCCCCCCGGCGCCGCCTTCCGCCGCATAGGTGATGTCAAGCGTCTTGGTATCGAAAGCCTCTTCGAAATGGCCAATCGAGCGGATCTTCTCAAGATCGGCATTGGTCAGAATGGGCTGGCGCACCTCGAGGCGCTTCTTCGAGGCATTGCCTTCAAGGTCGAGGATGTTTGGCCGCGGCCCGATGAAGGACACAAGGCTCATGACCAGCTCCTCCCGGATCGGGTCGATCGGCGGATTGGTCACCTGCGCGAAGCCTTGCTTGAAATAGGTGTAAATGAGCTTCGGCCGGGTCGAAAGCGCCGAGATCGGCGTGTCTGTCCCCATGGAGCCGACGGCCTCCTGCCCGGTGACGGCCATCGGCGGGAGGATGAGAGTCAGGTCTTCCTGGGTGTAACCGAAGGCCTGCTGCCGGTCGAGCAGCGAGACATCGGCGCGCGGAAGGCGCGGATGGACAGCGAGATCCATGTCTTCAAGCACGATCTGGGTGCGCTTCAGCCAATCGGCATAAGGATGGGACAAAGCGAGCGCAGCCTTGATCTCGTCATCCGAGACGATGCGGCCCTGCTCCAGATCGACAAGCAGCATCTTGCCCGGCTGAAGACGCCATTTGGTGATGATCCGCTCTTCCGGAATGGGCAGGACGCCGGCTTCCGATGCCAGGACGACGAGCCCGTCGCTCGTCACGATATAGCGCGCGGGCCGCAGCCCGTTGCGGTCGAGCGTCGCGCCTATCTGACGCCCGTCCGTGAAAGCGACCGCCGCGGGGCCATCCCAAGGCTCCATCATGGAGGCGTGGTATTCATAAAAAGCGCGCCGCGAAGGCTCCATAAGAGGATTGCCCGCCCAAGCCTCGGGGATCAGCATCATCATCGCATGGGCAAGGGAATAGCCGCCCTGAACGAGGAACTCGAGGGCGTTGTCAAAACAGGCGGTATCGGACTGGCCCTCATACGAGATCGGCCAAAGCTTGCTGATATCCGCGCCGAACAGGGGCGAGGCAACCGAGGCTTGGCGCGCTGCCATCCAGTTAAGATTTCCGCGCAGCGTGTTGATCTCGCCGTTATGGGCGACGAGCCGGTAGGGATGCGCTAGCGACCAGGTCGGGAAAGTGTTGGTCGAAAACCGCTGATGGACGAGACAGAGCGCCGATTCGAAAAAGGGGTCGTTTAGATCCTTGTAATACTTCCCAAGCTTTGTGGCGAGCAGGAGCCCCTTGTAGACGATGGTGCGGGAGGAAAGCGAAACGGGGTAAAAGCCTGCTGTGCGCGGGTCGTTCAGTGCCCGCACAGCATTCGAGATAACCTTGCGCAGGATATAGAGCCGCCGCTCGAACGCCGTCTGGTCAGCAATCTGCGGCCCGGGGCGGATGAAAATCTGCCGGCTTACGGGCTCCGTCGCCTTGACCGTCTCTCCGAGGCAGGAAGAATCGACTGGCGTGTCGCGCCAGCCAAGGAAGACGAGCCCTTCTTCGGCGGTCATCGTTTCAATGATGGATTCGACGATCCGGCGGCCTTCGGCATCGCGTGGAAGAAAAAGGGCGCCAACCGCATATTCGCCGGGCGGCGGCAGCATAATCCCAAGAGCGCCCGCTTTTGCCGCAAAAAACCTGTGCGGGATCTGCACCAGCATGCCGCAGCCGTCGCCCGCCTTCGGATCCGCGCCAACCGCGCCGCGGTGGTCGAGATTACGCAAGATCTCAAGCCCCATGGTGATGAGATCATGCGATTTGCGATTGTGCATGTCGGCCGCAAAGCCAACGCCGCAAGCATCATGCTCGCGGCAAGGCGAATAAAGCCCTTGTGGCGCCGGAAGCCCCGGATCCAGGAAGATCGGGCCTTGGACGGTTTGACCGGTCATCTCCCACCCTCAATATCCTGCCGCCACACCTGGCCCTCCGCGCCACGCAAAGAAGCGCGCTTGACGAGCTTAGCTCATTGGCAGAACCGGTCTGGCAAGAACCGAGCCACGCCGGCTTTCCCGGGCGCTGGCGCAACCCTAAAGCCGCGCCGTCCGGAATGGCCGTTCATCCGGCACGGCGGCAGGCGCTTCAGCCGAAATGTCAGTGACACTGTCCTTGGCTAGAGATTGCAGATTTTCGGGGCATTCACAAGCGCCGAAAGGCAAATTCCGGGGGCGCGGCATGAGATGGCCGCCTCACGCTGAGACCCACGGGCTATGACAACAGGGAGCGCCCCCCTCATCTGGCTAAAAGGCCTTCACTGTTAGATTGGCCGGAAAGCCATTCCCTTGCATTACCGCCGACTTAAGCAAAGGGGCGGCGCCAGCCGCAGCGGGCAGAGCTTTTGCAGCATGGCACCTCTTCCCCGCCCGGCGTGATGCGAAGGGCTGGCCCGCATCGCTGGACGGGACCGTTGCGGAAAAAGGCCGCCGTTTCAATGCGAATGCTCCCGCAAACGGTTTTGCCCTCCCACATATTACCAATTGCCCAATTGCCCGGCAGGGTCTTTTGACGAAGTGATAAGCCGGTGGGGCGCAGCGCCTGGCGAAGACATAGCGATCGCCAGCCAGCCGCTCTGGCCTGCAGGAAAAGTGCGATGGACTTTGCAAGCGATAACGTCACAGGCGCAAGCGAGCCCATCCTCGCCGCCATTCTTTCCGCAAACGAAGGGCCGGCTCCCGCTTACGGCACCGATCCCCTGACGGCCGAAGCCGCTGAGCGCCTCAGCGAGATCTTCGAGCATGACCTTGCCTGTTTCCTGGTGAATACAGGAACGGCTGCCAATGCGCTTGCCCTCGGAGCGGTCTGCCCGCCCTTTGGGGCGGTCTTCTGCCATGCCCAAGCTCATATCATGGAAGACGAATGCGGCGCGCCTGAGATGTTCACATCAGGCGCCAAGCTCATCGGAATCCCAGGCTATGCGGGCAAGATCTCCCCTTGCGGCCTGAAGCTCGCTCTAGCGGACTTCCCTCGCGGCCTCGAAAAACAGGTCCAGCCTGCGGTCCTCTCGCTCTCTCAGGTAACCGAGGCAGGCACGGTTTACACCTGCGGCGAGATTGCGCAGCTTTCCTCCCTCGCCCATGAGGCTGGGCTGCTCGTTCACATGGATGGCGCCCGTTTCGCCAATGCGCTTGTCTCGCTTCGCTGCACTCCCGCCGAGATGAGCTGGAAGGCCGGGATCGACGTTCTTTCGTTCGGGGCCACGAAGAACGGCGCGCTCGCCTGCGAGGCGGTGATTTTCTTCGAGCGGGCCAAGGCCGCGGCTATGCCGTTTTTACGCAAGCGCAGCGGCCATACCCTGGCAAAAGGCCGCTTTCTCGGCGCGCAAATGACCGCCTATCTCAAGAACGGGCACTGGCTCGATCTTGCCGCCATAGCAAACCGCGAAGCAGCGCGCCTGGCCCAAGGCCTCCAAGAGATCAAAGGCGTGCGCCTGCCCTGGCCTTGCGAGGCGAACGAGGTCTTTGCAATTCTGCCGCACAAGACCGATGCGGCCTTAAGGGCGGCAGGCGCGCGCTATTACCCTTGGAAATACCGCGGCCCCAATCCAAATATGCCCCCGCCTGGAAAAAACGAAGCCTTTGTGCGGCTCGTGACGTCTTTTACGACGCGGCCGGAAGAAGTAGGACGCTTTTTGGAGATTGCAGGGAAGGCCGCATACTTATAAGCCGCGGTGCTGTCGAGCGTTCTGGCAGCCGCGGTGCTTTTTTCTGTTCCCTCTGCGCGGCTGTGTTAGAACCTCTGGAAATACAAGCAAAGGAGTGCCCTCGTGGACAAATTGGACAGGCCACACGAGATTATCGAATATTGTCTGAAGCCGCTCGGCCTAGACGCTTCCACTAGCGAGTATAAGGAAGTCTACCGCAGGCTCGAGCATGTGATTAAAACGCTGCAGGTCATGGCGGCGCGGAACAACATGCCGGTCGCGATCGACTTCTCAAACATGAAAACGATCAACATCAACGAGGCCGCGCATGGCGACGATGTCTAGCCGGAGCGCGGCGCTCGCTTTGATAGCGCGGCAAGCTGCTTAGCAGGGCCCGGAACTTTTAGCGCAGCCGCGTATGCCCGGAAACAACCCGGAACGCCATGGCGGTGCCTCTGCCATGCCGGCGGGCCGCGATCTTGTGCCCATGTCCCTGTCTTGCCCAATGATGATGCCTGGAGCTGCTATGATGCCTGCCTGTGTAGCGCCGCTGGCGCGCGGGCTCCGCGGCATCAGCCATTTGTGAGCCTGGCTTTGCCGCCTGCGCACCAGTGACTCCAGCGCCATCCGCCAAGCTGGCATGGTTGCGCGCGACGGGGCCGAAAAGGGCGAGGCATTGGTTGTAGGCGTCAGCGGCCTGAATTTTTTCGCAGTCGTCGATCGTCCGCGGGGCGGCTTTCGCTTGCGAAGAAACTGCAAGCACCGCCGCAATCACAAAAGCAGTCAGTCTGATTTGCACAGCATCATCCTCTGAGGCTCGCGCCGGTCCTCTTCTCGACCTCAGCCACAATCTTGCCGGCGGCGGCGTCGATCTCGGCCTCGGTCAGGGTCCTTTCGCGCGGTTGCAAAGTGACAGTAATAGCCACCGATTTTTTGCCCTCCGGAATTCCCCTTCCCTCATAGACGTCAAACACATCGACGCTGGTGACCAGGGCACGCCCGGCCAAGGCCGCAGCCTTCACAATATCCGCCGCCATTACGGATTGGTCGGCAAGGAAAGCGAAATCGCGCTGAACGGGCATGAACTCCGGAAGTTCTAGCTTCGGTTTTGTTTTTGTGGAACGCAATTTCGGCGCTGGTATGTCATCGAGGAGCACCTCGAAAGCGGCAACTGGCCCCTCTGCGCCGGCCGCTTCAAGCACCTCCGGATGAACCTCCCCGAAGGCGCCAATGACATTTTTTGGCCCCAATTGAATCACCCCGGAACGGCCAGGATGGAACCACTTTGGCCCGCCCGGGACTATCTGCAGATTGGCCAAAGGGACGCCAAGCGCCGAAAGGACCGCAAAGGCGTCGGCCTTTGCATCGAAGAGGCTGGCACCCTCCCGCGGCATCGCCCAATGCCGTCCAATGCCCTGCTCCCGCGCCAAGCCGCGCCTTACGGCGGCCGCCGCCGCCTTTTGCCCGGTTTCGCTGTCATTCAAAAAGACTTGCCCAACCTCGAAAAGGCCAACATCTCCCAGCCCGCGGTCCGCGTTGCGCTGCGCGGCCGCGAGAAGGCCGGGCAGCAGGCTTGGCCTCATATCCGAATGCTCAGGCGCGATCGGGTTTGCGAGCATGAGCGGCGCGCTCCCGCCGCCGAAAAGCTTCGCCTTTTGATGCGATACAAAAGACCACAGCACCGCTTCGGCAAGGCCGTTGGCCGCAAGCGCCCGTTTCGCGATCCGGATGCGTCTCTGGAGCAGGCTCAGGACGGGCTCTGCCACTTGCTGCTCCGAGAGGCGCGGCAAGACTGCAGGCATTACCCGGTCTAGCCCGGCAATCCGCAGAATTTCCTCGACAATATCGGCTTTCCCCTCGATGTCGGGCCGGAAGGACGGTGCCTTGACGACAAGCTCGCCCGCATTTCCAGCAAGGCCCGCAAGCTCGAATCCGAGCCGTTCCAGAATGCCAGCCATTTCCGAGCTATCAAGGTCAAGCCCTGTCAAGCGCTTCACCTCGGACCACGGAAAGAGAATGCGCCTGTCAGGCACGGGAATCTTGCCAGCGAGGAAAATATCCGAGGCAACACCGCCGCAAAATTCGATGGCAAGCTTTGTCGCAAGCTCAAGTCCGGGGAGGCAAAAGGCTGGATCAACGCCCCGCTCGAAACGGTAGCGGGCATCGGAGTTAATCCCGAGCTTTCGCCCGCTGCGGGCAATGTTGACGGGGTCCCAAAGAGCCGATTCGATCAGCACATCGACCGTCTCCTCGTCACATCCAGTCGCCTGCCCGCCCATGATCCCGGCAAGGGATTCAACCCCCGCTTCATCCGCGATCACAACATTGTCCGCATCAAGCTCATAGGTCCGGCCATCGAGCGCGGTGAGCTTCTCACCCGGCTTGGCGCGCCGCACGGTGATATTGCCTGCAACCTTGCGCGCGTCGAAGACGTGCAAGGGACGGGCGCGGTCGAAGGTGAGATAATTCGTGATGTCCACGAGCGCATTAATGGGGCGCAGGCCGATCGCGCTCAGACGCCGCTGCATCCAGTCCGGGCTCGGGCCGTTCCGCACCCCCTTTACAAGCCGCAGCGCGAAGGCTGGCGCGAGATGCGCATCCTGCGGCAGAAAATCGAGCCGGACACTCACCGGGCAGGCAAAGCTGCCCGCCACCGGCTCGATGCGTTTCTCCTTCAGCTTGCCGAGCCCTGCTGCCGCAAGATCACGGGCAATTCCGTCAACCCCTGCCGCATCGGGCCGGTTGGGCAGAAGATTGATCTCGATCACGGGATCATCGAGTGACGCCCACGCAGCATAGGCCTTGCCGATAGGGGCGCCCTCCGGCAGGTCGAGTATGCCCTCATGATCGGATGAAATTTCGAGCTCGGCGCCCGAGCAGAGCATCCCAAAGGATTCGACGCCGCGGATCACGCCTTTCTCAAGCATCATTTTTTTGCCGGGGATATAGGTTCCGGGCGGGGCAAAGACCGATAACATGCCCTTGCGGGCATTCAGCGCGCCGCAGACCACTTGCACCGGATTGCCCGCGCCTGCGTCAACGAGGCAAACCTGCAGCCGGTCAGCATTGGGATGAGGTTTTGCCTCAACAACACGGGCGATCACGAAGCCCTTGAGCGCAGCGGCCTTGTCGGCGGCATGCTCGACCTCGAGCCCGATCCGCGTCAGAGCGGCTACGGTCTCGTCGAGGGCGGCATCGGTTTCAAGGTGATCCTTGAGCCAGGAAAGGGTGAATTTCATTGCGGTTCCAAATGGCTTCCGGCCGCGGCGGGCATGATTGCCATCACTTCAGCGGGCTTGACTTTTGTCCGGTTCTGTTGGCGGCTCACTCAGGCATCTTGCCCGTCTCCAGTTCGCGATATCCGGATTTAGCCGGGCGTCCAGGTTCTAATTACTCCTGTGCCGGGCTATTGTAGCTCGATGGCGAGGTCAAGCCCGGCCTCTGCTCGGAACTCGAGAGCGGCCCCTCAAAGAACTCGGTTTTTCTAGGTGTCTCTACAGGGTTTTGCCCGCCAAGAACGATGTTCTCCCTGCCTGGAATGAGGAGAAGGGGCTGCAACGCTGGCATTGAGTGCGCCAATCATTTATTTCGTTAACGATCGCGCTGCTGTATCCTCCGCCGCGTCCGGGGGGGCCTGGGCAGCTGACGGGGCGCCGATGCGAGCCTGACGCGGCTGCCTGTAACCCGGAACCGCGCTGTAAACAAAATAAGAACAGATGATACGGCGCTGGAGCGCCAAACGGACAGCAGCTCCATGAAATCCCAGCTCTGTCAGAGGCCAAATGCCGTGGGAGCACCGGACCGGCTTTCTTCCGGTTCAACGGCGCTTGCGGCTTTGGATTGGACCGGCGAGCTTCCGTCCTTGAGAGATCTCGACGCGGCGGCGCGGACAGTCCTGCTAAAAGCCGCCGTGCGTATTACAATTCCACAGGGCAAGATCGTCTTCCGGCCGGGCGATGCCTGCGGCCATTTTCCATTGATCGTCTCGGGCAGCATCCGTGTCCAACGCGTTACAGAAAGCGGCCGGGTGATCCTCCTCTACCGTGTGACGGCAAATGAAACCTGCATTCTTACCATTGCCGGTCTTCTTGCCTCGGACTCCTATCAGGCTGAGGCGGTAACCGAGACCGAAGTTACCGCTTATATTCTTCCAGCGGCTCCTTTCAAAGAATTGATGAATCAGTCGGCAGCATTCCGGGGCCTCGTCTTTGAGGGCTACAGCCGCCGGATAACTATGCTGATGTCAAAAATTGAAGAGATCTTATGCACGAGGGTCGACGTCCGTCTCGCGGAGCGCATTATCGCTCTGCGCCGAGAAAGCCGCCATATCGAGACGACTCAAAGCGAACTCGCAGCCGATCTCGGCACGGCGCGCGAGGTCGTGGGCCGCGCGCTGCACATGTTTGAGCGCTCGGGCTGGGTGAAGCTCTACCGTGGCGCAATTGAAGTGACCGATCCCGCCGCTTTGCTCAATTTCATGAGCAGCAAACGAGACTAAGTCTCAGACGAGCGCCTAGCCTGCAGGCACAATTGATGCGCCGGCCGCAACCCGCGGCCGTCAAGCGGGCGGGCCAGGCTCCATGACCGCCGCCGCTCGGGCTGTGAGGCGGCAACACCGGCTTCGCGCAGCCGCCGCGCGAGGCCGGGGCTCGCCAAGAACGCATGGAGGTGCTTATGAACCATATCCTTATCTTTGCCGGCAGCGCGCTGACGGCGGCCGGATTTTTGTATTTCATCGGCATCCAGTTCTGCGCAGACCGGTTTCAGGCAGCCATGGCCTTGATCGCAGGCTTGCTGCTGGCAATAAGCGGAGAATTCGCCCTGGCTGCATCGAGCATATCGTTTTTCAAAGCACAGCAGCAGCAGTCTGCGGTATGCGCTTTGAAAAGGGCAACCGCGCATCCCGCGGAGCAAAGCAGCGAGTCCGCCCTCATCAAAGGCTGCATGGAAGGCGCTGGCTATGTATGGACAACAGCGCACAAGCATTGCCAGGCAGCTCCGCTTGCGTCGAACCCATTTTGCTATTTGCCGGGCGGGATCTTCGCGCGTGCTGTCACCTGGGCACAGATGCAATTCGAGTAAGGCTGCTTCCGCAAAATCGTCATGCTTTTTGGCACAAAATGGCGCAAGCAGCTTTATATGGTCATGGTGAGGCTACATGGAAAACAGGCCCGTCAGCCGGCGGATTGTAATTATCCAAGGCCACCCGGATAAAGCCGGACAGCATTTCTGCCACGCGCTTGCCGATGCTTACGCTCAAAGCGCCGAGGCGGCTGGTCACGTGGTCCAACGAATCGAGGTGGCCCTGCTCGACTTTCCGCTATTGCGCAGCAAGGAGGAATTCTATGATGGCCCGGCGCCTGCTGTTCTGCAGCCTGCTCAAGACGCCATCGCAAACGCCGATCACCTCGTCATCATCTACCCTCTATGGCTCGGTTCGATGCCAGCTTTGCTGAGAGCGTTTTTCGAACAAACTTTCCGGCCCCGCTTCGCATTCGAATTGGCCATTCCTTCTCAGGGCCTGCCAAAACTAACAAAACGGTTCAAAGGGAAAAGCGCCCGAATCATCGTCACAATGCGAATGCCCGCCTTTATTTACCGCTGGTATTACTACGCCCATGGTCTCAAATCTCTAAAGCGCAATATTCTTGGGTTTTGCGGCGTGGCCCCTATCAGGGAAAGCCTCATCGGCTCAATCGAGGCGCCGGACGATGCCCTGCGCAAGAAATGGCTGGCCAAGATGACCGCCTTTGGGCGAGCAGGATCTTGAGCGTTGCAGGAAAAGCAGTAAAGAGATTTCTCTCAGTCTTCCTCCGAGCAGGAAACCAGAGCGGGAGAGGGGCAGGCATGGCAACACCTAAATCATTGCTGAAGCCCGCAGCGTGGCTTCTGGCCTCAGGCCTTGCCTTGGCCTTTCCTGCCCATGGCCGGGCAAACGGTTCCCGGCTGCTGGAGCTGTCCCCGTCTTACACTGAAGCAGCAGCGGCAGGGGTGCCCTGCAATGCCGGCGCCCCATTCTGGGCGCCAATCCGTGCTACGGCCGCCATGTTGCCATGGCAATCGGTCTGGCTTGGGCACTTCTCGGGCGGGCGCCCTTATCCAGCTGGCAATGGCGTCACGCTGATTGACTGGCGCGACGAGAAATTCTGCTTCCCTTCCCGGCGCGCTTGCGATCGCTGGATTGCGGATCTGCGCCAAGCCTATCATGATCCTGAGGGCTATTGGACGTGTCTGGTGCTTCGCTGAGAGGAGATCGCGAGCACCGCATCGGATAGCTATGGCTTTGCCTTTCAACACCGTGGAGTCACCCGATGCTCGATGCCTTGAAACGCTTTCTCGCCGAGGTCACCGGGGCCGGGGCAGAAAGCCGCGCATTTGAGGAGGAGGATTACTGCCTCGCAGCTGTAGCTTTGCTGATCCATATCATCAATGTGGATGGTTCAGCGGATCCCCTGGAAAAGCAGCGGCTCCAGACCCTCATCGAGGAGCGGTTCGGCCTTGACCCGGAAGAAGCGGCCGGGCTAAGCGCAAAGGCAGAGGAAAGGGACCGAGAGGCGGTGGATTTCTACCAATTCACCAGCGTATTGAGACGCAGGCTCGACGATTCAGGGCGCCAGAAGATCGTGGAGATGCTTTGGGAGATCGCCTTCGCTGACGGCGTGATCCACGAATTTGAAGAGAATGCGATCTGGCGCATTGCTGAGCTTCTTGGGGTTTCGACGCGTGAGAGAGTGACTCTTCGCCAGAAGGTCATTGCGCAAAGCCCCCGGGGCTTACCGCTCCAGGGCCCCTGGTCTGGATTGCAGGTAAAGAGCAAAGCATGATTTCCGCGCCCGGGGTGGAAGCCGCGGAGGCCGGGGAGGGATGCACGCCGGGCCTGAAAAAGCGCCGCGTTACACTGATCACCGGCGCATCGAGCGGCATCGGCGCCTGCCTCGCCCGGGTTTTCGCCCGGAACGGGCATGACCTTGCGCTTATCGCGCGCAGTCAGGACAAGCTTGAAGCCCTGGCCTCCGAAATCGCCGCCGCTGGCCAGCCAAAGCCCCTTGTTCTCCCCTTCGATTTGACCGAAAAAGGGGCCGCAGATGGAATAGCCGAAGCTCTCGACTCTGCCGGCGCGTCGCTGGAAATTCTCGTCAACAACGCAGGATTCGGACTCGCGGGGGAAACCTCAGGCCTCAGCCACGCGGAGCAGCTTGAACTTGTCGATCTTAATGTCCGCGCAACGCTCGACATCACCTTGCGCTTCCTGCCTGCGATTCGCGCCGCCAAGGGAAAAATCCTGAATGTAGCGTCAACCGCGGCCTATTTCCCGGGCGGGCCAAGCATGGCCGCCTATTACGCTTCGAAAGCGTTCCTCTTGTCTTTCTCCCTTGCGCTTCATGAGGAGCTTCGCTGCGAAGGCGTCGCCGTTTCGGCGCTCTGCCCCGGCTATACGAAGACCGGCTTCCAAGCCCGCGCCGGATTCGGAGCGGACATGTGGCTCACCCGCCTGCCGGGAAGCTCGGCCATGGACGTCGCGGAGGCGGGCTATGCCGGCCTCATCGCAGGCAAGCGTGAGATCGTCCCTGGACTCTTTAACAAACTCAGCGTTTTGTTCTTGCCTTTCATGCCGAAAGCCGTGATTCTGCCGCTTATTTCGCAGTTGCAGCAAAACCGGCTCCGCGAGGCGGATGCGCGGGAACAGTGACAGATTCTAAAAAATGCCGGAAGGCCATACGTTTCGCGGCAAAGTCCTCATCATCCTCCATCAAAAGCACTCTTCAGCAGGCCGTGTGGGCCGGATCCTGCAGGCGCAGGGCCTAGCGCTCGACATAAGGCGGCCATGCCTTGGCGAGCCGCTTCCGCGGACGCTCGGCGATTATGACGGCGCCGCGGTTTTCGGCGGACCGATGAGCGTCAACGACAATGATGACTGGATCCGCCAGGAGATCGAATGGATCGGCATTCCGCTCCGGGAAGGCAAGCCTTTCCTCGGCATATGCCTTGGGGCGCAGATGCTCGCCCGCCATCTCGGACACCGCGTCCGTCCTCATCCCGCCGGGCGAGTCGAGGTTGGCTATTATCCGGTCCAGCCGACATCTGCAGGGCACAGCCTTTGCGAATGCCGCTTCCCCGGCCATGTGTACCAGTGGCACAGGGAGGGCTTCGAACTGCCGCGCGGCGCGACACTCCTCGCCAAAGGGCAGGATTTCGAGAGCCAGGCCTTTTGCTTCGGCGAAAAGGCCTTCGGTTTTCAGTTCCATCCCGAGGTGACCTTTTCAACGATGTGCCGCTGGTCCATCTTCACGCGCGAGCGCCTTAAAGAGCCCGGCGCCTGTCCCCGCCACCGGCATATCGAAGGATGGCTGCGCCACGACGCAGCGGTCGCCCGCTGGCTGCAAGCATTTTTGCGCCGGTGGCTCGCAGGCTGCGCTGGCTCGCCAGGGGAGCATGGCAGCTCTGCCCGCTGCACGCCGGATGCTCAAGTTTAAGCTTTAGCCTGCAATGGCTCGGCATGGCCGACAATTCTCACGATGCGGGCAAAGCGGCCGCGCATGCTCCGGTCGAGGGCATCCACCGCCGCATGGACCTCATCGACGCTGAGAAAGGGGCTGACCCGGCAGTGATAGTTGACGACAAGTCCTTCGGGCGTTGCCCGCACCCGCACGTTATGCACGTCGCAGACCGGCCCTCCTCCAGCCAAATTTGCCAAGGCCGCTGCGATCTCGGCGCGCGTCTCCTCAGGCGCGTCCCGGCCCTGCAATGAATGCGGCTCAAGCGGCTCGATATGGCTCTCGACCTCGACGCCCGCCCCGAGCTCGCCGCGGATCTCGGCTTCAAGCTGAGACACGATTTCATGCGCCGCGCCATGCAGCATGCGCCCGTCGAGCTCGGCATCGAAGCTGATGGAAGTCCGCCCGCCGATCTCCTGCGCAGTCACGTGATGGACGGGAATATGGCGCTTGGCAGCGGTGAGAAGGACCCGCTCGAGAATGGTCTCGTCATTCAGAGCTGCGGGCTGGGCAGCAACTTTAACAACAACTTCGGGATGCCGCGCAGCGATTGCCTTAACAACAGCGGCCTCAATCGCCGAAGCCCGCTCGAGGGGCAAGGTGCGCGCGACTCTTATGCCGATATCGCCGACGACCTCGGCGCCCGCCGCCCGCAGCCGGAGCGTGTCAACGCCGATCACGCCGGGCACGGACTGCGCAATGCTCCGCACCTGCGCGGCCAAACCCTTGGGCGCCGCATCAAGAAGCGCGTTGACGGCGCGCCAGCCAATCTTGAGCCCTGCAATGGCGATAAAGGCTGCTAGTCCAGCTGCCGCCAGGGCATCGCCCGCAGGGTAGCCAAAGGCGGCAGCAGCAATGCCGCAGAGCGCCAGCGATGAGCTCATGGCATCGCTTGAAAAATGCAGCGCATCTGCCGCAAGCGCATCGCTCTTTGTCTCTTCGGCGATCCGCCTCAAGGTGATCCACCGCACAAGATCCACCGCAATGGAGGCCGCTAGAACGGCAGCCGGAAAAATGCCAGCCTCGATCACTGGCGCCTCATGGCCGGTGAGCCGCGCGAATGCCTCGATCAGCACAAAGACCGCAAGCGCGAAGAGAAAGCCGGTCTCGGCAAAGGCGGCAAGAGATTCGACTTTGGCGTGGCCGAAATGGTGCTCTTCATCAGCAGGCTTGTTTGCGACTTTGATCGCGAAATAGGTTATGATGGTTGCGGCCACATCGGCAAGGTTGTGTCCAGCCTCGGTCATGACGGCAAGAGAGCCCGATGCCAGCCCCGCCGCAAATTTTGCCCCTGTCATGGCGGAGCTCACAGCGATCGAGGCGAGCGCTGCCCTTTCCTTTCTGAGGTTTGCCTTCCGCAGCGTTATGTCCCGGCCGGGGGGCGGGGGGAGGTGGCTCATGAAACCTTCGGTGCAAGCACAAGCAGTCATTAAAGGGGCAAAGGCCCGGTGCTATAATACCATAGCAGCCCAAAAAGGGCGTTTCTTGGCGCCGCAGGCCCGCGCCGGGGCGGAGAGGTGAAAGAACATGGAATATCTGCATACGATGGTGCGTGTTACCGATCTCGAGGAATCGCTTGATTTCTATGTCAACAAGCTTGGCCTCGTCGAGATCCGCCGCTGCGACAACGAAGCTGGCCGTTACACGCTTGTGTTCCTCGCTGCGCCGGGCGACGCAGAGCGCGCAAGCCAGAGCAAATCGCCGCTCATCGAGCTCACCTACAATTGGGATAAGGAAGCCTATACAGGAGGCCGGAATTTCGGCCATCTCGCTTTCGCTGTCGAAGATATTTATGAAGTTTGCGGGCGGTTGATGAAAGCGGGTGTCACGATCAACCGGCCGCCGCGCGACGGCATGATGGCTTTCATCCGCTCCCCTGACAATATCTCGATCGAGCTTTTGCAGAAAGGCAATCCTCTCCCCAAGGCCGAGCCTTGGGCTTCGATGCCGAACATTGGCGTTTGGTGAGATTGTGGCCCCTGCCCTGCTTCCGGAAGGGGGGCTTGCCCGGCTCGCGCCATGCGCCCGCTTCGCCTATTTCCTCGACGTCGACGGCACTTTGCTCGAAATCATGCCGCGCCCTGAGGACGTCGCAGCCGATGAGACGCTGCGCGCGCTCCTCTCGCGCCTCTCGCATGCCGCTGGGAGCGCACTTGGCCTTGTCAGCGGCCGGACGCTCGCTGGTATCGACCGGATTTTCGCGCCGCTTGTCTTTCCTGCGGTGGGGGGGCATGGCGCGGAAGTCCGCTTCCCGGACGGATCACGCGAGGCAAGCTGCAATGGCGCGATGGATCAGGTGCGGGAGCCCCTCGCCGAATTCGCCGCGGCCCGGCCAGGATTGAGGATCGAGGACAAGGGTTTTGCGCTCGCTGTCCACTTCAGGCAGGCGCCCGAGCGCGCTGAAGAGGTTTTGGCTTTCGTCCAATCCCTCGCGCAGCGCTCCGGCCTCGCAGTCCAGCCTGGCAAAATGGTTGCGGAACTCAAGGATGCCCGTCATGACAAGGGGAAAGGAATTGCAAGGCTGCTCGCACGGCCGCCCTTTTCCGGCCGGAAGCCTCTCTTTATCGGAGACGATTTGACCGATGAAAGCGGTTTCGCCCTCGTCAACGCTCTTGGCGGCATTTCAGTGCGGGCGGGCAGCGCTTGCCATCACACGCAGGCGCGCTATCGTCTCCCTGATCCGGAAAGCGTGCGGTCGGAATTGCGACAGCTCTTAGAGAGTGCTTGATTCATATAAATGCCCATCATCTAGATTCCGGTCACTGCGCCGGTTCCGGGGGCTAGGGCTGGAGAATTCTGCCTCTCTCGTGACCGGACATTCTGCGCAGCAGGCGCAAGCCATGGAAGACAGAGATAAAGCCATCATCCGCTATCTCACGAGCCCGCAAGGCACGATCACGGTGAGTCTTGTCCTGACGGCCTGCGGCATCCTTTATATTCTCGCGACTGGCCGCTGGGAGCTTTCCTTTTTTGTGATTGCCGCGCTGCTGCCCTGGGTCGAATACTGGTTCAAGCGCAAGAAGAAATGATTTGCGCCCGTGCCGGGGAGGGCAGCGTTTCAATTCACGGCGGCTTCTGCCGGTAGCCTCGCCTTTCGTTGAGAATCTCAATGAGCTGTGCAGCCGCCTCAGGAAGAGGCGTGCCGGGCGGGAAAATTGCCAAAACTCCCGCCTTGCGCAGCGCATCGAAATCTTGCGGCGGTATGACCCCGCCCGCAACAAGGTAGGTCTCAGCGGCTCCCCTCGCATCAAGCGCCGCGCGCAATTGCGGCAGAAAGGTCAGGTGCCCCGCAGCGAGTGACGAGACGCCAACAATGTCCGCGCGGCATTCGATGGCTTGCCGTGCTGTTTCCTCTGGCATCGCAAAGAGCGGCCCGGCTGTGACCTCGAAGCCAAGATCAGCGAAGGCCGATGCAATCACCTTCTGGCCGCGGTCGTGCCCATCCTGCCCGATCTTGGCAATCAGAATGCGCGGCGGCCTGCCTTCGTTTTCGGCAAAGGCCCGCACAAGATCCTTGACCCGCAGGATGACGGGTGATTGCTCGCCAGCCTCTTTTACATAAAGGCCGGAAACGGGTGTGGCCGCAGCTCTATGGCGGCCGAAGACCCTTTCGAGCGCGAGGGAGATTTCGCCAACGGTCGCTTTTGCCCGCGCCGCATCAACGGCAAGGGCCAAGAGATTGGCCTTCCCCGCTGCGCCTGCTGTTAAGGCGCCAAGCGCCCGGCTCACTGCCGCCCCATCGCGCGCGGCCCTCAATCTTTCAAGCTTTGCAATCTGCCGGGCCCGCACGGCGCTTGTGTCGATTTTCATGACCTCGACTACACCATCATTCTCGGGCCTGAAAGTATTCACGCCGATGACTGTTTCGATTCCGCCGTCAATCCGCGCCTGCGTGCGGGTTGCGGCCTCCTCAATCCGGCGTTTCGGAATGCCCGATGCGAGGGCTTTTGCCATGCCTCCCGCAGCTTCGATCTCATCAATATGGGCCAATGCTTTGGCAGCGAGAGCGCCCGTGAGATATTCCACATAATAAGAGCCGCCCCAAGGATCGATGACATGCGGCGTGCCGCTTTCCTGCTGCAGAAAGAGCTGGGTGTTGCGGGCAATCCGCGCTGAGAAATCGCCCGGAAGCGCAAGCGCCTCATCCAGCGCATTGGTGTGCAAGGACTGGGTCTGACCTTGGGTTGCGGCCATCGCCTCGAGTTCCGTGCGGATGACGTTGTTGAATGGCTCTTGGGCCGCAAGCGACCAGCCGGACGTCTGCACATGGGCGCGAAGCATGAGCGGCTTTTCATTGGAGGGGCAAAACCCATTCATGAGCTTGGCCCAGAGAAGCCTCGCGGCGCGCAGCTTAGCAACCTCCATGAAAAAATTCATTGAAGCCGCAAAAAAGAACGAGAGCCTTGGCGCAAAGCGGTCAATCTCAAGGCCCGCTTTGAGGCCCGCGCGGACATATTCGAGCCCGTCCGCTAGCGTGTAAGCAAGCTCAAGGTCAGCCGTCGCGCCCGCCTCCTCCATGTGATAGCCTGAGATCGAGATCGCATTGAACCGCGGCATGTGCTGCGCCGTATAAGTTAGAATATCGGATACAATGCGCAGCGAAGGCTCTGGCGGATAGATATATGTGTTGCGGACCATGAACTCCTTGAGAATGTCGTTCTGAATCGTGCCCGCGAGCTTTGAAGGTTTCACACCCTGCTCTTCGGCCGCAACGATATAAAGCGCAAGCACCGGCAGGACAGCGCCGCTCATGGTCATCGACACCGAGACATCACCAAGCGGGATTCCCGCAAAGAGCGTGCGCATGTCCTCTATGGAATCAATTGCAACGCCCGCCATTCCAACATCGGCTGCAACCCGGGGATGATCCGAATCATAGCCGCGGTGAGTCGCGAGATCGAAAGCCACCGACAGCCCCGTTTGCCCGGCGGCGAGATTGCGCCGGTAGAAGGCATTCGAATCCTCGGCCGTCGAGAAGCCGGCATATTGGCGGATGGTCCAGGGCCGCAGCGCATACATGGCCGGATAAGGCCCGCGCACGAATGGCGCGATGCCCGGGAAACTATCGAGGAAATCGAGATCCTCGATGTCCTCGGGCCGGTAGATAGGCGCAACGCTGATCCCCTCCGGCGTCAGCCAGGGCGGGCTGGTTATAGAAGCCGGTCCCGCTGGATGCGGCTTAAAAGAGATGCTCGAAAAATCCGGAACGCGGCTCATGGGGCAGGCCGAAGCTGCGGGACTGGGATTTTATAGCTCCCCTGGGGCCTCCGCGCCAGAATACCGCTGCGAATATGATGGGCTGCTCAGCCCAATTTTCTGGCCCGCCATAAGCCTGAGCACTGAAGACCAGACAGCGACCAGCTTCCCGATCCAGCTTTCTTCGAAAGCTTTCCCCTCGCATTGGCGACGAGCGGGGGAAGGTGAAACGCTACATTCACGGTTCCGTCGCGGATCACCTGGCCTGAGACTTTCACTTTCCCGTCCCCCGAAGGCTTGATCCTGCCGTTAGATAGGACAAATTTCAAACGGTGCTCGCCGCACCACCCCCGGCTCGTCGTGATGTGAACGGAGTAGACGCCATCATGACGCCGCAAAGTTGCATGCGGGGAGGACGGCTCCTTCGCCTCAGCTAAACCCAAGGCAGCGACGGCAATCGCCAGCGTAAAAAGACAGAAACACCCGGTCCGCGCCACGCTTCCGTCCTGCTGTGCGGCTTCCTTGTGCGCGAAGATCAGCTCTGCCGGAAGGCCCGCCATGAGCCTGAGCATTGCATGGTCGGAGAGGACCATGTGCCCGAGCCCGCTTCCTTGCCCAGCCTGCCGGTAACATTGGCAATCTGGCCAAAGCGCTGAAACTCCAAATCGACGACGCCATGCTGATTGATCGATCCCGAGGCATGCACGGGCGTGTCTCCAGCCGAGCTAACCCGCCCGCGGGAAACCAAGATCGTCCAATGGTAACCCTTCTCGCAGCTACCCTGATGCGTCATTATATCAACTGCGTAAAGCCCGTCATGGCCTTGCCCTCCGGCCTCTTGCGCGCAAGCCGTTCCGGCCGCTGCCGAACTAGCAAGGATTAAAGCAAGAAGTGTTGAAGATACGCTAGGCGTCATGAGGAGCCCCTCTTCTCGAAACCCAGCCCTAGCGCCGGATCTGACCCAGGGCCGCCGTAAGCGTGTCTTCAAGAATAGACAAAGCATCGCAGCCAATGCAAACGAATTCGTCAACGCCTGCCGCCCGCAGCGCTGCCTCCGCGTCGATTCGCCTGTGCCCAGCCAGGTAAACCCGGGCTGCCCCCGCCCGCCGCAGCATCCGCGCAATTTCAATCAGCGTCTCACTTTCATGCGCAGGGGATGCGCAGATACAGGCTGCTTTGCAGCCAGAGGCTATAAAAGCCGCGGGGCCTTGGCCCGGGGCTTCGCCCTGCACAGCTTCGATTCCCGCAACGGCGAAAAAGCCCCTGGCAAAGTCCGCCGCCATCCTGCTCTCCTGAGCGGCAGCCGCCAGAAAGAGAAAGATCCTGGGTCTTTCACCCGTCTTTTCAAAGTGCTGGGCTCCGATGGCGCGCAGCCTCTCGTAAGGCTCTGCATCGCGGAGCGAAAGCAATGGGGCGCACTCCTCTCCCACGGGGAGGCAAACAAGCGCAGCAGGAGACGGCTCAAGCACGGGCACGGGCGTTTCAGCGAGATCGGGAAAAGCGCTTGTGCCGGTGATTGCGCGGCTCCGGCGCGCAATTGCGTGCCTTCGCGCGAAAGCCGCCGTTGCAATCTCACTTTGCGGCAGGCCCATGCGCAGCGCAGAAATCATGCCGCCTTGAGCTTCGAAACTTTGGAGCAGGCTCCAGGCCCGCGCGCAAAGATCTTCCGTCAAGGCTTCGAAGCTCCCAGCGCCTGCCGCGGGATCGGCAACTTTTGCAAGCTTTCCCTCATGAATGAGAATAAGCTGCGTATTCCGCGCGATCCGCCTTGCGAAATCATCTGGCAAGCCAAGCGCGAGCGTGAAGGGCAAAACGGTCACGGAATCAGCGCCGCCGAGGCCCGCCGCAAAGACCCCCATGGCGGCGCGCAGAATATTCACCCAAGGGTCATAACGCGTCATCATCCGGAAGGATGTTTCGGCATGAAGCCGCAAGGGTTTGGGCGCTAGGCCGCAGGCCGATTCGATATGCGCCCATAGCCGCCGCAGCGCGCGGAATTTCGCAAGGCACAGAAGCTCACTGGCATCGGCCGCAAGAAGAAAGGCGATCTCCTCCCGCGCCTCCTCAAGGGGAAGACCTTCCTCTTCGAGAAGCCGCAAATATTCGACGCCTGTAGCGATCACGCAGGCAAGCTCCTGCGCCTCGCCCGCCCCCGCCTCGTGGTAAGGACGGCCATCGGCGAGAATAAGATGACCGGTAAAGCCAGCTTCACGCAGGAGAAAATGCGTGCGGCTAAGATTGGGGCATAAAGGCAAGCGGCCCGTGCGCGCAAGATGGCCAATCGGGTCATAGCCGAAGTCCGCATCGAGCTTGGCAGAGGCGAGCCGGCGCGCGCTTGCTAACGAAGCAAAGGAGGCTGCGAGATCAAGCGCCCTTGGGCCTGCATCGAGACGGAGTTGAATAAGATCGAGATCGATTCCGGCAAGGGCTTTGTCGAGGCTGGCAAGCCCCTCGATTCTCACGCCAAACCCGCGCCCGGGCTGGGCAGGCGCGGCAATTACAGTCAGCGCATCGGCGCCTCCTGCAAGGTCCTCGCGGGCCATCGCATTGGCAGTCTCTGCATCCGGATGGTCCATGCGCTGCGAGATTTTCCAAGGACCGTAATTCTGACGCAGCGCGCGGGGGGCGTCCCCCGCCGGCCGCGGGTAGAGCGGCGCGATTTTGAGCCCCTCAAAGGTCTCCGTAATCAAACTTTCAAACGTTATGCCGCCAAGCGCCTGCTCGACGCGCCTTCGCCATTCCGCCTCATCGGCTGGGGGAAAAGGATTGAGTTCGGGGCTCATGACTATACCAGCGGCGAACTGGTCAGAAGGCGGTCTTGTTTCGCCATTCAGGGGTAAACCATAGAAGCGCAATGGCAATATAAAGCGCTATCGCGGTCCAGGAGTGCAGAAATGGGAGGGGGACTGAAACACCCTGGATCCCAGCTAGAAGCTTGCCCTTCGCCTCCACCCAGAGGCGAAGGCTACGGCAGCATCCGCGCTCCTGCGGCTGGTCACCTGCCGCCTTGGCAAAAAGCTGCATGCAGAGGCTCTGGAAAGCTCCGCCAGACCCTCGAAATCCACAGCCTCCAAATCATACCCGAGAAGAACCCAAGCGTACACCCGGCCTTGGCATCACGCGCTCTCCCGGAGAGCTGCTTCAGCAGCATAGCGGATCTTAGGATCTCCCTGGAAATTGCAGCTGCCCGCGTGAATTAACTTGCCCTCAGTATCGAGCCAAATCTTCCCGCCGGTCTCTCGCCATCTTTGGCAGAAGGCAAAATCCTCGCTGAGGTAAAGCCCGGTCTCCGGATCGATCATTGTATCGAAAAGGGCATAATTCTCGCCGGATCCGGCATTCGAATAGGCATGCGAGGCCTTGTATTTCGTTCCGGGATAGGCAGCGATCATGCGTTCGATCATCTGCCGCTTCAAGAGCATGAACCCCCCGCCGGCAAAGATGGCCGTGGCGAAGCGGCCCTCGCGCTCAACAAGGCTTCCAGGGCAGAGCGTGCCGACATAATGGAGCGGCGCGGTTTGAAACGGCTCCTTCGCCGTCACGGCCCGCTTTACGGCGAGGCCGCTCCAATCGATCGCTTTCAGAGGATACATCCCGGCGACGAAATCTTTGTCGAAGCAGAGCATGTGATAAACCTGCTCAGGCTCGAACCCGATGTCGGCATCGATGAACAACAGATGCGATGCCTCAGGCGTGCATAAAAATTGGCTGACGAGCGTGTTGCGGCTGCGTGAAATGAGCGAATCATGCCCAAGAAGGGCAAGCGCCGCATCGAAATTGTGCTCAGCGGCAAATCGAATGAGGCTTATGACGGACAGCATATACGGCTGCGAGACGAGACCGCCGAAACAAGGCGTCGCGATGAAAACCATAGGCCGTGTGCCGGGATCGCTCATCCTGCCTCCAGGAATTGGATGCCGGAAATACCGGCTGCGCCACCCAGAATGAGCGCGCCCCATTTCCGGTGCTGCGTTTAACCGGCAGAGCCTGCGCAAAGCTTACGCGCCCAGAGTTGGAGGAAAAGCGCGGCCGGACGGGCCTAAGCAGGCAAGATGCGCGCGAGAAGGATCTTCTGCGCCGCGCCCAAATCGCAAGCGCCGAACGTAGCGCGCGGCGCGCCCTCGAGCCGCGTTGCCGCGTAGGCCTCCGCCAGAGCCCCATCGACCCCCTGTAACGCGGCCAGCGCGCCGAGCTTTGCCAGCTTCTCCGCAATGGACCGCGCCTGAGCCTCCCCGCCCTCGCGCCCGAGCCCTTGCGAGATCGCGGAGGCGGCAGCTTTGCCTGCTGGCCCGCAGGCATGAGCAAGGCTGCCGATCACCGCCCCGGCCTTGTCCGGGCTCAGCCTCAGGACGCGCAGGACATCGAGGGCCACGACCGTTCCAGCCCCTTCCCAGATGGCGTTGAGCGGAGCCTCGCGGTAAAGCCTTGCCATAGGCAGATCCTCGACATAACCGTTGCCGCCGAGGCACTCGAGAGTCTCGTAAATGAAGGCAGGAGCGAGCTTGGTGACGAGATATTTGACGGCTGGGGTCATGAGCCGCGCATAAGCAGCTTCGAGGGGGTCGCTCCCCGCGCGCTCATAGGCCAGGGCTAGGCGGAAAACGAGCGCCGTACTGGCCTCGGAGTCGAGCGCGAGATCGGCAAGCACGGCCTGCATCGCCGGCTGGTCTGCAAGGCGCTTTCCAAAGACTGAGCGGTGCCTTGCATGGTGCACGGCCAGCGCAAGGCCGAAGCGCATCTGGCCGGCGCTGGCCACGGCGCAATCGAGCCTCGTCCATTGGACCATCGGCAAAATTGTCCTGACCCCCTCGCCTTCCGCGCCAAGGCGCTCCGCATAGGCCTGATGGAATTCGGCCTCAGCCGAGGCGTTCGACCGGTTGCCGAGCTTGTCCTTGAGGCGCTGGAACCGCAGCGCGTTGATGCTTCCATCAGGACGGAATCGCGGCACGAGAAATGCCGTGAGCCCGCCTGGGGCCTGCGCCAGCACGGCGAAGGCATCCGACATGGGCGCCGACAAGAACCATTTGTGGCCTTCGATCTCATAGTGGCCTCCCCTGGGATGCGCTTGGCTGATATTGGCGTTCACATCGGTTCCGCCCTGGCGCTCGGTCATGCCCATGCCAAGCGTGACAGCCCGTTTCTCAAACCATGGTTTCTGCGCGGGGTCGTAGCCGCGCGAAAGAATGCGCGGGAGCCATGCGGAATGAACCGCGGGGGAGGCCGCAAGCGCGACCGCGCTTGCATGCGTCATGGTCAGCGGGCAGACATGGCCCGCTTCCGCTTGCGTCGCCATATAGAGGCGTGCGGCACGCGCGATGACGCGGCCGGGCTTGCTGCTCTCGAAGGCCTCGCAATGCAGCCCCGCCGCCGCGCTTTTTTCCATTAAGGCATGGTAAGCTGGGTGATATTCGACGATATCGGCGCGGCTGCCAGAAGCATCGACAAGGCGCAGCCGGGGCGGATTCTCATTGGCGAGCCTCCCAAGCTGCATGGTCTCCGCCGAGCCGAAGTCCTCGCCGAATGCCAAAAGGCTTGCCGTCTCGCAATCGACTCCGGCTCGCGCAAGAGCGCCGCAGAGCGGCGGATCGCTGGCGAGGAGGCTTAGGTTTTCAAAGGGCGGCGTCTGGTTGAAGGACGCGGCCTCGAAGCCGCCTGCGATTGCATGCATTGGAAAACCTGGCCTTTAGCCCTGTCTACTCGCCCGCCAGGCGCAGCATGGCTGCAGCCGAATCGCGCTTGCGCAGCTCGGCTTCAACACGGCCAATATAGTCCCTGGTAAGCGGCACAATGCCAATCTTCTTGGAGAGCTGGATTTGGAACACGACGAGCCCCTCGCAGCGGAAGGCTGCCTCGGAGCCCGCAAGATAAAGCTCCCAGATCCGGCAGAAGCGCTCGCCCCGGGACGCCTGAAGCTCCGCGCGCCGCGCCGCAAATCTCTCCCTCCACGCCCGGATCGTCGCAGCATAGTGGAGCCGCAAGATCTCGATGTCTGTCACGAAAAGCCCGCTGCGCTCGATTGCCGGCATGATTTCGGAGAGCGCAGGCATGTATCCGCCGGGAAAGATATATTTCGCCACCCATGGGTTCGTCGCGCATGGGCCGTCGGCGCGCCCGATCGTATGGATCAATGCGATGCCGTCATCGTCAAGCAATTCCGCGACTTTCCGGAAGTAGGCTTCGTAATGGATAAGGCCGACATGCTCGAACATGCCGACCGATACGATCCGGTCATAGCGCCCCTTGAGCTCGCGGTAATCGCAGAGGCGGAAATCCGTGGCCCCCGAGAGGCCGAGCCTGGCGGCCGCGGCCTTTGCCACGCCGATCTGGGTTTGCGAGAGAGTAACCCCTGTGACGCTCGCCCCGCAGACACGCGCCAGATAAATCGCCATGCCGCCGAACCCCGAGCCAATGTCGAGGACGCTATGGCCGGGCTCAATGAGAAGCTTAGCCGCTATATGCCGCTGCTTGGCGATCTGCGCATTCTCAAGGCTCTGGCCTTCCCGCTCGAAATAGGCGCAGGAATATTGCATCCCCGAATCGAGGAACCGCTGGTAAAAGCCAGCATCGAGATCGTAATGATGCGCGGCATTGCGCCTCGCGCGCCTGAGGCTGTTCGGGCGGCTGAGCCAGCGCAACGCCATGCGCGCCTTCAGCAGCAGCCGCAGCCGCAGCGAGCCATCTGGGCGCCACATATTGGCGGCGCCGAGCATGAGCACGTCATAGAGCGTTCCCCGCGTAATGTCGATCCGGCCGTCCACGTAAAGCTCGCCGAACTGAAGCTCTGGGTCGAGCATGAGCCAGAGCGGCGCGGTCTTGTCGTTGAAGCGCAGCCCAAGGGGCGGATCCTTGCCCTGGCCTGCTATGAATTTACGCCCGCTTGAGGTTTCGATCTCAATCGAGCCGGTTTTGATGAGCTTTGCGAAAAAACCCTCCAGAAATCCCATTGGACATCCCCTCCGGTGCTGCCAAGCATAAAGCCAAGCCATAGGCGTTCACCGTTATGCGTGGTGACGGATGCGCGCCGAAGGGCCCGCGCTCTTGCCGGCGCGTCCCTTGGGAAAATTCATGGAACGATTTCCACCCGGCCGGTGTTTCGCCCTTGCTTGTCTTTGAATTCATAAACGGCGTTGCGGCGAAATCGTTCATCCGGCCTTAAGCTGCCGCGCGTCATAGATGATATGGCGTCCGCAACTCTCACCTTTGGGGGAGGTCACATGAAACGCTTCAGTGTTTTGATTGCAACGGCCTTGCTTGGCGGCGCGCTTGCGGCAAGCAGCCCTGCGGAGGCCTTCCGGGGCGGCGGCTGGCACGGCGGCGCCTGGCGCGGAGGCTGGGGGGGCGGCGCCTGGCGCGGAGGCTGGGGGGGCGGAGCTTGGCGCGGAGGCTGGCATGGCGCAGCCTGGCGCGGAGGCTGGCATGACCCGGCTTGGCGCGGCGGCTGGGGGGGCGGAGCCTGGCGCGGCGGCTGGGGGGGCGGAGCCTGGCGCGGCGCCGGCTGGTATGGCGGCCGCTGGGGATGGAACCGCGGCTGGGGCTACAACCGCTGGGCCTGGGACCCCGCTTGGCGCTGGAACCGCTGGGGATGGGGGTGGAACCGCTGGCGCTGGAACCGCTGGGGCTGGCGCCGCTATTGGCCTTATTACGCCGGCTGGGGCTGGGGCTGGAGCTACCCTTACTATTCCTGGAACTGGTATTATCCTTATGATTACTATGGCTGGGGCTATCCCTATGGCTATGGTTACGGCCTTGCCGCCGCCGCAACTCTGCCTCTCGTAGCTGCAGCCGCTGCCACATCGCCCCTCGTCACAGGCCGCAGCGCCGCTACAGGCAGCATCGGGAATTACTGCGCCACCTCAGTGAAGACCTGCCTGCTCCGCAACCCGTCTTATGTGGGCGTCGGCTGCTCCTGCAAAGTTCCGGGCGGCCGCGCACGCGGCGTCGTGACCCAGTAAAGCAGGAAACCGCGCAAGGATCATGCGCCCTGGCCTGGCCAAGCGGCCTGCCAGGGCGGGAGGGGGGCTCAGCCGGCATAATAGGCGCGGTACCACTCCACGAAACGTTTGACCCCTTCCTTAAGGGGGGTTGCGGGCGTCATGCCCGTCAGCGCAGCCAATAACCCAGTGTCGGCAAAAGTGCGCGGGACGTCTCCCGGCTGCCTCTCCATGAAGTTGCACTTGGCCTTGAGGCCCGTCGCCTCTTCAATGGCGCCGATGAACTCCATAAGCCCAACCGGCGACTGGCTTCCGATGTTGACAACACGCCAGGGGGCGGCAGGGGAGAGGCTGTCTTGAGGAAGCGGCGGCGCCCTTCCCGCCACAGGCGGCGGCGGATGGCCGAGAAGCCGCAGCATCGCCTCGACGAGATCGTCGATATAGGTGAAGTCCCGGCTCATATGCCCATGGTTATAGACGTCGACCGGCCTTCCTTCGAACATCGCTGCCACGAATTTGAAGAGGGCCATGTCCGGCCGCCCCCAAGGCCCGTAGACCGTGAAGAACCGCAGCATGGTGACGGGAATCTTGAAGAGATGGGCGTAGGCGTGCGCCATCTCCTCGGCTGCTTTTTTCGTTGCAGCATAAAGCGTCAGGGGATGGTCCGCCCGGTCAATCTCGCAAAACGGAATCTTGGCATTCGCGCCATAGACCGAAGACGTCGAGGCTAAGAGCGCATGCTTTGGCGGCGCCCGGCGCATCACTTCCAGGAGGTTGAATGTCCCGGTGAGATTGGAATCGGCATAGGCGCGCGGGTTTTCGAGGCTGTAGCGGACGCCTGCTTGCGCCGCGAAATGATAAACCGCATCGAACCCCTCACCATAGACCTCCGCTAGCGCCGGGAAATCCTCAAGCATCGCCTTCCGGCCGCAATAAGCCTTGCTCTGCTCCAAGAGCTCGTGCCTTCTCCGCTTGAGCTTAAGATCATAGTAAGGCGTAAAGCCATCGACCCCTGTGACTTCATGGCCTTCGCTCAGAAGCCTCTGGGCCATATGAAAGCCAATGAAGCCCGCGCTGCCCGTGACAAGAATACGCATGAAGCCGCTTCATCCGGAGGAGAAAAGTTTGACGGCTCCAGCGATCCCCGCTAAAGCCTTTGACAACCGGTCAGTCAATAACATGATATCTGTATCTATGGCCGCGAGGGCCGCGCGGGCGAAACCGGCTTTGATCGTTCAGCCGGAGTCTCAAAAAGCACATGGCCTGCCGGGGTAGGAGCCGTTCAATGCCTTACCAGCGTTTCTTCGAGGAAGCGATCGCAAAGCTCAAGCAAGAACGCCGCTACCGGGTTTTTGCCGATATCGAAAGAAACGCCAGGACTTTCCCCCATGCGCTCTGGCACGGCCCGAAGGGCGCCGCAAATGTCGTGATTTGGTGCTCGAACGACTATCTTGGCATGGGCCGGCACCCGAAGGTCATCGAGGCCATGGCCGAGGCCGCCGCCCGTCATGGCGCAGGCGCTGGCGGCACGCGCAATATCTCGGGTACGAGCCACCCTCTCGTTCAGCTTGAAGCCGAACTGGCGAGCCTTCACGGCAAGGACGCGGCGCTTGTCTTCACCTCGGGATGGATTTCCAATCTCGCGGCGATTTCCGCAATCGGCGAGCTCCTGCCTGATTGCCTCATCCTCTCCGACGAATACAACCACAATTCGATGATCGAGGGAATCCGCCGCTCCAAGGCGCAGCGGCAGATCTTCCGCCATAACGATCTTGCCCATCTCGAGGAGCTTCTCGCTGCGGCCGGCCCGGAGCGCCCGAAGCTCATCGTCTTCGAGAGCCTCTATTCGATGCATGGCACGGTGGCGCCAGTCGCTGAGATCGCCGCGCTTGCCCGCCGCTACAACGCCATGACCTATATGGACGAGGTGCATGCCGTCGGCCTCTATGGCCCGCATGGCGGCGGCATCGCCGAGCGCGACGGCGTCATGGGCGGCATCGACGTCATCGAAGGCACGCTTGCCAAGGGATTCGGCACGCTTGGCGGCTATATTGCGGCAAAGGGGTCGATCATCGACGCCGTCCGCTCGCATGCCCCCGCCTTCATATTCACCACGGCGCTGCCGCCCGCGGTTGCCGCAGCCGCGGCAACGGCCATCCGCATTCTGAAAAGCAGCGAAGGCGAGGCGCTCCGCGCGCAGCATCAGCGCCAGGCCATGCTCACCAAACACGCACTCAGCGGCGCAGGCCTGCCCGTAATGCCGAACCCGTCCCATATCGTGCCCGTCCATGTCGGCGATCCCGAGCTTTGCAAGTGTGCAACCGACCTTCTGCTCGACCGCCACGGCATCTATATTCAGCCGATCAACTATCCTACCGTCCCGCGGGGCTCGGAACGTCTGCGGATCACGCCAAGCCCCCTGCACACCGACGCCCATATCGCCCACCTCGTCGAATGCCTCACGGATGTGTGGCAAACGCTCAAGCTGCCTTTCCTCGAGCCGGCGAAGGTCCTCGAATTCAAGCGCGAGAGCGAGGCGCGCTGCACCTATCCCGAGTTGAAGCGCGCCGCAGAATAGGCCCTGCCCGCGGGATCCCCTTGCGTTCCGCGGCAACGCATTGGGAGAGGGCGATGCTGCCCGCAACTCTTTTTTTACAGCCGGCTGATTGGGCTCTTGCTCCTCATCCTCTCAGCAGCCATGGCTCTGCGGCACCGCTCCTTCGCGGAGACGGCGGGCTGGCTCATCCATGACCGCCCCCTCCTGCTCGTCCTTGGCATGATCACGCTGGCCGCGGGCCTTGCCCTTGTGCTCGCCCACAACATCTGGTCCGGGGGCGCGCTGCCCATCGTCATCACTCTCTTTGGCTGGGTCACGCTCGCCCGCGGCATTGTCCTTGTGACAGCCCCGCCGGAAGCGCTAGCATCCTTCTTTGAAACGATCGGCATCGAGAAGCATTTTTACGTGCCCGCGGCGCTCAGTTTCCTCCTAGGCGCCTATCTGACTGCCATGGGCTTCTGGCGCCCGGCGCGGTAAAGCCCGCGCTCCAGCGAAACGCCGCATCCCTCCGCTTCTCCCCGGCTGGCGCGGCCCGTGCTAATTTCGGGGGCATGAAAAAGCCCGTTCCCATCGAAGAGCTGACCGAGGCGCAGGCGCGCCGCGAGCATGCGCGTCTTGGCGAGGAAATCGCCGCCCATGACCGGCACTATTACATTGAAGACGCGCCCATCATCTCGGACGCCGAATATGACGCGCTGCGGCAGCGCTATGAGGCGCTCGAAGCGGCCTTTCCCTCTCTTGCCGCGCCCGGGTCACTGACCCGGAGGATCGGGCCGCCGCCCTCGGAAAAATTCGCAAAGATCCGCCACCGGATCCCGGTGCTCTCCTTGAGCAATATCTTCCGCGAGGAGGAAGTGGCGGAGTTCTGCGCCCGCGTGCGCCGCTTCCTCGGGCTCGCCGCGGATGCGCCGCTCGGCATCACCGCCGAGCCGAAAATCGACGGGCTCTCCTGCTCACTGCGCTATGAGAAGGGCGCGTTCGTGGAGGCTGCAACCCGCGGCGACGGCTACGAAGGCGAGGATGTCAGCGCCAATGTCCGCACCATCAAGGAAATCCCCAAGACGCTCAAAGGCCGCCCTCCGGACGTCCTCGAGGTTCGCGGCGAGGTCTATATGCGGCACGCGGATTTCGCGGCGCTCAACGCGCGCCAGGCGGAAGCTGGCAAGCGGCTTTTTGCCAATCCGCGCAATGCGGCGGCAGGGTCGCTGCGCCAGCTCGACCCCTCCATCACGGCCGCGCGGCCTCTGCATTTCTTTGCATACGCCTGGGGCGAGGTGAGCGCTTTCCCTGCGGACACGCAAATGGGCATGATCGCGGCCTTCAAGGATTACGGCTTCCCGGTCAATCCGCTGATGGTCCTCTGCCACTCGGCGGAGGAGCTCATCGCGCAATACCGGCATATTGAATCCCTGCGTGCGCGGCTTGGCTATGACATCGACGGGGTCGTCTATAAGGTGGATAGCATCGCGCTGCAAAACCGCCTTGGCTTTGTCTCGCGCTCGCCGCGCTGGGCGGCCGCGCATAAGTTCCCCGCCGAAAAAGCAACCACAGTTCTCCGGGATATCGAGATCAATGTCGGCCGCACGGGCGCGCTCACGCCTCTCGCCAGGCTCGATCCTGTGACGGTCGGCGGCGTCGTCGTGTCAAGCGCCACCTTGCACAATGAAGACGAGATCGCCCGCAAGGATATCCGCATCGGCGATACGGTTGTGGTGCAGCGCGCGGGTGATGTCATTCCGCAAATTCTGGCCCCGGTCCTCGAAAAGCGCCCCCGCAGCGCCAAGCCTTATGTCTTCCCGGACACATGCCCCGTCTGCGGCTCGGCGGCGGTCCGCGAGATTGATCCCAAGACGGGCGTGCCGGAAGCCGTGCGCCGCTGCACAGGAAGCCTCGTTTGCCCTGCTCAGGCCGTCGAGCGCCTCAAGCATTTCGCCTCCCGACATGCGCTCGATATCGAGGGGCTTGGCGAGGAGCGGATCGAGCAATTCTTCCGCGATGGCCTCATCAAGACGGCCCCGGACATTTTCACGCTGGAAGAGCGCGAGCAGCGCGGCCTCATTGATCTTAAGGGCCGCGAGGGCTTCGGCGATTTGTCCGTCAATAATCTTTACCGCGCGATTGAGAAAAGCCGCAACGTCCCGCTCAACCGTTTCATCTATGCCCTCGGCATCAGGCATATCGGCGAGACCAATGCGCGGCGCCTTGCGCGCTATTTCGGAACTTTCGAGGCGCTGCGCAAGACGGCCCAAGCGGCAACTCCCGGGTCGGAGGCACGCGCGGAGATCACCAATATCGAAGGCATTGGCGAGGTGGCGGCCGAAGCCATCGCCGATTTCTTTGCCGAGAAGCACAATGAGAAAGTTCTCGACGCCTTGCTGAAGCAAGTCACTGTGCTGCCCATGGAAGCCGTCGCGGCGCATAGCCCGGTCTCCGGCAAGACTATTGTCTTTACCGGCACGCTCGATCGCATGACCCGCGACGAGGCAAAGGCCATGGCCGAGCGGCTCGGCGCCAAGGTCGCGGGCTCGGTCTCGAAGAAAACCGATCTCGTGGTCGCTGGACCCGGCGCGGGCTCGAAGCTCGCCAAGGCGACAGAGCTTGGGATCAAGACAATCAGCGAGGAGGAGTGGCTGAAGCTCGCGGGGCAGGCGGGGTGAGGCAGGATTTTAGGGCGGATGGCGGGTGGCTATCCAACGGGCCTCGCCGTGCCCTATCGAGTCATTTCAACAGACTGTGCGCAGGTTATCATGACAACGGACTGCGGCCAGGGCCGCATCGCTGAGCAGTATAAACAGGGCAAGGAACAGCCTTGGCGGTCGCGGATCGAAACCTATGAAGCTGCATTCCAGGATGCGGGGTTTAAAGATTTCATACTCCATGATCTGGAGTTATCTCCCGCCCGGAAGGCCATGATGACGGTGAGTACTGGCACGATTTTTTCGATTAGCCTATTGCCATCCTCATCGACTGCGTGAGAGCTTAATGCCCAAGCAGCGGCTGGAATTTCATGCCAATTCCCGATTACCAGTCCTTGATGCTCCCTGTTCTGCTGGCATCCGCGAACGGGGAGCTTTGTAATACCGGCAGGGAAGCGATGGGCGCTTCAGTTCGTCTCTTGCAAGGCCACGGGAAAGCCCGATGCTGTGATTCAAATCTTCTCCGTGTTGATTTCGGATGCGAAGCTTACGAAACAGCTCGGCTTCCATTAAATAGCGCAGGCATATCAATCTCGCTCGCACGATACGGCCAATTTCATCGCGAGTCAGCCGATCCTGCTCACGGCCCCGCCGGCCAGCGTCGTTCATCTGCGTTCGTTCTCCGTCATCAGCGATATGGGCGAGGCGCAATGTTGCGTGTCTGGCATAAGGCAGATGCTCTGGCAGCGCCTGCGCCCAAGATGGCCGAGCCAGCTACCAGCTTCGCCGGATCTTCTCACCGGCTTCCATTGCTCGCGAGGACAGCGCGATGAAAATCAATCAAATAGCGAAAAGATTCTTCCGCCGCGTCACTCTGATTGCTGCCTGCGGCGCGGCGCTCGCCATTTTTGCTTCTCCCGCCATGCCGCAAAACCTTTACGCCATGAGCTGCTCCGAGCTTTGGCACCAGCGCAACAGCATCTTCAAAGCCGCGGGCTATTGCTTCCATACGCCGCGCGCCATCCGCGCCTTTGGCAATGCGGGATGCGCCTATGACAGCGAGTCTGATGTGCCCTTGTCTGACCGGGACCGGCAATATATCAGAGCAATCCGGGCCGCAGAGCGCACGAAAGGCTGCCTGCGCTAGCTAGGAAGCGGACGCCTTTCCGCAAGCCCCCAGCGCCATTCTCCCCGGCGGAAATCTCTGTTCTTACCTCGCAAGGACGGCGCTTTGTCCTCCGCCTTGTAAGATTTTGCGCTCCAATCTTACAAAATTGCTTCACGTGAAACATTTTTGTAAGGAGCGCGAAGAAGCCGCTTCGCGCCCTGAGTCTAGTCTGCAATGCCGCAAATCCACCGCACTGCCCGGGACAGCTATAGCGCTAAAGCCGCAGCCTATGCCTTAGGATTAGAAAATCTGGCAGGCATCAGCTTGCAGCGCATTCAACGCGGCAGGCTCGCAATGGAGGAACGTGATCACAGATTCAGCGGGCAAGGATTTGCTAAAGCATGTAGCCAATGTCGGAGGCTCCAGTCGGATAGGCAAACATTGCCGTTTTGAGATCGCGTATGGTCAGATTATGACGAATGGCGAGGCCGAATAAGTTGATCACCTCATCGGCATGGGGGCCGACGAGATGGGCCCCAAGGATGCGGCCGCTGCCGTCTTCGATGAGAGTCTTATACCCGTACACGGATTCGCCAGCGCGCCGGGCCGTGTACCAGTCCGGCACCTTGGCAGAATTGACGCGTAAATTTGGATATTGCAAGCGCGCTTCGGATTCGGAAAGGCCAACAGCCGCGATCGGCGGAAGGGTGAAGGCTACGCTCGGAACGCCCCGATAGTCCGGCTGGTGCCGGTTGCCTTCGAGAATATTGGCCGCCACCACTTTCCCGTCATGGCTCGAAACCGGCGTGAGCGGCGGCCCCTTGGCGGCGGCATCACCGGCCGCATAGACCGCTGGATTGGAGACACTCTGCAAAAATTCGTTTAAGACGATGCGCCCATGTTCGACGGCGATACTGCCTGCCGCCAGGTCGAGCGCATCAAGATCAGGTGTGCGGCCCGCGGCATGAACCACGAGACCGGCGTCAATTGCGATCTCTCCGTGCTTCGCCAGGGCGCACACACGGAAGCCGCTGCCCGCGCGCTCGATTGCGTGAACGGCAGCACCGGTCTGCACCTCAATGCCGGTTTCTGAGAACTTCTCCATGAGCCAGCCCACGAGATCGGGATCGAAGCGCGGCAGTATGTGCTCTCCTCTTTGCAGGATGGTTACCTGCGCACCCGCGCGCGCGGCAATGTGGGAGAACTCGGCCGCGATATAGCCGCCCCCGACCATAACGATCCGGTTCGGCAGATCTTCAAGTTGCATGAATGCATCGCTGTTGATTGCGTGCTCCGCTCCGGGAAAGCCGAGCGGCACCGGGCGCGCGCCAGTAGCAATCACGATGTTCCGGCCTTTGATCGCGCGGCCTTCCACAAGAATTGTATCCGGCCCACTGAAGCGTGCCGTCCCGTGGAAGGCATCGATGCCCTGCTTGGCAAAGCTCTCCTCACGCTTCCTTGGCACAGGATCGGTAAAGGACCGCTTGAAAGCGATCAGCTCTTTCCAGTCGATGTGAAGTTCACCAGTTACGCCACGCCCTTTCATGCGCCGCGCCCAATCGATTGCCTCAGCTCCGCTGACCAGCATCTTCTTGGGATCGCAGCCGCGCAACGCGCACGTCCCGCCGAAGGGGAGATGGTCGATGACCGCCACCGGCCTCCCTGCCCGATGGACGCGGGATGAAACGACTTGCGCGGCAGTGCCGGTGCCGATAACAATGACGTCGTAATCGTCCATCCGTCCATCCTTTATCACTCGCGATGTTGCTTGGGTGCAGCGCGAATCCCGCCAGCCCGGCACAAGAAATTAGCGCAAGAGCGCACACACGGCCGGCCCCGGAAACCCAGGCCATCACCCCAGCTTCTGTGCCCGCAGCGGTCGCTGGACAACAGATTCCCAAGATAACGGCCTTACGTCAGCCGAATGAGCTTGCGGTATCTGATGGCTATCGTTCCTTTCCTCCCGCTGCCATTATTTGAACGATAGCGCTTTGCAATGGTCAGTCACTGACAACACGGTCTCATCTGCATTTGTTTTATTCAGGTGTATATTTTTTGAGGCAAGCTCCGGGCCGCCGAACACCAGCAATTGCAGCAGCACAACAACAAAAGCAAACGAGCCCCCTGCCGCATTCGTTTCGTGTTCATCAGTTGACCAAGTGTCATAGATAAGATCATAAGAGTACGAATTGGCTTGCGGCCGGCCGCCTTGGCCGTTTAAGCTAACCGGAACCACAACGAAGCTGTTGATCTCACGAATTGCGCCCCTGGGGATAGTGGTTTCCACGGCAAGCGGAACGCCCATGCTCTGTGCGAATCTTTGATCCGGATATACGAAGCGGCGGTCCCGGTCCCACACAGCCGGCTTGGCTTTTTGTTCAGGGGTGGATTGGTCCACGTAAAGATGCGTTGGATCGAAATCGAACCCTTCGCTGGATTTTGTATTGTCTACGGCTTCAATTTCAAAGATTGCAAAGCCTTCGCCAGAGCGTGCTGTCACCGGGCCGTCTGCCGTGCCGTATGTTTTGCACATGCCGACCTGGCGATAGGAAATCGTCGTGGCACTTCGTCCGCATCCCGCCAGGACAATCGACCCTGAGATCAATACTAAGAGAGGCAGAATAGATGCACTCGACGGCATCATAGACTTGCTCTTGGCGCCCCTCAGCTCTTCGGCGAGGAAGGATAGCCCGCGTTCGTCGTCGCTTTCACGAGCGTATCCACCTGCACCCTATTGTCATCATAGGTGACAACCGCTGTCTTATCTTCGAATGATACAATGACATCGCTCACGCCCGGCACAGCCTGAAGGCTTGCTTTGACTGTGCCCGGGCAGGCGGCGCAGGTCATATGTTGCACCGCCAGCGTGATTGTCTTTTCGGCAGCGGAAACGCTTGATGAGGCGAGAAGACTGACGATCACGGCAAGGGAGGCAGGAAGTTTGGCCATGTGATACTCCGTCACAGGTTAGGAATTTGCCGCGGGTTCTGCCCGGTGGTCAATGCGAGGAACAGCAGCCCGGCTCTTTTGTTTCCGTTGATGTGGCCGCTTCGCCGTTTGCGAGATCTTTGTACGCCTTGAATGCCTTTAAGGCCCACATCTCACCGACACAGCCGCCCATCGTGGAGGCGACGGCGAGGAATTCGCCGAGTTCGGCTTGGGTCGCGCCAAGCCGGACGGCCTCCTGCACATAAAATTTAAAGCATGGTTCGCAACGGGCAGAGACGGCCCAGAGCGTCGCCGCGAGCGCCTTGTAACGCGCGGGCACAGCGCCGCCGGCAAAAATCGCGTCCTGCCGCATCTGATTGATGTGCCGGACCGTGCCTTTGGTGACCTTGCCAAATTCGGACATGAGATCGAGCGCCGGATCAATATCGGTATGCTGCATACTTAGCCCTCGTTATGGAATGGGAGCGCGGTCCTTCATGGCCAGAGCATGCCCTCCTCATAAAGGAAGGAGGGATAGCCCGCCGCGGCCGTCGCGCCGGTCAGAGTTTCTACGCTGGTTTTCGTATCGTCAAAGGTGACGGAGGCTATCTTCCTTCTATCTGATAGAGAGACATTGATGACGCCCGGAACGGCCTCGAGGCTACGCCGTATGACATGAGGACAGCCTGCGCAGTACCAGTTGCGTACCGCGAGCTTCACCGTCGTTTCCCCCGCGATGGCGGGCGTAGCGAGCGCTCCTAACGCAAGAATCACCGAGACGAGCGTTTTGGTCATGGCCCGGTTTTCACGATTTGAGAATCAGCGGTGCAATGAAGTCAAAGGCGAGCGCCCCTCCAACAAGCACCGTCGCAAGGATGAGGCCGAGCATCACGAAGCGGTTTGGCAGGAGCCGGGCACAGGCCGCGTCTTCCGCGCACGCGGCCTTGCGAGACCAGTAAACCAGCCAGTACCCGTAGCTGAGACACGCGAGCGTCACCGCGATGAAATAAGGCTGATACGGAGCGAGCGCCGTGAGGTTCCCGATCCACGCGCCGCTGATACCGAGGCTGAACAGCACCAAGGGCGCGATGCAGCACGACGAGGCCGCAATTGCCCCAAGGATTCCTCCGGCGGCAGTGAGCTTTTGCATGCGGCCAATCGCGGCCTTATCCGGCGCAGCTGGAGTCCGGGCCGGCTCGCAGCAGGAATTGGTCGAGGAATCATTCATAGATATGGCTTCCTTGATTGATGCTGGCTTATGCTACATCCTGTAGCAACTACAGGATCAAGGAGATTTTTCATGCGTCCGGTCAAGGCCTTGCCAGCACCAGCGGATGGCATGCCGATCGGAGAGTTGTCTCGTCTTACCGGCGTGCATATCGAGACGATCCGCTACTACGAAAAGATCGGAATGCTGCCCGCCCCGCCGCGCAGCAAAAGCGGGCGGCGCGTTTACGGGCCAAGCCAAACGCGAATATTGACTTTCATCCGCCGCGCCCGCGAGCTTGGTTTTGGCATCGACACCATTCGCGCACTGTTGGCCCTCGCTGAGCCAGAGCATATCTCTTGCGCGCAGGTTCGTGAGATTGCCGCAGCCCATCTTGAGAGTGTCCGCGCTAAGATTGCGGACTTGAAGCGGCTTGAGAAGATTCTTTCACAGACAATCGCGCGATGCTCGGCTGACCCGGCTCCGGCATGCCCGGTTCTTGACATGCTCAATGTAGGGGACCCTGCGATTAATCAAGAATTTTGATGCATATATGGCATATTGAATCTCAAGAGCTATACCAGCCCATAATTCAGGTGTAAGCCTATAGGACATTGACTGGTAAGCGTGGACCGGTAAGCGTGGTGACGAACGGATGGCCGCCCGGAACACATTCAGAATGACTTGGCCGTCCCCGCCGCATTAATTCTTCCGATTCTACATATTCGTACATATTCAAGAGGATGCTTTGTCCTCCGCCTTGTAAGATTTTGCGCTCCAATCTTACAAAATTGCTTCACGTGAAACATTTTTGTAAGGAGCGCAAAGAAGCCGCTTCGATCCACGAGCCTGTGATGCCGCAAATCCACCGCGCTGCCTGGGACGGCTATAGCGCCAAAGCCGCAGCCTATGCCGCAGGGCGCCCTGGCTATCCGCCGGAAGTCATGAAATGGCTGCGCGGCGCGCTGGGCCTTATGGAAGGCGCATCCGTTCTCGATCTCGGCGCGGGCACCGGCAAGCTCCTGCCCTATCTCCGTGCAACGGGCGCAAGGCTCTTTGCCGCCGAGCCTGTGCCTGCCATGCTCGAAGAGCTCAAGGCGGGGAGCCCGGACGTTGTGGCGCTTGAAGCCGCGGCTGAAGACCTTCCGCTTGAATCCGGCACTCTCGACGCCGTGGTTTGCGCGCAGTCGTTTCACTGGTTCGCCAACGAAAGAGCGCTTGCCGAGATCCGCCGCGTGCTCAAGCCGGGCGGCGCCCTCGGCTTGATCTGGAACCTGCGCTGCGAAAGCGTGCCCTGGGTCGCGGAGCTCGCGCGCATCATGGCGCCCTATGAAGGTAATACGCCGCGCCACCACAGGGGCGAATGGCGGCGGCTCTTCCCGGCCCCAGGCTTTGGCCCGCTCCGCGAAGAGCGCTTCCCGCACAGCCATGCCGGGCCACCGGAACGGGTCATTGTGGACCGCGCCTTGTCGGTGAGCTTCATCGCCGCTCTGCCGCCGCAGGAGCAGGCGAAGGTCGCCGCGCAAGTGCGCAAGCTCATCGCAGGGACCCCCGCCCTCGCCGGGAAGGAGGAGGTTTCGTTTCCCTATGAGACACGGGCCTATAGCTGCATCACAAGCGGCTGAGGCGCCTTCAGCTTTCGAGAATGGGGCGCCGCCCGAGCAGCCAAAAGCCGAGCAAGACAAAGGCGAGGGCTGAAGCAGAGAGGATGATGCAGACCGGCGCGATGCCGGTGACGAGCTGGCTCAGCGGCGCTTCCTCGAAATGGAAGGGCGGAACATCGTCAAATCCCGTGAAGGCCGCTTCGCTGACGAATTTTGGGTCGAAGAAGTTTTTCACCTGATCCCGGTGCGCCTCCACCGCATCCATGAAAGCCTGGTGGCGGAACTGATCGTTTCCGGCAGCCTCCGCAGCCGCCTCGCGGAAGAGGATGGCGGGCGAAAGCAGGCTGAAGTGGCCGATGGCCGCGGTCTGGCGGTCCTTCTGGATGCGGAACCGGTCCTTCATGGGCTTGAGGGCGCGCTCTGTCTCCGCATTCACGGCGAGCAGCGCCGTCACGAAATTGTTGAGCTCTCCCTCCGCTCCGAGACCGGGATGGTCTTCGCGGTAGCGTTTCAAGAGCTCGCTTGATCTTTTCGTGCTCTCCTCGGTCTCGTGGCGCAGCGCATTGATGAATTCGACGCGCGAGGGCAAGGGATAAACCGCCTTGACGGCGAGGTTGAGAGTGGAAGGCAAAAGCACAACGAGGGCTAGCCAGCAGGCTGCAAGCGTCAAGGCATTCGCCGCTGGGCCCTTGCGGGCCGCATTGACGAGAAATGCAAGGCCGAACCAGAAGGCAAGATAAGCCGCGCTTGCCGCGAGAAAGAGAGCAAGCCGCAGCATCGCGCCGGGAGCTGAAAATTCAAAGCCGGAAACTGCAAGCCCTGTGAGCAGGGCCGCGCAGAGCGTTCCCAAAAACAAGGCAGCCCGCAATAAAAATGACGCGGCGAGCCAGCGGGCCGGCGTGACCGCCGAAGAAAACAGGAATGCGGCAGTGCCAAGCTCCAATTCCCGCGCGAGAAGATCAAAGGAGACGAGAAGAACAAGGAGCGGCGCGATAAAGGTGATCGCAAAAGCGCAGTCGAAGCGCCCAAGCAGCAGGCGGAGCGGGTTCTCCCATTCGTAGCTTGCAAGAAAAATAGGCCAGGGGCCTGTGGTCACTCTCACGCAGACCGGCAGCAGATCGCTCTGCCCGATGGCTGCCATGGCAAGCGGCGCGGGCGGCAGGCAGTCGTGCAGCTTGAGATACTCGGCTTCAAACGCCATGGCGCTGCGCGGATCTTCAAAAAGCCCGATTTCCGAGGAGGGATCCAAGCTTGCGGCTTTCACCTTTGCCGCGGCAATCCCTTCACCCAAGATGATGCCCGCGCGCCGGACCGTTTCGCGCTGCTGCTGCATTACGCTCGCGCCCGCGGCAATCCCGTGCCAAAGCGAGAGGGTGAGAAGCGCGAGAGCCGCCCAGAACACCCTCTCCCGCCGCAGCCGCCCCCATTCGAGGGCGAGAAGCTCCATCATTGATAGGGGCTTGGCCACGGCTAAAGCCTAAAGAGGATTGATTCGGCCTGCCGCGCGCCATGCCGCCGCAAAGCACAGAGCGAGCCAAAGGCCAAGCAAAGCAAACCCCAGGCCGCAATGCGGCAGCACTCCGGCCGCCCCGGGTCTTTTGTATTGAAACGGCGGAATCGTTTCCCAGAGCTCGCGCCCTGCCTCAACCTTCCATACTCCCTCGGCATTGCGGGCAGCGTGCTTGAGAATGTAGTCATTGATCACCGTGTGAATGACCCGCCGGTAGGCTTCTGCTTGCTGGATGAAGTCGCGGTGCTGGCTTGTGTCGCTCCCGGCGAGACTCATGGAGACAATCTGAAGACCGGTCAGAGGGGAGAGAAGCGTGCCGAGCTGATAGAGCGCGGTCTCGCGGGCAAGAGCATCGAAGAGCTGCGCATAGTGCTTCTCGAAGATCTCATACTTCCCCTCTTCATCGGCTTGCAGAGCAACACCCCAATAATCAAAGGGAAGATCCTCGATCCTCGTGACATTGTATTTTTTAAATAGCTCCGACTTCTGCTTTTCCTCAAGCTGCGCCCCTGCCTCTTTGAGCGCCGTCTCAAGCGCCGTGCGCCTGTCGATCGTCAAGCCTGCCGGGTAGATGGCGCCTATTTCCCCGGAAAGAAATCTCGGAACGGCAAGCACGGAGAGCGCCCAAAAGGCAAGCAGGATGACGAGCGCGGCGCGTGCGGTGCGGCACCAGGCCGAGACTGTAAGAGTAAGGAAGATAAACCCGCCGAGATAGGCGCCATAGGCCAAGACGAGCAGCGCCATCCGCATGAACTCGTCAGCCGCCCCCTGGGGTTCGGAGAGCGCGGCGGATGAGACAAAAACGAGGAGAACCGCCGGCAAGCAAAGAACGGCAATGCCCGACGCAAGCCCTGCCGCCTTGCCGAGCAGCAGCTTACGGCCAGGGACACCAAGGCTCATCAGCTGGCGCAGCGTTCCTGTTTCGCGCTCGCCCGCGAAGGCCGCATAACCAAGGATAATGATCAGCAAGGGCACAAGCTCCTGCGCCAGGCGGGCGAGCGTAAGATCGCCAAAGCGCTGGAGCGGCGTTGCGTCCTCGGCCGGGCGGTAGAGCGGCTCGTTTTGCTTATGAGCCTCAAGCCAGATTGAGCTGCCAAGATAAGGTTCGATCCCGCTGTCGAAGACCGTGAGGGGCCTTGGAGATTTGAAGGCAAAGACGCCATAATGGGCAGCCGCGTGAGGATATTTCCTCCCCTGATCGAGCCAGCGCGCGCGCTCGTCTTGACTGGCCGTCTGGGCCTCTCTCGTCAGAGCGGCATAGTGCGCAACGCCAGCGGCAAATGCGCTCATGCTCAAGAGCCAAAACACGATCGCCGCGATCCGGAACCGGCCATCGCGGCGGATTTCGAGGATTTCCTTCGCGGCAATGACGGGGATCATCAGCCGCTGGCCCGCGCAGGCGCATGCGCCTGCATATGCTCGACATAGATTTTCTCAAGATCGGCCGCCGTCAGGCTTTTCGTGTCGAGCACGGACACAAGCCTGCCCTTCTTCATGATCCCGGCTCTCGTGCCTGTCTCCTTGACCCGGAACAAATCATGCGTTGCCATCAGCACCGCGACGCCATTGCGCGCGAGGCTCGCGATGAGGCCGGAAAGCTCCCATGAAGCCTGCGGATCAAGCCCCGAGGTTGGCTCGTCGAGCAGAAGCGCCTTGGCTTGCTTTGCGAGCGCAATCGCTATTCCCACTTTCTGCCGCATGCCTTTTGAATATCCGGAAAGTGGCCGGTCTGCGGCATCTAGCGGCAAACCGCATTGATCGAGATAGGCCAGAAGCTGCTCCCTGCCATGCCTCTGGCCGGCAAGCCTGCTGAAATAGCGCAGGTTCTCAAATCCCGTGAGCTTCGGATAAAGCATCACCTGCTCGGGCAGATAGGCCGCAAGCCGGCGCGCTTGCTCAGCATTCTTGACAACATCGCAGCCTCCAACCCGCAGCGTGCCGGAAGAGGGCGCGACGAAATTCAAGAACAGATGGATCGTGGTCGTCTTGCCCGCCCCGTTGGCGCCAAGCAGGCAGAAAACCTCACCCGGTTTGACCGCGAGATCGAGGCGATCGACGGCAACGATATCCTTGTAGCGTTTCGTCACGCCAGCCGCTTCAAGCATAGTCTCCTCCCCTCGCACGGCTGGCCCGTTGGCGCGCCGCCCGCAAGGATCCTCCTTTTACGCTGATCATGCATCCGGCCGGAACGCTTGTAGACCGGCGCGAAGCTCGCAGGCGCGACCCTGAAACGCTTGTGTCCAGCAAATCCCGCCACGGCCCCCAGAGAGAATAATGGTTCTCTGCGAATGGAAGAGAATCCGCAGTTCTCAAGCCACAAGTTCTGATGCATTCATGCAACAGCCTTTTGCGCAATATGAAAATTTTATATTTTTCTCTTACAGGATGCCGGGCAGAACGGTAATTGAGGAAAGACATGCTCCACAAGAGAGCCGGTTGAATACTGGCCCGAGGTGGTGCGTTTTTTGAGCTTGCGGGATGCACTTTCTTAGGAGGACGACATGCGCCAGAGCCTGGGCCAGATAGAATCCCTGTGCCGGAAGAGGCCAAGGCCAAACGCAGCTATGAAACTTCCCCCGCTTGCGCTCAGTCTCGCTTTGATGCTGCAGGCGGCCGCAGCATCCGCAAAGGATAACCGCGAGCCAGACGCCCAAAAAGCTGGGCAGGACACGCAGGGAGAAATCGAGCTTCCAGCCGTCGAGGTCACAGCGGGCTCCCCTGAGGCTGCCGCAGAGAAAGGCGAGACGGTGAGCGCGGGAACCGGCAAATCGATCGATATGAATCAGGCCGCAAGCGCTTTCAGCGTCACCGGCGCGCAAATCAATCAGCTCATCTTTTCGCGGCCTGGTGAGGCGCTTGAGATCGTTCCAGGTCTCATCGTTACGCAGCACAGCGGAGAAGGCAAGGCGAACCAATACTATCTGCGCGGATTCAATCTGGATCACGGCACGGATTTCGCCTTCTATGTGGATGGCATGCCGATCAACATGCGCACGCATGGGCATGGCCAGGGCTACACGGATTTGAACTTTCTCATCCCAGAACTCATCAGCACTGCCGATATCAAGAAAGGCCCCTATTTCGCCGACGAAGGCGATTTCTCTTCGGTCGGCGCCATCCACATCAATCTGCGGGACAGCTTCGCAAGCCCCGTCATAAAGGCGACAATGGGCGGGTTTGGCTATGTCCGCTATCTCGGCATAGGCTCGGTTCAGGCCGGGGAAGGCCAGCTTCTTGCCGCCGGCGAGGTTGGAGCATTCGATGGCCCCTGGGCCTACCCGAACAATATGAATAAGCTCAACGGCCTTGTCCGCTACAGCCAGGGCGATGCGCTAAACGGCTTCTCAATCACCGGAATGGCCTATTCCAATCAATGGAACTCGACCGATCAAATCCCCGAGCGCGCGGTTCCTTTCATTGGCCTTTTCGGAACCCTCGATCCGACCGACGGGGGTATAACCTCGCGCTATTCCTTATCCGCGCGCTGGGCACAGTCGGACGCAACGAGCCTGTCGCAAATCGACGCTTTCGCCATCCGGTCAAGACTCGATCTTTATAACAATTTCACCTACTTTCTCACTGACCCGGATCTCGGCGACCAGTTCCATCAGCACGATGACCGCGAGGTGCTCGGGGTTTACGGGTCGCATAGCATCCGAAGCACATTTGGCGATATGCCTGCGGAAACAACCTTCGGCGTGCAGACCCGCCTGGACATCATCAACCTCGGTCTCAACAACAGCTTCCAGCGCCAGTTTACCTCGCAAGTGCGCAGCGACCAAGTGCAGGAAGGCAGCGTTGGAATTTATGCCCAAACCACGCTGCACCCAACCGAATGGGCAAGAGCGACTTTCGGCTGGCGCGGCGATTTCTATGAAGCCAATGTCAATTCTTTGTACAATTCGTTCAACTCAGGCAATAGCGCCGCGTTTCTTGGCAGCCCCAAAGCCAACCTTGTCTTCGGCCCCTTTGCCGACACGGAGTTCTATGCCAGCATCGGCCAGGGTTTCCACAGCAACGACGCGCGCGGCACGGCGATCACGATCGATCCTGTCGATTCCACGCAATTCGTGACCAATTCGCCGTTCCTCGTGCCAACTCAGGGCGGGGAGATCGGTGTGCGCACCAGAGCCATTGAAGGGCTGAACAGCTCGGCCTCGCTTTTCTTTTTGAATTCCGCCTCGGAGATCATCTTCGTGGGGGACGCTGGAACAACGGAGGCAAGCCGCCCAAGCGAGCGCGCCGGCATTGAGATCACCAACGACTACCGGCCCTTCTCCTGGCTCGACCTTGAAGCCGATTTCGCCTATACCCGCGCACGATTCACGGGCTACAATTTCGACCAAGCTATCGCCTTTGCCGAGCTGACAGGCTTTCCTCAGGCTCAAATTGGCAATGCGCCAGGAAACTTCATTCCGGGAGCCCCGGCGGTTATCGCCCGCATCGGGCTGACCCTCGGCGAGCCAACCGGCTGGTTTGCCGCGCTCAACTACCGTTACTTCGGGCCGCGGCCTTTGACCGAGGACGGCGCTTTCTTCTCGCCCGCGACCGGCGTGCTTAACGCCCGCGCCGGTTACACCTGGGAGAATGGCTGGCGTCTTCAGCTCGATGCGTTCAATGTGACGAACAGCAAGTCGGATCAGATCACCTACGCCTATGGCTCGTTTCTCAAGACGGACTATCTGTTCTGGGCCTGCAACGCGCCAGGCTCTAGAGTGCCCGCCGCAGTTTGCGAGACGGGCGTGATGGACCGTGTCTTTCACCCGCTTGAGCCCGTGGCGCTTCGCGTGACGCTTGTCGGCCAATTTTGAAAGAAGCAGGCAGCGATCAGCCGGCGTGCCGGACATGAAGATGAGAATGCCGCCGCGCACGGTCGCTGCCGTGCGGATGCGTCTCGTTTTTTAGTTCGACGGGAATGGATACAAGCTGGCCGTGCCGCACGCCGCGCTCAGCGATGACCTTCTTGCCAAGCGCATGGACGTCCTGGGTTTCGCCTCTGAGCACTGCGATTTCCATGCAGCTTGAATGATCGAGGTGAACCTGCAGAGCGGCGACCGAAAGATCGTGATGATCATGATAGGTTCCGGCAAGCCGCTTGGCGAGCTCCCGGACGGTCTGGTCGTAGACATAAACGAGCGCCGCCACGCAATGGCCGGCGCCGCGCGAATCCTGGCGCGCTTGCTGCATCCCGGCGCGGGCGAGATCGCGGATGGCCTCCGAGCGGTTCTGATAGCCGCGCGCCTGCATGAAGCTATCGATTTCCGTCATGAGCTCATCGTCGAGAGAGAGGGTCACACGCTGCATCGGACTTTCTCACAGCCTCGCTCAGTCCATCCCGCGCCGCTGCGCCGCCAGGGCCGGACGCCCCAGGAGGCGGAACAGACGCGCCCACAATTACCGGACTCTTGGGCCGGAGCAAAGGCGCCTAGCCTGGCAGCAGGGCCGCTTGCGCCGTGCCGCCAGAGGCGCGGGCGGTGACGCTAGCCGAAGAGCAAGCTTGTGCCTGAGGCGCGCTCAATGAGCCAGATCAATGCGATCACAGAAATCGCAGCGGATCCCGCGGGCATCACGACGCGGGTGTAGGCCATCTTGCGGCGCGCCAGGAAGAGAACCGGCAGCAGCGTGACGACAATGGCGAGCTGGCCAAGCTCCACTCCGATATTGAAGGCAACAAGCGCTGCAAGCTTGCGGTCTGGCGGAAGGCCGAACTCGTTGAGCACGCTCGCAAAGCCGAAACCGTGAACAAGCCCGAAGGCGAACGCCACAACCCAAAGGCGGCGCGTGATGACGGGATAAAGATTGTTGACGGCAGCCACCACAACAGAGGCGGCAATGGCCGATTCCACAAAGCGCGAGGGCAGTTCGACAATGCCGAAGGCAGCAACCGACAGAGTGATCGAATGCGCGAGAGTGAACGCCGTGACGACCTTAAGCGTGCTCCAGAAAGCGCTGGCAAAGCCATCCGCCGGCCGCCATTTGTTTTCCGTGCGGACGAGAACAGCAGGCAGCAAAAGGGTGACCAGGAAGAGGATGTGATCGTAGCCGATCCAAATATGATGCGCGCCTTGGATGATATAGGCTCCGGCCGTTTCCGAGAGGCTCGCGCTCCCCGCCGCAAAGCGGATCACCTTGGCCCCGGGCGTCAGAACGGATTCATAATGCTCAGCGCCGCGCCGGATATCGGCAAGGGCGCGATGCTGCGGATCGATGTCGAACATTAAATCATAAGCCACCTCAATCTCGCCGCCGCCGGTTGGGCAGGTTCCAGAAAAAGGCAAGATCAAATAGGGCTCGCCGCCCCGGCTGCCAGCCACGATGGGGCCAGGTGAGAGACTGCAGGGCGAGCCAGGCGGCCCGACCGCGATCTTGCTCAGCAAAAGGGCCGCGATCTCCGGCTCTTTCCGGTGCAGCTGGCCGAGATCGGGCTTTCCCCCGGGGCCGCCAAAGGCAAGATCGAAAAAGGCGAAGTCGAAGTCCCGGATGGCAAGCTCGAGCTGGCCTGAAAGCGCATCCCCCTCAAACACCGCTTTGAGATAGCCATAGCCCGCCGCATGCCCGAGCGCGGCTGGCGCTAGCCCGAGCGCGGCAATCCACAAAAGCGCTGCTGCAATCTTGCGCCTTGGCAGAAGATTCATCCGCGTT
>DASRYK010000065.1:0-12163 GCA_035687205.1 Methylocella sp. | reverse complement strand
GAAAAGATGCGCCGCCGCGCTTGCATCTGCGGCGGGCAGAGTCAGAGTCGTGATAGCCATGATGGTCTCCTTGATCGGGGTCGTTGTGGCGAGGACGGCGGCGGCTTGGTTCTTGGCGGAGCTGGCCGCTGCCGTCCGGTTGGGGGCGTGTCTGGTGGAAGAGTCAGGAGGGCCGCGGGGGGCGAACAGTGAGCCACCCCATCGAGGCCACGGGACGCGAACCTTCATCCAGGAGGGAAAGGGAAGCCCCCCAGCTAATGCTGGGGCTTCCCCCCTCCGTAGGAGGGGGGTACTCGGGGGGTAAACTTCATGATGCCAGCAAGCTGCTGGAAAATAAGGAAAATCAGCCCGCAAAAAGTTTGCCGGCAAACTTTTGAGAGGCGGAAGTTTGCCCCTCGCTAAGCCGTTGATTTTCCTATAGTCTGCGAGAAGTTTTTCCTCGGCAGGGAAAACTTCATCAGAACGTAAGTTTTGCCCCATAAGTTTTTGATTTTGCGAAGAACATCCAGAAGTTTGTCCCCGCAGGGAAAACTTCGGGCAAACTTCTTGGCAAGCTCTTTGCGCGGCGCTTCTCATGCCTCGTCCCCATCGTGATAGACCCAGCCATTGGGGTCCTCGACGGGCAGCAGGGCGCCATTCGTGGGACACTTGTAGTGCGTGGGTAGAACCGGTGTGAAACGCTCTTCGATTTCGCCGGTTTGCGGATCGATGTGCTCGCGCGCCGGCCCGAACAGCATCCCTTCGACGACAAGATAGCCCAAGGGCGAGCGCGCGCCGGGCAAGTCATAAGCCTTGTGGTCGCGGGTGAATTTCACATAGCCTTTGGTCGTGAGGACACCGAGGCGTTCGCGGATCGTCTTGTTTCCGCCGAGCCCGGCTCGATTCTCGAACCGCTCGACAAACTGATTGATCGTGTAGAGACGCCCTTCGAGCGCCTCCTCATGCAGCAATTGCAGGATCACATCGCGCTTGCGGATGCGTTCGGCGTCGAGCTTTTCGCCAAGCGTTTTGCGCACAAGCCGCTCGCCCTTGATGTCGATCTCGACCCAGTGCCCGTTGATCTTGTCAACCGTAATGGGACGCAGCGCCGGGCCATTGCGCAATTCAAACTCCAGGCGCCGCTCGCTTTTCTCTTCGTCCGGCCGGTGCATGATGATGCCGGTGGTGTAGAAGCCGCGCAGCGCGCTTGCGCCTGAGAGCGCCTGGAATGGGTCTTGTGCAAGGTCCTTCTTGCTTGTCTTGCGCGTATGGTGGCAGAGGATAAGACCGGCTTCGGGCGCGGCCGCGTTGCGCAAAGCCTCGACACGCTCCTGCAAAAAGAACAGCATTGCGTTGTTGCCGTTCTCGCCGCCGCCTTCAGGGCCGCCGTCAAACAGATTGCGGATCGGATCGATGCAGATGACATCCGGGGGCGCGTCGGCAAAATGTTCGTTGATGGCTGCAGCAACGAGGGCGACGCCTTGTTCGTTCAGAAGCATTCGCACTTTTGGCGTGATAACGAGGTTATCGCGCGCGGCAGCGAGTATGGGTTCATCGAGACGGATGCTCTGCAAGCGTTCGCGCAGATAGTGGTAATCGATTTCGGCCTGCAGATAGAACACGCGCAAAGGCCGCGGCGGCGTAAACATGAGGAAAGGAACGCCCGCCGCTATGTGCACGAGGAGGCTGATAAGAAAGTCGCTCTTGCCCACTTTGGGCGCGCCGCCGATGACGAGCATGCCGCCGGGCGTAAGCAGCCGCGGCGCGATGATGCCGGGCGGGACGGGGGACGTATCGTCGAGCAGCGCGCCGAGGCGATAGGCGGGGATGGTGGCGGATGGCGGCGCATTGGCGCGGATCAGCGCCGGTCCGTTGCGCTCCACATGTAGCCGCCAGAGCCGGTCCGCTTCGGCCTTCAAGCGTTCGAGCGGCCAAGCGGGGCGGAGCATCGCGGCGTTATATTGGCAGATCGCTTCCCAGCCCTCGCGGGGGCCCAAGCGGCCTTCGTGCACCATGCGGATGTAATGGCCGATGGCGGCGGAGGCGCCTTGAAAGCGCGTGAAGGCGTCTTGGCCACCCTCACGCACCGGGGTCACGAGCACCTCATCGATGCCGGGCTTAGGCGATATTTGGACTTGTTCTGGTTCGAGGGGGTAGCCCGGCAGCGGCGGCATGTCTTGGACGGCTTGCGCGAATTCGCGCAGATCGAACTCGCGGCTTGGCTCGCAGTCGCGGATGTAGACGATTCGTTTGATGCCGCTTTTGTGATAGACGGTGCCTGCGACGCGGATCGGCTGATGCGCGGAGCCAAAATGCGGATCGGCGCCGGCTTTACGCGCAATGACCTCGCGCAACCGGCAAAGAAGCGCAATGTCTTCGCCTTCGGCGGGCTCGGTGAGCTTCCACCAAACATGCAGTTTTTTCTCGTCCTCAGCCGTGCGCCCGCCGCTCTCAATGATGAGCGTGGGCGTTCCGAGATAGGAGACGAGGTGATTGAGCTTTGCCGCTATGCCGCCTGCGTCGAGATCGGCGACGATCGCTTGCATCTGCCTGATGCCGGAGGCTTTGGCCTCGCCGCGTTCGGCGACGGTTCCGGGAATGACATAGACCGCGGTTCCCGTGCGCGCCGCCCAGTTGGCGAAGGTGATCATTTTCTCAACGCATGTTTTGTCAGCCTCGATCCAAATGTTGTGGGGTTTTCCGCCAAAGCCTTGTCCTTTGTCGATAAAGCCGCGCACCGGGATGAGGCCCTCGCAATAGCCGAAGACGGCGTCCATGAAGATGGCGATTTGCTTTGGATCGAGTTCGGGATCGAAGGCGTCGATGACGGGCGCGCCGTTGAAATCCCGCCAGGGGTTGAAATCGACGATGTTGTCATCATCGCTCATGCCGGAAGCCTCCAGCAGCGCTCGGCCCAGGGGCAGAAGCGGCATTCGTGGAAGGAAGGGTCGCGGGCGATGCGTGGCAAAAGCTCATGTGCGCTTGTTGCCTGCAGGATGCGCACCGCGCGGTCGCTCATGCGCTGCGCAAGCGCGGCATCAAAGGGCACGAGTTCGTGGTGGAGTTCCGCCGTGTCCTTGTTGATGGCGGTAAAGAGCGCGGGATTTGTTGCAACGCCCGGAAGGCTTGCCTCCATATAGGCCTGGTAGAGAGCGATCTGCGCGGCGTAGACAGGCTTGGCTATGACGACGCCTTTGGCGGCGGTCTCGCGCCATATTTTCGCGTTCATGGTCTTGCATTCCCAGATTGTGGGAAAGGCGAGACCCGGGAGCGCGGGGCCAGAGAGGACCACGCCATCGACATGGCCCTGAAGGAGCCCGCCCGCGGCCGAAAAGCCGAATTGGGTGCCGCCGGGCTTGCGGGAGCGAAGATCAAAGCCCGCCTGGCGCAGCCAGCGGACCGCCAAATCTTCTAGGCGCTCGCCGATGGCGAAGATCCGTAAGCTTCGCCCGTTTGGCCCGGCGCCCGGGTCGTAGGGCGCGGCGGCAAATTCGAACTGCAAGGCCCGCTCGCATGGGTGGCCAATGCGCGAGGCGCCGAGATAGTCGCGCGGCGGGATCGTGGCCCGCTCAATGGCGAGCGCTGCATCGATCTCCGCATTGATGTGCTCGGCGAAAGAGGCCTTGTGGTTGAAGCCGAGCATCAGAAGGGCGCCTCCAGGGCGCTGGCTTTGATTCCGCGCATCGCGTCCTGAAAGCTGCCGACGGCAACCTCGATCAAGGCGAGCACTTGGGCCTCGGTCAGCGCGTGGAGCGGTTTCTGCCAGCCGATCTCCTCCATGATCTCGGCCACGGGTTTCAGCGTGGCGAGGATGGCCATGCGCTCTTCTTCGGTTGGATCTATCATGGGCGTCACCTCACGCTGCCTGATCGAGCGGCGGTCTCGCGGCCCCCAAGACGAGGGCGCGGATCGCGGGTTTGTTAAAACGGAAGGTGATGAGCGCCGAAGCTTGGTAGCGGGTGAGCCCATAATCCTGGACATATTCGGGCGGCAGCAGCGCGAGCTGCTTGACCGTGGGCGGCGCCTCGAGCCAGCGGCGGCTCTTGTGGGCGGTCTCGTCCGTCTCGTGCTGGTTCAGCCAGTCGTCAGCTGCTGCGAGACACACGGTGCGCTCGCAAGCGCTGATGAGATGCGGCCGCTCGCGATGCCTCCCGCCGATGCCATACCAGCACCCGTTCAAGAAGAACACGCCGCCCCAGGCGTTAAACCCATTGGCGAGGAGCGCTTTGCCGTCGCCAAAGAGATCACACCAGCGGAAGTGTGAGCGCTTCAAAAGATCGATCTCGCTCATGACGAAATCGCCGAGCGGCGCGGCCTCCCCAGCGCCTTCGCGCGCGAAAAGATGGCCGCAGAGCGGGCATTCCATTGAGGCAAGCGGGATTTCTGCTTGGCATTCGGGGCAGGTTTTGGTGGGCGCTTCGCCTGAGCCCATGTGGCCGTCGAGATCAACGTCCTGTTCGAGCGAGCCGTGAAGGAGCGTCGAAATGCCGAAATCGAGAACGATGCAATCGGTCTTGATGATGCCGGGATGCTCTTCCGGATTGACGGTGCGAAGGCCCCGCCCGATCATCTGGATCATGGTCGACTTGAAGGAGCTCGGGCGCAGGAGGACGATGCAGGCAGTTGGCGGATGGTCCCAGCCTTCGGTCAGCACCGCGACATTGACAATGACCCGCGCTTCGCCGGAGACATAGGCAGAGAGCACCGCGCGCCGCCCGGCCTCGCTCATCTCGCCATGGACCATGACGGAGGGAGCGCCAGCGTCGTTGAAAGCGGCGCAAACATTGCGGGCGTGATCGAGCGTCGAACAGAAGACGGCGGTCTGGCGGCCGGCTGCCTTCTCCCGCCAATGCTTGATGACGGCGCCCGTGACCGGTGCGCGGTTCATCACCCGGTCGACCTCGGCCATGTCGAAATCGGCAGCCGTGCGGCGCACTTTTTTAAGTTCGTCATGGACTCCTACGTCGATGACGAAGGTCCGGGGGCTGACGAGATGGCCGGAGCCGATCAGCTCGCCGATGCGGATCTGGTCGGCGACGTTGGAGAAGATGGGCCTCAGCCCTTTTTTATCTCCCCGGTTCGGTGTTGCGGTGACGCCGTAGAGCTTGCACTCGGGATTGCGGCGCAAAGCGCGATCGATGATGCGGCGATAGCTGTCGGCCGCCGCATGGTGCGCCTCGTCGATCACCAGAAGATCGAGCGGCGGCATCGCATCGAGATTGCCGGTGCGCGCCAGCGTCGGAACCATTGCGAAGGTCACCTGTCCCTTCCAGGACTTCTCGCGAGCATCGACGACGGACGTGGCGAGGCCGGGCACGACGCGACGGAACTTTTCCCGGTTCTGGTCGGTGAGTTCGTCGCGATGGGCGAGGACGCAGCCCTTGGCGGAAGTTTGCCCAAGAATGCCGCCAGCCACCGCGGACAAGCAGATGGTTTTTCCCATCCCCGTCGGCCCCACACCAAGGGTGTTGCCATGCGCCAAAAGCGCCTTGATGCTGCGCTCGACGAAAAGCTTTTGGCGCGGACGCAAGAGCATGCGAATCCCCCGTCACTGCGCCCAGGAGGGGCGGAGGTTCGATGCGGGCGCCTGCGGCTGGGATGGGCCGCCATTCGGATAGGAAGGCGCTTGCGCTGCGGCGGGCGCCGGATGGGCTTGCGCGGGCGCGTTGGCGGGATAGCTTTGCGAGGGAGCGCCGCCATTCGGATATCCGGGAGCACCTGCCGGAAACGCCGTTCGCGGGTCATGCCCGAGGACCATGGCTGCGGCGCCCATGAGGGCAGCATAGTCCTTGTGATCGGGGGTCACCGCGAGGCGGATTTCGTTTTTTGCCTCGCCATTGGCGTCCGTTCCGGCATCGACGCGGGCGGCGAACTCGATTCCATCGAGATCGGCAAAGCCTCGGATGCGCCGGGCGGCCTGGGCCTGGGGCGAAGTGTCCTTGTCCGAAATGCCGCGCGCGGAATTGAGAATGGAGCGGATGAGCGAACGGCCCATATTCGCCCAATCGGGACCCTTGGGGCTATAGAGGCCGATCAGCGAAAAGATCTTGCGTTTGGCATAAGGGCCTTCGAGGACCGTAAATTCGGCGTTGAGATAGACGGCGCCGGAGGAGCCCCGCGTGGCATAGCCGCCGGTCCAGCCTTGCGAGGGATCATCATAGCCGCCCGGGCGGATCGAGAGCCGCACCTTGGCGAGCGTGCCCTTGGGGATGAGGTTTAAGTTCTGCGGGGCGTCGTTATAGTCGTTCCAGGCAGTCATGATCGAAGCTCCTTAGGCTGACGTTGCGGGGGAGGGCTGAGGTTGGGGGCTAGCCGGACCGCTCCCGGAAAAGTCGAGCGGATGGCGCGGGGCGGCGCGGATTTTCTGCATGAGGCGGCCGAGATGCGGCTCCTCGATCAGGTCGAGCCGCCCGCTGCGGTCCTTGGCGGGGAAACCGAAGGGGTTCAGCGTGTGGCAAACAAAGGCGCGCCGGAGGCTCCCGTCTTCGGCCTTCACCTCGGTCATGGTGAGGACTTCATCGACGATGCCGGGCAGCTCGAGACCGGTCTTCGAGCCGTCGATCTGCGGGGAAAAGACGCGCCGGTTAAAATCGTCGAGCTTTTCGTCGAGGATGCCGGCGAGCCACACGTTCATTTTACGCGCGTGCTGCAATTGCGTGAGCCAGGAGATCATCTCGCGGCCATGCAAGCCATAGGCGGCGCGGACATCGGCCTTGCCACTCTTTTCGGAGAAGGCTTCGGGCTGGCCTTTGCACCATTGGAAACAGAGGCGGCCTGCGACGGTGATCGAATCGACGAAAATCGTCTCGTAGCCGCCGAGCACTGAAGGATCGCCGAAGCGCCCGATAACCGCCTCAAAATGCGCCCGGCTATAAGGTTGATCATCGCGCAGTGCCGGGTTTGGCCCGCCGATGAAGACGGCAAGATCGCGGCACTCGGCCCAGGTGCGGGGGCGCAGCGTATCGCCCGGCCAGCCTTCGATGGCGAGATCGCCCGCCTCCAAGTCGAGGAAGAGCGTTGTTGCCGGATCGAGCGTCCACAGAAGCGAGGTCTTACCGATGCCGGACTTGCCGAAAATGCAGCCTTTGATGCCGCGCTGCTCGGCGAGCCGCTGATCGGCGGTGATAATGGGAAGCGCCATTACCGGCCTCCTTTGCTATTGATCGAAAGCTTGAAAGCCTGTTTGCCGGTCTTCACCGTGCGTGCCGGAGCGAAGGTCTGCCGGATGCGCTCGGGCCAGGCGCCAAAGGCGCGCTCGGAGACGTGGAAACTGATCTCGACGTAGTCGGAGGGGTTCTCGCCGCCAGCGCGTATGGTCTCCACCAGCGCGGCGAGCTTCGCCTGGTCCCACTCGACCTTTTTCGTCACTTCCGCCACGACCGTCACTGCGCCGTCTGCGAATCGGACCGTGCCGGTGTCCTTGCCAGCATTGGCCCGTGCCTGAGCCGCGCGCCCGGCGTATTTCAGCGCAATCGCGCCTTCGAGCCAGTCCTTGAGACTCTTCGCGGCCTTGAGCCCCTCGTCAGCCTCTTGCTGAAGCACCGCCAGCTCCTCGGCAGGTAGCGCGGCGATGGCGCCGATGGGCATTGCGCGCAACTTGTCCAATGTGATTCGATTGGTGAGCTGGCCGGTCATCACGCTGCCTCCTGCAGGAGAAACTTGGACAGGGACGCCGGAACGCTCTTTGGCCGCGCGCGTGCGATGGCGAGATAAGAAAAATCACCTTCTCCAAGGCGGCGCTGGACTAAATGAACCAGCCGCTGTTCGGCGGCCCGCCAGGCGCACCGGGCGAGTTTGAGGAGCCTCGTGCGATCCGGCTCATTGAGTCGCGTGGAAGCCTTGTCGGCATCGAGAACAAGAAAGCCTTGGTGATATTCGAGGACCTCCCCTGCCTCTGCTTGCGCGATCCAGGCAGCAAAGAGGGTCTCGGTGAGCGCAAGACGGGTTTGCGCGCTTTGGGCGACAAGCTTTACGGTCATTGCACTTCTCTCTCTTCTTGAATCGCAGGATCGCGCCGCCAGACGGCAAAGAGCACCTCGCCGTCGCCTGTCTCGCCCGCGTCTTCGATGCGGTAATCTTCTCCGGCCTCGACAACCTGCGGCAGCTCCCAGCGGCGGAAGAGGCCCGGCATGCGCCGGAATTCTTGGGCAGCAGGCTCGTCATTGGTCATTGGCGGGACTTCCGGTGTGGTTTCGCCTGAATTCGCCCTCTAAAAGCCGTCGCGGACGCCGGAATGGGACAAGCCTCATCAAAAAAATTTTTCAGGCCCTCGCGCAGACGGCGGATGGCGCGCTGGACGCGCTTGCGAGCGGCGTCATGGCTCACGCCAAACCAGCGGGAGGCTGCAAGCTGACTTTCGCCACGGAGGAAGATGGCGATCAGCAGCCCGGCGTCCCTTCCGGGCAGTGCCGAAAGGAGGCCGGCAAGATCTTCGCCTTGATCTGGGGGCTCGTTGCCGAAAACGGCCTCGTTGGGCATATCCGCCCGCAAGGCCTCTTCGCGCCTGCGGGCGGCGAGATCGCGCCTGATGTCGCGCTCGATATTGCGCAGCAGCGTTGCAGCGATGCGCGAGACGAGGGCAAGATCGACACGTGCGATGCCGTGTGTCAGCCGGGCGGCGATTTCCGCCACCAATTCTTCCGGTTCGGCGCGGAAGTGCCGCAGCAGCCGCCGGTAGAGCGCGTCGAGCCCCGGCCAGAGCGCGAGCCACAGGAGCGTTCCGGCCGCCTCGCGGGCGGGGCCTTCCCTTTGCGCCGCGGCAACGAGCGCTGAGAGAATTGCGTTCTTCTCTTCGGCGCTGCCGTCATCGCTGTGAAGATGATCGAGAAGTGCGCCGGGATCGCGGTAGGGGCAGAGCACATCGCCGGATCGCCGCAGATGGCCGAAGTGCTGCTTGAAGGAAAGAGTTTCGGATGAACGCATCATGTTCGCGTGAAGCCGCTCCCAGAGGGCGCGCATTGGACGCCAGCCTTCCGGCCAGGCGTCGAGCGCCTTTCATCGGCCAGCCGGGGCGTCGCGCGCCTCTTGGATTGAGGGGAAAGTTCAGAGGTTTGCTGCTTCGCGGACCGCAGCGGGTTCGGGAGCGGCGGAGATTTCGTTCAGCGTGCGGCAGCCGCGGCAGGTTGCGGTCGCGGGAAAGCCAACGAGATATTCATGGCCGCGTGCGAAATGCAGATGGACGCGCCTCCCGCGGACAATTCCCAAAAGCTTGCCGTAATGGCGGCAGCGCCATTCCTGCTCTTCCGTCATGAAAGCCTCCGTGTGTTCGTGATGGAGGCGTCTTAGGGGGGCTGTCTGTATGGGGATTGTTCCGAGTCTGTACCGAGTCTGTATGGCTTGAAAAAATGCCGGGCTCAGCCTTCGGGCTGGAAGATATAGGCGAAGGAGACGCCCGCATCGGGCCGGAAGGCGTAGACCATATGGCCATCCTCATGCCGGACGCTTTTGAAAATCCTCCAGCTTGCCTGCGCCTTGATGTCGAAAGCTTTCCGCGCGCGCTGAAAGATCTGCTTGGCGGAGCTGCGGTCCGGGCCCGCGATATTCGGATCGTAATGCCCTCGACATGTGACCGCCGCGCGGATGGTGCTAAACCAGGAATCCGCGATGCTGTCCTTGGGCACGCTGCCGCTCTTCACGACGCGTTGCTGTTTCTCATCGGCGAAAACGTCATACTTGTCCGCTTCGGAGAGAAGGGCTCGATATTGAAGTTCATCGAGATCCCGCCAGGCGGGCAAAGTTGTGCCGTCGCTAATCAGCGCTTGCGCCACGATGGCTGCTTTTGCCCTCAGAGCATCGCCCAAAGGCCGGCCAAGACCGGCGAAGAGGTGTTTCGGATCGTCTGTGGCGGCAAAGCGGCCATTCCTGAGGGTCAGAATGCCGGTGAGCGGCAGGAGAAGTGCGCCGGAGGCCTTTGCCTGCCGCAAGGTCCCATCAGCTATGAACCGGTCCGTTGGCGTGAGCATGGCGAAGGGCGCGCCGTTTTGACGGGCGGCAAGGGCGCCGAGCGCCTCTCTGTAACCTGGCGCCGAATGCCGGAAGACAAGATAGGCCGGATGTTTGATGCCCGGCCCGGACAATGCCGCACCGGTGCGATGCACTCCGGCAAGATCGCGCAAGGCTTCCGGCCGGCCTTGCAAGCCGAGCGCGGTGGCGATGTTGCGGCAGAGTTCGCCCACATCAAGCGTCAATGAGGCTGCCTCGCGGGCATCAAGAATGATATCGGGACATTGCGAGGCTCCGCTTTCGCAGACGGCATGAAAGGCGCCGCCGATCTGGATCACCTGGCGCAGATGGCCATGCCCGCGGCATGATGCACAAGGCAAGTTCCGCGCGATCCCATCCTGGCACAGAATGCCCGTGGCTTCGAGAAAAGCTGTCGCTGAAGCACCGAGAATGTCCCGCACATGCCGGCGCGCGCCGCCAAATCCGGGCGCCGCCTCAATCCGCGTCCACCAGTTGGCGAGCAACGCCTTCGTCCCTCCAGTCAGCAATCACATGAAAGCCGTTGGCGTGGATGAAAGCCTCATAGACCTCGCCATCGCGCTCGCGGTCGTAGTCGGCAATGTTGGGAAGACGCATCTCCAGTCTGCGCGGGTGCCCGCCGCTCGCGAACCGTAGCGCGAAGTTGGCGCGAACGATCTCTGCGGGCGGAACGGCGTAAGAACCGAGACCGTTGAAAGTTTCCATCACATCATCGCCCTTCAAGGCGATTTGCCTCCACTTTGCACTGTCGGTTTCGATCAGCGCCTCGGTGAGGCGCGCCTCACAAATTCCGTCCACGAGCCGCAGCGAGCCGTTGCGCAGGGGCGCAAGCGTGTAGGGCGGCTCATCCATGAAAAAGGCCGGATCGCCAGCCAGCGCCTGCCCGAAGCTCTGGAGATAGAATCGCCGGTCCGGCTCGAAACGCGCATGGATTTTCAATATGCCCGTTGCGCCGTCGTAGATAATGGAATCATGCTCCTGAGGCCGCCAGCCAAGACGGGAAAATTGCAGGGCTCCGGTGACATTCCCGTCGGCGCGGAACAGCCCGCCATGGGTGACGAGAATGCGGACCTCGCCGCCGTCACGATAGAGGAAGATTTCGCTGGCCCTGCTGCGCCGCCGTCCCTCGAACCACAGACCAAGAACAGCCTTGAGGCCAGAAATGGCCGCCTCGAAATCACCGAGACCGAAACGCCGGGCATCGTGCGATGGGTATTCATAGTAACGCTTGACCTTTCTTGCGACCGCTTTCTCATGGCACATGCGGACAAGCTCGGGATGTCCGAGAAAAGCAAGAATCGCGAAATCACCTGACGTCATGCCATGGCTAAGCAGCGGCAAGCCGGCGCCGAGCCGCGCCGCCTCTTGCACGATCCGCTCATGGCCCTCCTCGCCGCTCATCTCGCCAATAAGATGAAGGGCATGAAGCAGACCGTCCGGCAGAGTCTCGACGGTCTTCGTGAAGATCGCCAGCAGCTGGCGTGCACAGGCATCGTCATTCGAGAGCCGCGCGATGTCGAGCCCCTGCCGCTTGAAATACTCCCGATGCGGAGCGAGCAGCTTGCCCAATACGTTCGGCTTGTCGACCGTTTGCAAAAAGGCAAGGTCGCTAAAATTCTTCAAACGAAATTGCGGCACGGCGCAATCTCCCAGCTTGCAGGCAAGAGCACGCCGCTCCTGCCGCCTCGGGCCTGGCACCAAAAGCCGATGCCGCGTCCGAGGCGCTGTCCGCGCCGACGCCTTCCCAAATCGAATCAAAATGGATGGCGCGCAACCTGGACAATCGGGGCCGCAGAGTCAATCAGATGTTAAGTTTTCTCATAATTTTTCCCGCAAATGTCCCAATCGGCCCGGCAAGGCGGCGTTTTACCGGCAAAGCAGCATGACCCGGAACGCCGATGCCGAACGCTCTGCCCCCAGGCCATATGACCGCAGCCCAGCGGCTCGATGAGATCGCCGAAATTTTAGCGCGCGGCCTCATTCGCCTCCGGGCCCGCCAGTCAAGGCAAATATCTGCGCACCAAAGAGAAAGTTTTCTCGACTTCCCGGTCCCCCCAGCGCGGTCATGCAACTCCGAATACCACCCCCGGAGCGGATAGATGAACGGCCCTATGCTGGCCCGCTTGGCGGCCCTGAAAACGGCGCCGGCGCCAGATTTGAAGAAAATGTGGCGCGATCTCTTCGGAAGCGATGCGCCGCCTTA
>DASRYK010000064.1:0-17284 GCA_035687205.1 Methylocella sp. | reverse complement strand
ACGCAATCAAATCCCATCTGCTCGAAAACACGCCGCAGCATAGCGGGATCGGAGTGGGCAAATTCCACGAATTCGAATCCATCCGTTCCGGCGGGATTCTCAGCGGTGACCTTGGCCTTTGGCGCTCTCTGCAAAACCGCTTCCATGGAAATCTCCTCGCGCTATACCCCTGAAAACAAAATAGCGCGAATGAGGCCGTTAATCCGTGTATAATAATTGAAATCTTGAGCATTGATGCACGGAATATGTATGAAATGCCGCAACCGCAGGAATTATGCGCGCTCGACGCTTTCGACCTTAAGCTCCTCGCCGCGCTCGAGGCCGACGGCCGCCTGACCAATGCTGAGCTTGCCGAGAAGATTGGCCTTTCTCCCTCCCAATGCTCGCGCAGGCGGATCAGGCTTGAGGAGGCGGGCGTGATCGAGGGCTATCACGCAAGGCTGAACGGCGCGCGCCTCGGCATTGGGCTGCGCGCCTTCATTCAGGTGAGCCTCTCGCCCCATTCCAAGGAAAACGCCGCGCGGTTCAAGGATTTCGTCGAGAAGGCCGGGGAGATCCAGGAAGCCTATGCGCTCACGGGCGATGCCGATTATCTCCTGAAGGTTGCCACCCGCGATCTCGCAGGGCTTGCCCATGTCATCAATGATTTGATTCTGCCCCAGCCCAGCGTGGCGCATGTCAAATCCTCCATCGTGCTAAGCAAGCTCAAGGACAGCCACCGCCTTCCGCTCAAAGCCGCCAAGCCCCTGGCCTGATCCGCCTTGCGGCGCGTTATGTCCGCCCTGCGACGAGAAGCTCTGCGCCAGTGACGGCGCGCGCATCGTCCGAGAGGAGGAACAGGATGGCCTTGGCGAGATCCCCGGGCTTCACCCAGCGGGAGAAATCGGCCTTGGGCATTTCCGCGCGGTTGCGCGGCGTGTCAATAATGGTCGGCAGCACTGCATTGACGCGCACGCCTGCGTTCTTCTCCTCCTCAGCAAGGCTTTCCGTGAGCCGCAGCACGCCCGCCTTGGAGGCGGCATAAGCGCCCATGCCGGCGCCTGCCTTCTTGGCTGGTGCCGAGGCGACATTGACAATCGCGCCCTGCGTTGCGCGCAGATAAGGCAGCGCCGCCTTTGCCGCCGTTGCGGCCGTCAGCACATTCATCCGGAAAAGATCGGTCCATCCGGCAAGATCGCCATCGCTTAGAGTCTGCCAGCGGAAGCCGCCTGCGATATTGGCAAGACCGTCAATCTTGCCGAAACGCTCCGCAGCCTTCTCCATGGCCCCCTTGGCCGCGGCAAAATCGGTGAGATCCACCCCGCCCAGCACGAGAAGCCTGTCGCGCGGGGGGATCTGCTCTGCGGGCTCCCGCCCCGGGATGACGGCAAAGGCGCCTGCGGCAAGCGCCGCCTCCGCCACCGCGCGCCCAAGCACGCCGAATCCCCCCGTGATCACCAAAACCTTGTCCTGCATGGCGCTGCTCCTGCCTCCTTGCGGCCGGGATCACGCCGCGCCCTTCCGCAGCCGTCCGCCGCTTCTTGCGTAATCCTGCGTCCCCCGTGAGTAGATCTTGTCCCCCGGCTCAATGGCCTCGATTGGAATATCGGGAAGGTGTGAGATCTTTTCGTAAAGAGGGGCAAAATCGGTGCCCGTTGTGACATCGAGCAGATATTGCAGCGACGGAATGACGAAATAGACCTGCTGGAAATCGTCGATGCGGTAAAGCGTGCGCATCACCCGCTCAAGGTCGAAACCTAAGCGGTTGGGCGAGGGCGAGGAGAGGGCAAAGATCGATTCCGAATAGGAGGAGACGATGCCAGCGCCATAGATTTTAAGGCCGCCCGGTGTTTCCATGAGCCCGAATTCGACCGTATACCAATAGAGCCTTGCAAGATTCTGGAGGTGCCCGAGGGCCTGGGCGCGCAGCCCTCCTTTCCCATAGGCCTCCATGTAGCCGGCAAAGACCGGATCGGTCAGCATCGGCACATGGCCGAAGACATCGTGGAAAATGTCGGGCTCCTGCAGATAGTCGAGCTCGTCCGGCCTGCGGATGAAATTCCCTGCGGGAAAGCGCCGGTTCGCGAGATGCTCGAAAAAAATGGCGTCGGGCACGAGCCCAGGCACGGCCACGACCTGCCAGCCGGTGAGGGCCGAGAGCTTTTCGTTCAGAGCCCCGAACTCGGGAATGCCCCGGCCGTGGAGATCAAGCGCATCGAGCCCGCGGAGAAATTCCTCGCAGGCCCGGCCGGGCAGCACCGAGGCTTGCCGCTCATAAAGCGTGAGCCAGGTCTTATGGTCTGTTTCGCTGTAGCGCTCGAAGCCTTGCGGAATCGTCCAGTCGGGGTTTGCGCCGGGCGGAGGGGCTTGGGTTTGAGCGTCCATGGCCGCCGTCCTTCTATGGCCATATGCGCTTACATATGGCGCCTTGACGCGCTTGCCAGACCCGCGCAAAGGCACGCGCAAAAAGACCGCCCTGTCTGCCCGCAAAATCTCAGCTCAGCACGCCGTATTTCTTGAGCCAGGCCTGCATCGCTTGCCAGGCATCGCGCGCGGCCTCATCGCGGTAGCTCTGCCGGTAATCCGCGAAAAAACCATGCGGCGCCCCGGGATAGATTTTGAAGGCCGCTGTCTTTCCGGCGGCTTCGAGCCTCTCCCGCATGGCTTCGACCTGGTTTGGCGGAATGCCTGCATCCTGCGCCCCGTAAAGGCCAAGCACCGGCGCTTTCACCTCGGGCGCGAGATCGAAAGCGCTTTGCGGCATAGCCGCGCTCTTCGGGTCCACGAGGCTTCCGTAAAAGGAGACGCCCGCCTTGAGATTGGGGTTATGCGCTGCATAGAGCCAGACCGTGCGGCCGCCGCGGCAAAAGCCAATGATGCCGAGACGCCCGGCATCGCCGCCCTGCGCTTTCGCCCAGCCTGCGGCCGCGTCGAGGTCAGACAGAAGCTCGGAGTCGGGCTTGCTGTCCACGAGCGTCATGAGCTTCCCGGCGTCGGCAATCTTCGTCATGTCGCCGAGGCGGAAGTAATAATCGGGCGCAACCGCAAACGCGCCGAGCTTGGCAAGCCGCCGCGTCACATCCTTGATGTGCTCGTGGAGGCCGAAGACCTCCATGGCGACAAGGATGATGGGCGGGCTCGCTGCGCCTTGGGGCTTGGCGAAATAGACGGGCATTTCGCCGCCGGGCACCGTCACTTTCGCAAGGCCAGCATCAAGCCCTTCCGCGTCTGTCCGGATCGCCGCAGCGCGCACGGGGCCAGCGGCCAGCGTATAGCCCAGAGCGGCCGCAGCAGCAGCCGAAAGGCAATCACGGCGGGAGAGGGCGGCATCCGACAATGGTTCGCCTTCGGGGACTGCCGTTTGAGGCCGGTCTGGCTGTGGCATAGCGGATCGCTCCTTTTGAGGCGCTTACCAAGAGTGGCGCGATGGCGCCAGAACTCCTGGGCGCGCGGCCGGTTACCTTAAAGGCAGGCACTCATAAACTTAGCCGGATATTGCCGAAGCGCCAGATGCCGGGCAAAGCTTTGAAAGAAAGCTCTTGGCGCCAGCCTTTGAGCCCAGATCATGCCGGGCGAGGCCCTGCGGACAAGAGCGTCCGCGCAACGGCATCTCGCCAGCCCGCGAGCAGGCTTTCGCGCTCTGCCGCCGCCATGCGCGGCTCGAATCGCGCGCCGCAGGCCCATGTGCGGGAAAGCGCCGCCAAATCCGGATAAATGCCAAGCGTGAGGCCGGCAAGACCGGCCGCGCCCAGCGCCGTCGCCTCGAGCATCGCCGGGCGCTCCACCGGAACGCCGAGAATATCCGCGAGAAATTGACAGAACCAATTGTTGGCCGCCATTCCGCCGTCGATACGCAGTGCGCTGAGCGGGTGCTCGCCCATCGCCCCCTCGATCAAGTCGCGTGTCTGATAGGCGGCGGACTCGATCGCAGCGCGGACAATCTGCGCTGGGCCTGAATCCAAGGTAAGGCCGCAGATCAGCCCTCTTGCCTCCGGCTCCCAATGCGGCGCGCCGAGCCCAGCGAAAGCCGGGACCAAGTACACCCCGCTGTTGCCGCTGATCTGCCCGGGCAGGGCATCCGCCTGCGCTATGTCCTGGATGAGGCCAAGCTTGTCGCGCAGCCATGTCATCGCGGCGCCCGCCACAAAGATCGAGCCCTCGGCCGCATAGGCTGGCACGCCGTTCAAACGGTAGGCCAGGGTGGCCAGCATCCCTTTGCCTGCTGCCGCCGCCGGACCGGTGTTGAGAAGCAGGAAGCAGCCCGTCCCATAGGTCGCTTTTGCCATGCCCGGCTCGAAACAGGCCTGGCCGGTCAGCGCGGCATGCTGATCGCCCGCCATGCCCGCGACCGGGACGGGCTTCTCGAAAAGACCGGGCGCGGTGGCGCCGTAAAGAAAGCTGTTATCTCGGACCTCGGGAAGGAGAGCGTGGGGAATATTGAAGAGCCGCAGCAGGTCCTCGTCCCAGCATTGCCTGTGAATGTCAAAGAGCATGGTCCGCGAGGCGTTCGAGGCATCGGTCGCATGAACCTTGCCGCCGGTGAGGCGCCATAGCAAGAAACTGTCGATGGTGCCAAAGGCGAGCTCGCCGCGCAAAGCGCGTGCCCGCGCGCCTTCCACATGATCGAGAATCCAGGCAAGCTTGGTCGCCGAGAAATAAGGGTCGGGCAAAAGGCCCGTGCGGGCGCGGATGAGAGCCTCGCAGCCCTCCCGGCGCAGACGCTCGCAGGCTGCCGATGTGCGCCGGTCCTGCCAGACGATGGCGGGATAGATGGGCGCGCCAGACGCGCGCTCCCAGACAAGGGCTGTTTCGCGCTGGTTTGTGATGCCGATGCCTGAGATTGGCATATTCGGCGTTTCCATGGCCTCGCGGGCGGTTGCCAGTACATCGCGCCAAATCTCTTCCGGGTCATGCTCAACCCAGCCCGGCTGCGGATAGGATTGCGCTAAGGCGCGCTGCGCGCGCGCAAGGACATTTCCTGCCTCGCTGAAGACGAGGCTGCGCGTCGAGGTCGTTCCTTGGTCGATGGCGAGGAGATAACGCGGCATTGGGGGTGCTTACCGGCTTTGCGCGCGCGCGTCCACATAAGCCCCGATCCGGTCCGTCTGTTCTTGAGTGAGGCGCAGGTGAAGTTTGGTTCTCCGCCAGAGAATATCCCCGGCGGTTCCGGCAAACTCCTCGTCCATGAGATAATTGATTTCGGCCGCGAAAAGGCCAGATCCGAAGTCCGTGCCGAGGTCTGCGGCTTCCCGCGCGCTGCCGAGAATGCGCTCCGCGCGGGTGCCATAGGCGCGCGCCAGGCGGTAGAGTATCGCGCTGCCGAGCCAGGGATATTTGACCCCGAGCATTTGCAGGAAAAGGCCGAAATCCTGGCCCTTCATGCCGCCGCCCGGCAGGGGCGCGGATGCCGTCCAGCGCGCCGGCCGGGGCGGATGGAGAAAGGGCGCAAGCTTCTCGATCGCGTCCTCGGCGAGACGCCGGTAGGTTGTGATCTTGCCGCCAAAGACGGTTAAAGCCGGCGCTGAGCCTTGGGGCGCATCAAGGCTAAGAACATACTCCCGCGTGATGGCCCCGGCCTTCTCTGCGGCGCTGCCGTAAAGAGGCCGCACGCCGGCAAAGCTGCCAACGGTATCCTGCGGGCTCAGCGGCTTGCGGAAGTAGCGCGACACCGCTTGCGCGAGATAAGCTATTTCCTCGCCGCTGACGCTCACGGCCGCGGGATCGCCCGCAAAGGGGCATTCCGTCGTGCCGATGAGCGTGAAACTGCCCTCGTAAGGCATGACAAAAATGATGCGGCCATCGTCGTTTTGAAGGACATAACATTGCTCGCCTTCATAAAGGCGCCTTACGATGATATGGCTTCCCTTGACGAGCCGGAGCATTCCGCTAGGGGGAAGGCCGAGAGCTTTATGGAGCACCTCCCCGGCCCAGGGGCCTGCGGCATTGACGATGGCGCGGGCCGTGACCTCCATCCTCCCGCCGCCCGGCCCAGCGAGCGCTGCCCGCCAGTTTTCCGGGCCGCGCCTGGCCGATACGCAGCGCGTGCGGGTGAGGACGGTTGCCCCGCGCTCCCGCGCGTCGGCGGCATTCAAAACAACGAGCCGGGAGTCATCCGTGCGGCAGTCTGCATAAGCAAAGCCCCGTTTGAAGCATTCCTTGAGCGGCGCGCCTTCTGGCGCCGTTCTGAGATCGAGGCGCTCCGAGCGCTGGAGATGCTTGCGGGGGGCAAGCCTGTCGTAGAGAAAAAGGCCTGCGGCGATGAGGAATGCCGGGCGTGACCCTTCGCCAAGGGGAAGGACGAAGCGCGCTGGCCAGACGGCATGCGGTGCGATGCTAAGAAGCACCTCCCGCTCCGCCAGCGCTTCCCGCACAAAGCAAAATTTGTAATATTCGAGATAGCGGAGCCCGCCATGAATGAGCTTGCTCGAGGCCGAGGATGTTGCCCCGCCAAGATCCTCTGCCTCGCAAAGCATCACCTTAAGCCCGCGCCCCGCGGCATCGCGCGCGATCCCTGCGCCATTGATTCCGCCGCCGATGATGAGGAGATCAACGTCTGCGACACTTTCCATTGCCACCCCTGAGCCTTCCCAAGCCGCAGCCCGGCGCGCCCGGTTTCGTGCAATCTTACAAGGTTAAGGCCAGCGTGCTGTCTGAGGCCTTGTATAGTTGCTGGCCGGAACCTTACAAAAATGTTTCACGTGAAACATTGCCGCTCCAGAGCCGCGGTGGCTTTGCTGCAGTATGGCAGCGAATGCGGCACGTCTCTCTCAAGGGAAAGCTGTTCATCGTGAGAGCGGCCGCGCCCTTGCCCCTTTCCTTCGCGCGCGGGCTAAGGGCTGCTTGCTGCCTCCCGCACAAGCAGGCATGAAATGCTGCGCTTCTTTGTGGTCCGCCTCGCATGCGCCATCCCGACCTTGTTCATCATCATTGCGCTTGCATTCTTCTTGATGCGCCTTGCGCCTGGCGGGCCTTTCGATGCTGAGCGGGCGCTTGACGAGACGGCCGCGAGGAATCTTCGCCGCATCTACAAGCTCGACCGGCCGCTTTCCGAGCAGTTCTGGCTTTATCTGCAAGGGCTTGCGCATGGCGATCTTGGCCCGAGCCTGCATTGGCGGGATTTCACCGTGAGCGAGCTTCTGGCCAAGGCTTTGCCCATTTCGGTTTCGCTCGGCGGCAAGGCAATGCTTGTTGCAATCCTTGCCGGAACGGCGCTCGGCATTGCCGGAGCGATGAGCAAGAAGAGCTTCGGCCCGCGTCTTGTCGATGGCGCGGCCGTTTTCGGCATCGTCCTGCCCGTCTTTGTCTGCGCCCCTCTTTTTCAGCTCGTCTTTGGGCTTACGCTCCATGTGCTTCCAGTCGGCGGCTGGAACGGCGGGGCGTGGCAGAACCAGATCCTTCCGGTTGTCGTGCTTGCCCTCCCCCAGATTGCCATAGTGGCACGGCTGATGCAGGCTTCGCTGCGGGACGTGCTTGCGATGCCGCATATCCGCACCTTGCGGGCATTTGGCATGCCCCGCCGTCATATCGCAATCCATGCCCTCCGCGCCGCGCTGCCGCCGGTTGTCTCTTACCTCGGCCTTGCTGCGGCCAACGTGCTGACGGGCTCCGTGGTGGTCGAGACGATCTTTGGGATTCCAGGGCTCGGCCGCTATTTCGCCGATGGCGCTCTTGCGAGGGATTATACTTTGGCGATGGGCACGGTGATTATTGTCGCGGCGGCGGTGCTCTTTTTCAACCTCGCCGCCGATCTTCTTCTCGCCTTCCTCGATCCTCGCGTGCGTCACGATGCGGGGCTGCGATGAAGGAGCTTCCGCCCGGGGCTCTTTCTTCCCTTGCGGCCATGGCTTCACGCGGGTCAGCGCGGATCAGCCTTGCGGTTCTGGGCCTCATCGGAATCCTTTGCCTCCTTGGGCCGCTCATTTCCGGCCATCCCTTCGACCGTGTTTACCGCGATTATGTTCTTGTCGGCCCCTCGCTCTTTGCGCATCCCGATGCGGCCGAGACGCAGCAGGCGCTGGAGGACGCAGCGCGGCGCGCGCATTTGCACATCGATTCTCACCGGCACGAGGGCGGCGTTCTTTATGTCAAGCTGAGGGGCAGCAAACCGGTTGATCCCCGCGCCTTGCGGGCCTTCGAGCGCTCGGATGTTTTTGGCCCTGCCCGGATCGCCCGGACCTTCGATGGCGGCCAAAGCCTCGCTGTTGAAGTTCCTGTGCGGCGCATGGTTTTTCTCTTCGGCACCGATGCCAATGGCCGCGATCTTTTCACGCGCACCCTTGTGGCCGGGCGCATTTCGCTTGCCGTGGGCCTGCTTGCCTCTTTTGTTGCGTTGACCATCGGCGTCGCTTATGGCGCGGTTGCGGGCTATGCAGGCGGGCGCATTGATGGCGTTATGATGCGGTTCGTCGAGATCGTTTATGCGCTGCCTTTCATTTTCTTCGTGATTGTCCTTGTCATGGTTTTCGGGCAGCACTTCATTTTGATCTTCGTGGCAATCGGCGCGGTCGAATGGCTCGATATGGCCCGGATCGTGCGCGGCCAGGCGCTTTCGATCAAGCAGCGCGATTTCGTGGCTGCCGCCGAGGCGCTTGGCGCCTGGCCCTCCGCGATTCTCTGGCGCCATATTGTTCCCAATGCCTCGGGGCCGATCATTGCCTATCTTACAGTCCTTATCCCGCGCGTTATTCTGCTTGAGAGTTTCGTCTCTTTTCTTGGCCTTGGCGTGCAGGAGCCTTTGACGAGCTGGGGCGCGCTGATCGCCGATGGCGCCCGCAATATCCAGGGCTCGGTCCATCTGTTGATTTTTCCCGCCCTGTTTCTGGCTGCCACGCTTGGCGCCCTTCAAGGACTTGGCAACGCTTTTCATGCGGGGGCTATTGGCGCGCCGCGATGAAGAGTTGCACGGAGCCCCTTTTCGAGCTGCGCGGTCTATGCGTGAGCTATGGGCCTGTCCATGCCGTCCGCGGCGTGAGCCTTTGCGTGCGGCGGGGCGAGACCGCAGCGATTGTTGGCGAATCGGGCTCTGGCAAGAGCCAGGCCATGCTCGCCGCGCTGAGGCTCGTCCCGCGCGAGGCTGTTGTCGAAGGCGCGGTCTATTTTGAGGGCCGCGAGCTTTCGTCCCTTCCGCAAAAGCAGTTCGATGCTCTCCTCGGGCAGCGAATCGCCATGGTTTTTCAAGAGCCGATGCCCGCGCTCGACCCTATGTTCACGGTCGGCGAGCAGATCGGCGCGGTTCTGCGCCACAAAGCGGGTTTTTCGCGCCGCGCGGCGCGCGCCCGCGCGATCGAGCTTTTGGATTTGACCGGCATCGATGTGGCGGACCGGCGGGCACATGCCTATCCCCACGAGCTTTCCGGCGGGCAGCGCCAGCGTGTGGCGATTGCCATGGCGGTCGCCTGCAATCCTGATCTCTTGATTGCCGACGAGCCCACCACTGCGCTCGATGTTACAGTTGCGGCGAAAATCCTCGAGCTTCTCGCTGATCTCAAGAAGCGCACCGGCATGGCGATGATCTTCATCAGCCATGATCTTCATCTCGTGCGCCGCATCGCCGACAGCGTTTATGTCATGCGCGCGGGGGAAATCGTCGAAGCTGGCCCTGTTGCCGAAACCGTTTCAAGGCCGCGCCATGCCTATACGCGCATGCTGCTTGCCGCCATGCCGCGGGCCAAGCCGCACCGCCGCGCGGAAGCGCCGGACGTCTTGCGCGCAGAGGGCCTTTCTGTGCGGTTTTCACTGCGCGGCGGGCTCTTTGCGGGCAAGCGTGAGATCAAGGCCGTCGATCGCGTGAGCCTTTCCATAAGTCAGGGGCGCACGCTCGGCATTGTGGGGGAATCGGGATCGGGAAAATCGACGCTTGCCCGCGCGCTCTTAAAGCTCATCCCCTCAAGCGGGCGGATCTATTTCGAAGGGCAGGACGTGACGCATCTCACCCGCGCGGCGATGCGGCCGCTGCGGCGCTCCATGCAACTCGTTTTTCAAGACCCCTATGGATCGCTGTCGCCAGCCATGCGCGTGGGCGATATTGTGACCGAGGGATTGCGCGTGCATGAGCCCCGGATGACTCTAAGCGAGCGGGACAAGCGCGCAGCCATAGCGCTGGAGGAGGTCCTTCTCGATCCCGCCGCGCGCCGCCGCTTTCCTCAAGAGCTTTCCGGCGGGCAGCGCCAGCGCGTTGCCATTGCCCGCGCCATGATCTTGAAGCCGCGTCTCGTCGTCCTCGACGAGCCGACGTCGGCGCTCGACCGGGCGGTTCAGATCGAAATTCTCGCCCTGCTCGAGCGTTTGCAGGAAGCGCATGGCTTGACCTGCCTCTTCATCAGCCACGACCTTGCGGTGATCCGCGCCGTGGCCGACGACATTGCGGTGATGAAGGACGGGCGGATCGTGGAGCAAGGCCCGGCCGATGAGATTGCTGCCCGCCCCCGGGAAAGCTATACACAGGCGTTGATCGAAGCCGCGCGCCTTGCAGGGGAGACGCTTTAGAGGGGAGGGCTGAATGACCGCCTTAAGCCAGTCTCTGATCCCCATCGATTCCCTGACCGTCGATGTTATCACCGACGATGTCAGCGATGCCTATGTTAGCAAGACGCTGTTTGCGGTGTCCGAATTTTCCAACATCGTGCTGGGCGGCGCGCAGGTGATTTCCGGGGAAACGCTCCTCTGCGCGAACCTTGGATTCGGGCTGAGGCTTGTCTCCAGCGCGGGCGGCACGCGCCATGTCCTGCTGTTTGACACAGGGCCCGAAGGGGCGATCTTCCTGCGTAATTGCGAGAACCTCAAAATTCCGCTCGGCGAGGTTGAGTGCATTGCGGTCAGCCACGGGCATTGGGACCATATGGCCGCGCTGCCCGCCGCGATCGGGGCGATCATTGAACAGGGCGGCCGCGTGGCGGTCCATGTCAATCCCGGCATGTTTAACGAGCGCGCTGTGCGGCTAAAGAGCGGAAGGATCGTCCCGGTTGCAACTGTCCCGCGCCCAGAAGATCTCGAAGGCCTCGGCGCAACGGTCGTGAACAGCCCCGATGCCCGGCTGCTTCTCGATGGGCATTTTTACTATAGCGGCGAGATCCCGCGCTTGACGCCCTTTGAGAAGGGCCGGATCGACCATCTTTACCGGCCAAGCCCCGGCGCGGCATGGCAGCCGGACCCGCTGCTGATGGACGAGCGCATGCTCGTTGCCCATGTCCGCGATTTGGGATTGATTGTCTTCAGCGCCTGCTCTCATGCCGGAATCGTCAATGTATGCACTGAAGTGCGCGCATTGTTCCCGGGCCTCCCGATCTATTGCGTGATGGGAGGGCTGCATCTCGGCGGCGTGATGGAGGCGATCATACCGGAGACGGTTGAAGGCCTCCGGCCCTTCAAAATCAAGAATATCATTGCGGGTCATTGCACCGGCTGGCGCGCCTTGCATGCCTTGGCCGATGCCTTTGGCACATCGGTCAGCCAGTCGGCCGTCGGGACGACTTATACCTTTGCCTTTGACGGCACGCATTATCTTGACCTTTGAGCTGAGCGATGCGCAGCAAAGCGTCCGCCTTGAAACCGCGCCCCGGCGGCCCTGCAAGTGGCGGCAAGCGCGCGCGGCAGGTTTGCGCTTGAGGGGTGCTGCCGCGATGGCCGCTTCGCCCGATGCTTCCGTTCCCAGCGGCAACCCGCGAGAAGCCCGCCTGCCGGTCACGATCATCACCGGCTTCCTCGGAGCCGGAAAAACGACGCTGCTCAATCATATTCTGGCCGGGCAGCGGGGGGTGAGAACCGCTGTCATCGTGAATGAGATCGGCGAGATCGGAATCGACAGCGATCTTATCATTTCGGGAGACAGCGAGATGATGGAGCTGAGCAATGGCTGCATCTGCTGCTCGATCAATAACGGCCTGGCGGACGCCGTATTCCGTGTGCTTCAGCATCATCCGCCGCCCGAGCATCTCATCACGGAAACGACGGGGCTTGCAGATCCCCTGCCCGTAGCGCTTACTTTCATGCGTTCTGAGTTCCGCGATCTGGTCCGCGTGGATTCGATCCTTGCCGTTGCTGATGCGGCAAACTTCAGCCTTGATCTTTATGAGAGCAAATCCGCCCATAACCAGCTTCGTTATGCCGACATCATCCTTCTCAACAAATGCGATTTGGCTGACAGCCAAGGGCTTCACGAAATCGAGGAGAAAATCCGGCAGATCAACGCCCAGGCGCGGATTGCCAGAACCGCCCATTGCCAGGTTCCGCTCCCTTTGATCATGAGCGCCGGGCCCAATCATGCCGGTGCTTGCGGTTGCGCCGCAAACCCCCATTCTTCTGACGAGGACTGCGGCCGCAATCACTGGCGTGACGAAGGGTTCGGTTCTGTTTCTTTCGAGGCGGGCGCGCCCTTTATGACCGGAAAATTTCAGCGTTTCCTCGAGCAGCTTCCGGACAATGTCTTTCGAGCCAAAGGGATTCTCTGGCTCCGCGAGAGCCCGGCACGGTACGTGTTTCATCTCGTCGGCAAGAGGTTCACACTTGATGAGCGCCCCTGCGCCTCGCCGGCGAAGAACAGAATAGTTTTGATTGGGCAAGGCCTCGACGGGAAGCGGCTGCAGGAGCAGTTGCTTTCATGCCTTGCCTCCTGCCCGGAGGAAGGCGGCAATGTGGAATGACCGGCGCCCGCAACAGGGCGGGCCCTGCGGAAGGCGCCGGGCCCGCCTGAGCCTGGAGAAGCTTGTCTCTTTGCCGCCAGCCTGTAGAACACTCTGCGGCGGCGCAACAAGCGCGAGATCAACCCGGCAAGGTGGCACATGCTTTTTGAGGGCCAGACGATCACGGTTGAGGTTCAAGACGCGGGAATCGCGGAGCTGTGCTTCTGCCGCGGCAGCGAAGCGGTCAATAAGCTCGATGCTCTGGCGTTCGGCGAGCTGCGCCGGGCGATTGAAGCGCTCAAGGCTGCGCATGGCATCCGCGGCGTTTTGATCACCAGCGCGAAGGATAATTTCATCGTCGGTGCCGATATCTTCGAGTTCACGCGCATCTTCAGGCGGCCGGAGGAAGAAATCGCGGCCTTTGTTGGCGGCAACAGCGCCATCATCACTGCGCTCAGCGAGATCCCCGCGCCTTCAGTTGCCGCGGTCAACGGGCTTGCGCTTGGAGGAGGGCTCGAGGTTGCGATTGCGGCCGATTACCGGGTGATGGCGGATACAGCCAGAATTGGAGTGCCGGAGATTCACCTTGGGCTCTTCCCAGGCTACGGGGGCACGGCCCGCCTGCCGCGGCTCATCGGGCTTCCGGCAAGCGCCGCATGGATCATATCCGGCGCGCAGCAAAGCGCTGACGCGGCATTGCTGGCGGGGGCAGTGGATGCCGCTGCAACGGCGGGGGATTTGCGGCTTGCCGCCCGCGCGCTGCTCTTGACGGCAGCAGCGGGGCAGGCAGATTGGCAGGGCCGCCGGCAGAAGATGAAGCAAAGCCTTGGTATCGCAAGGGAGGAGGCGGCGCGGCTTTTGGCCGGAGCGAAGGCCGAGGCTGCCAAGGCGCTGCCGCATCTGCCTGCCGCATCTTACGCAGTGGAACTGCTCGAAAAAGCCTCAGGCCTCGGCCTCGAAGCGGCCCTCGCGCTCGAAGCAGAGACTTTTGCCAAAGTGGCAAAGACACAGGCGGCGGATTCGCTCGTTGCCATTTTCGTCAACGAGCAGGCGGTTAAAAAATCTGCCCGGCGCTATGCTAAGGACGCTCCGCGCGTGGCGAAGGCGGCGGTTGCGGGCGCGGGCATCATGGGCGGCGGCATCGCCTTTCAAAGCGCCTTGCACGGCGTGCCTGCGGTCATGAAAGATATTTCGCAGGCAGCCCTCGATCTCGGGATGGGGGAAGCCCGCAAGCAGCTCGCAAAGTCCGTCGAGTCGGGGAAGCTTGCCCAGGAGGAGGCCGATGCCGTTCTCGGCGCGATCTCGCCTTCGCTCACCTATGAGGGATTCGACACGTCTGATCTTATCATCGAGGCGGTGGTTGAAAATCTCGCAGTCAAGCAAACCGTTCTGCGGGAGATCGAGGCCATTGCCCGGCCGGACGCCGTGATCGCCTCAAACACCTCGTCGCTGCGGATTGCCGGTCTTGCGGAATCGCTCCAGAGACCGGAACGGTTTCTCGGCATGCATTTTTCAATCCCGTGCCGCGCATGCCGCTTGTCGAGGTGGTACGCGGCCCCAAGACATCGGCAAGGGCCATAGCGGCGGTCACCGCCTATGCGGCCGCGATTGGGAAGACGCCCATCGTCGTTGGGGACTGCCCGGGATTCGTTGTCAACCGCGTGCTCACCCCTTATTTCATCGCCTTCCTTCGCCTCCTTCATGACGGCGCCGGTTTTCAAGAGATCGACCAGGCGATGGAGGCTTTCGGCTGGCCCATGGGCCCCGCCTATCTCATCGACGTCATCGGCATGGATGTTTCCGCCCATGTCGTCGATGCTGTTTCTGCTGGCTTTGCGCCGCGCATGGATGTTCCTTTCGAGACCGCCATTCAGATCCTGCTCCGCGCCGGGCGCCTCGGCCAGAAGAATGGGCGCGGCTTCTACAAATATGAGCCCGGCGCCAGGGGCCGCCCGCGCAAGGAGATAGACCCGGAGACGGAGCAGCTTCTCGCGGGGGGGCGAAGCGGCGGCAAGGCATGCTTAAGCGCGGAGGAGATCACCGCGCGCATGATGGTGCCCTTGATCTTCGAGGCCTCGCGCTGCGTGGAGGAGAAGATTGCGGCTTCGCCTGGTGAGGCGGATATGTGCTTGATCCTCGGGCTTGGCCTGCCGCGCTATCTGGGCGGGGCGCTGAAATATGCCGATTATCTTGGACTTGAATATCTCATCGCGCAAGGCAGGCGCTTCGCGGGCCTTGGCCCCATCTACCAGCCGGGAGAGCAGCTTGCGGCTATGGCTCGGCGGGGTGAGGCTTTCTACCCCCTTTAGGGAGCGGCCGGAACCGGTCATGTTATATTTCCATGCCCCAGGCAGGCCGGAGGTCAAATTCACGCCCGGCGATGTGGCGCCTCCCCCCGGAGTGAACTGGATCGACGCGCTTTGCCCGGATCCGCAGGAGGCTGCTTTTCTGGAGCAAGCGCTGGGCGTTGCTGTCCCGACCCTCGAAGAACTCTCCGAGATCGAGTCCTCGAGCAGGCTGCGCAGCGCGAAAGACTGGCTTTATCTCAGCATGCCGATGATTTACCGCCGGGACGGCTTCACGCCGGCGATGACGCCTCTCGGCTTTGCCGTCTCGAAGGATGTTCTCCTGACTGTCCGCTTCAAGCGCATGAAGCCCTTCGAAAGGGTCGCGGAAGAGAATTTGCGGATTCCGATGGACTATGGCGGTTACGGCGCGCTTGCTGCCGTCATGGACGGGATCGCCGATCATGTGGCAGACGTCCTGGAAAGCGTCAGCACCGATCTCGACCGCTTGTCCGATGAGATTTTCGGCGCAAACGGGGTAAACGGCCGCCACCGGCCGCGCGAAGACAATGAAAAGATGCGCACCGTGATGCGGAAGATCGGGCGATATGGCGATCATACCGGAAAGATTGAGGACTTGCTCTTGGGGATCGGGCGCATCGTTCCTTATGTTCTAGCGCATGGCGCGCCGCACATTGAGCCGGATATCCGCGCCAAGCTCAAAATCCTGCAGCGGGATATCAGCTCTCTTGACGATTACGAGACGCATCTTGCGGGCAAGATCCATTTTCTTCTGGATGCGACCTTGGGGCTGACAAATATCGAGCAAAACAATATTTTCCGCATCCTGACGGTGGTTTCCGTCGTGGGGATTCCGCCCACTTTTTTCGCGAGCCTATGGGGCATGAACTTCAAGGAGATGCCTGAGCTCGAGTGGTCCTTCGGCTATGAACTCTCGCTTCTCGTTATCGCTTTGAGCGCGATCGTTCCGGCATGGTGGTTCAAGAAGCAAGGCTGGTGGTAAAGGCTGGCGGAAGGCGCTGGGCCAGCGGATGACCGGAGAGGAGCTTGCCGCGAGGGTTCTTTACCGGGATGCCATGATGCTCGTCATCGACAAGCCCGCGGGCATTGCTGTCCACCGCGGCCCCAAGGGCGGCGAGAATCTCGAGCAGCATTTTCATGCCCTGCGGTTCGGCCTCCCGCGCAGTCCGGCGCTTGTGCATAGGCTCGACCGGGGCACTTCTGGATGCCTTGTGCTCGGGCGCCACCATAAGGCGCTCGAAAAACTCGGGCTGTTGTTCAAGCAAGGCCGGATCGAGAAGACGTATTGGGCGGTTGTGGAAGGAAATCCTGTTTGGGATGAAGGCTTGATCGATCTGCCGCTCATGCGGCTCGATCCCTCGCGCGGCTGGTGGATGAAGGCCGGCGCCCAAGGCCTTCCTGCGCAGACGCGCTGGAAGGTGATTGCCCGCTCAGGAGAGCGCGCATTCCTGGAGCTCAAGCCGCTGACGGGGCGCACGCATCAGCTCAGGGTCCACTGCGCGGCGTCAGGCTGGCCTATTCTGGGGGATGCCATCTACGGGCATGGCAGGGGCGAACTCCAGCTTCATGCCAGAGCCATCGCCATTCCGCTCTATAAAAATAAGGAAGCGGTCAGGGCTGAGGCGCCGCTGCCTGAGCATATGCGCAGCCTGCTTGCTGCAGGATTCCAAGGGCTCTCTCTGGACAGCGCCGCTTCCGGGCTTCGGGCGGGTCCTGACCTTCCGGACATGGCCTCTTCGCTCAGGACTGGCCGCCAGTGAGGACGGTCACGGCGCGGCGGTTTTGCGACCAGCAGGAGATATCGTTGCAGCTGGCAACCGGCCGCTCTTTTCCGTAGCTGATCGTGCGCAGTCTCGTGGCCGGGATCCCCCGGGCGATGAGATATTCCTTAGCAGTTTCGGCCCGCCTTGCGCCGAGTGCGAAATTGTATTCGCGCGTGCCGCGCTCGTCGGCATGGCCTTCGATTGTCACATTGTAGCGGTTATATTGCTGCAGCCAGCTTGCCTGCTTGGCAAGCGTTGCCTGGGCTGTTGGCGTCAGCTCGCTTGAGTCGGTATCGAAGAAAACGCGATCGCCGACGTTGACAGCGAAATCCTGAGGGCTTCCGGGTGCTGCGCGGCCGCCCGCCGAAGCGAGAGCGGCGGCGTCCTCATTGGGGTTCTTCGCGCAGGCGGAGATAGCAAGGGCGGCACCCAGCACGGCAGCGAATTTGATTTCGCCGGTCCGTTGAAGAAAGCTCATCCCATATTCCTTCTGTTTTCGCGGGACAGGTCTTTGCTCCTACCTCCCGTTGGTTAAAGGAATGTTCCGTCAACCTTGATTGAAGCTAACCAGGACGCGTTGCATTTGAGCAATCGGGGA
>DASRYK010000063.1:0-2364 GCA_035687205.1 Methylocella sp. | reverse complement strand
GCACGCCCGGCAAGAAAGACAAGCCTCTTCGGTACGCCAGCTTTGGATGCTGGCAGAGACGAAAAAGCCCGGTCCGTCGTTGCTTTAAGCCGCGTCCCCCGTTGGGCGGGGTTCGCCGGTTCGCCTCCGGCTGCCGGTCCTGATCAGGCGGTTAACCGGCCTCTTGTCCGGATCCCCGCCAACCGGCACGCGGCCACAGGCACGTGCGAAATTGGGCAAGCTCAGAAATATGCGATTCGCTGCCCATTACAAGAGTTTTTTTGAAATTCGCCTGGCTCTGCCCGCCACGCATGGTTAAGGGGAGCTTGAGAAGCGCCGCAGGGAGCAAGACGCCCGCGGGCCGCAGGGGAAGGCCCGCGCGGGCAAAAAAACGCCAGCTTCTTGCCGCTCATCCAGGAACGGTCTATCGCGTCAAACGCTTTGCGCCCGGCCCAAAGTCTTTCCCTCCGTTTCCGCAGCGCCCATGATCCGCTTCAACCGCCGCACGCTGGTTAAATATTTCCTTGCTTCGAACGCCCTTGCCCTGACTGCGGGATTTCCGCGCGCCGAGCCGGCAAAGCCATCCGAGGCCGTGCCTGTCCCGCTGCCCCGCTTCGGATTCGAGGATGTGGTTCGCCGCGCGCGCGACCTTGCGGCGGCGGATTTCGACTTAACAGCGCCCGCGCTCCCCGAGGCTCTCAACAAGATCGATTTCGATTCCTGGCGGGACATCCGGTTCCGGCCGGACAAGGCCTTTTTCGCTGGCAACGGCAGCCAGTTCCGGCTGCAGCTCTTCCATCTCGGCCATCTCTACCGCCGCCCTGTGACCATCAGCACGATCCGCGACGGCATTGCCGCGCCCATCCCCTACACGAGCAGCCTTTTCGATTATGGCCGCACCAAGTTCGACAAGCCCCTGCCCGTCAATCTCGGCTTTGCAGGGTTCCGGCTCCATTACCCCTTGAACAGCCCGAAGGTGTTCGACGAGGTCATTGCATTCCTGGGCGCGAGCTATTTCCGGTTTCTAGGGCGCGGCCAGCGCTATGGCATTTCCGCGCGGGCGCTTGCGGTCGAGGCTGGAACCACCCATGAGGAGTTCCCTTTTTTCCGCGAATTCTGGATCGAGACCCCAGAAGCCGGTGCCAGCCAGGCCGCCATCTATGCCTTGCTCGACAGCCCCTCTGCGACGGGCGCCTACCGCTTCGACCTATATCCCGGGATCGAGACCGCGCTCGAAGTCTCGGCCGTGCTTTTCCCGCGCAAGGCGAATGTTAAATTCGGTCTCGCTCCGCTCACCTCGATGTTCTTCATTGGCGAGAACGATCACCGCTTTAACGACGACTACCGGGTCGAGCTGCATGATTCGGATGGCCTTCTTATCCATTCCGGCACGGGCGAATGGATCTGGCGCCCGCTCCGCAATCCCATAAAGCCCGAAGTCTCCGCTTTTCTCGATGCTGACCTGAAGGGCTTCGGCCTACTCCAGCGTGACCGCGACTTCAACCACTACCAGGACCTCGATCTCGCTTATGAGACGCGGCCGAGCTATTTCGTCGAGCCGAGGGGAAGCTGGGGTGAGGGCAGCGTCGAGCTCGTCGAGCTGCCGAATGAGCAGGAGACGAACGACAATATCGTTGCCTCCTTCGTGCCGAAGAAGCCTCTCGAGCCTCAGAAGGCTTTCAACTATGCCTACCGCCTCTCGGCGAGCCTCGATTCGGAGGCGCTCTCCCCGAACGGGCGAACTCTCAACACCTGGCACACCAGGGCCGCAGCGCTTGGCGCGGCCGAGCCGCCGCCGCCGGGCTCCCGCCGGTTCATCGTCGATTTCACGGGCGGAGATCTTGCCTATTATCTTTCCAATCCGGAGCTCGTTGAGGTCGTGCCGACGGCGACGCAGGGCTCGGTCGTCCGGTCTTTTCTCGTGCCGAACAGCCACACCAAGGGTTTCCGCGCCTTCATCGATGTGCAGCTCGATCCGGGCCAGTCCACAGATCTGCGCGCCTTTCTCAGGACGGGCGCGCGGGCGCTTACGGAAACCTGGACCTTTCCCTGGCGGGCTTCCTGATCTGCTGCAGGGCGCCTGCCGCCGGCCTTGCCGGGGTCAGGGATTTCCGGCTGGCGGCACGCCGCCGGGCCAGGGGCTTCCGCCGGCCGGCAGCAGGCTTTCGGCTTCCGGCGCGGGATTTCCGCTCCCTGGAGCCGCGCCGGGCCCTTCCCCTCCCGCAGGGGGCTTGCCGCCTCCTCCTTCCGGCCCGCCCGCCCGGACGGCGCGCTCGATCGCTTCATTGCTGCGCTGGACGAAGGAGCCGATGAAAGCGCCGAGCGTGAGCTTCGCCAAATCGAGAAAGCTCCCGTCGCTGAAGAGCGCGATGACCGAGAAAAAGA
>DASRYK010000062.1:0-5535 GCA_035687205.1 Methylocella sp. | reverse complement strand
CGCCATGAAATGCTTCAGCGCCGGGCATCCCGCCCCGACGGTCCTCCCGGCAATCCCTCGATGCCGGGCGCTCCAGAGGAGAGGACCGAGCCAATAACGGGAGACGGCTGACGCAGTGCAAGGCTTATCACCGAAGGGCCTCCGGTTTGTTTCTGAACAGCTGCGCTCGGTTCGATGTTGGTGCCATTCGCCGGGCCGGAGACTGAGGGCAGCTTTTCCTCGGAATGTCCGGGCCCTGCGAGGAAGGTAGCGCTTAAGACGAGAGCGGCGGCGCATATGCTTTTGCGGTAGACCATTCCATTCTCCATCTTGCTTGTTGAATCATCATGAGGCCGGATATTTGCCCGGCCGCGGGATGCGCGGCGAGATGCTGCGGCGAATTGCTGATGAATTTGCTGTTCAGTGCCGCCGCGAAGCCTGGCCGCACCTTTGGCGCTGGCAAACCGTTCCTTCGGCGCTGGCAGGCCGTTCCTTGGGCGCTTGGCGTTTTTTCTGAACCCGCTCAGTGCTTTCCGCACCGGGTAGAACAGGCCGCGGGCTCAGTTGAGCTCGATATAGGAGCAGAATGTGTCAATCGTTGCAAACCGCGTGTGCGGCAGGTAGACGCCCGCATAATTCTCACGCTTTCGCCGCCGCCCAGGCATAAGGCGCAAGCGCAGCATGGGGTATCCTTTGAACGGAAACGGAAAATTGCAACCGGCGCTTTCCTCGTCCGGTCCGTATCGCGCGGTTGCGGTCTGGCTCTGGAGCCTTGCCGCTCTCGTTTTTTTGATGGTTGTGGTGGGCGGCGCAACAAGGCTCACCGAATCAGGCCTTTCCATCACGGAATGGAAGCCCGTGACAGGGATCGTGCCGCCTTTGAGCGAAGCCGGATGGCTCGCCGAGTTCGAAAGCTACAAGAAGATTCCCCAATATCAGCAGCTTTTCCCTAACATGGATCTTGCGGGCTTCAAGTTCATCTATTTTTTTGAATGGAGCCACCGGCTGTTAGGCCGCCTTATTGGCGCGGCCCTTATTCTGCCGCTCATCTTTTTTTGGTCGAAAGGGCTTTTGCCGCCAACCTATAAGCCGAAGCTTCTCGGTGTTCTCGCGCTTGGGGGGCTCCAGGGGGTTGCCGGCTGGTGGATGGTGAAATCCGGGCTTTCGGAGCGCGTCGAAGTCGCGCAGGAGCGGCTCGCCATTCATCTTCTTCTGGCATCGGTGACATTCGCTGCGCTTGTCTGGCTTGCCGCTTCGCTGAAGCGCCGGCCGCCGGACATTGCGCCTCACGTTTTGCCTCGCCTCAAAGGGCTTGCGGCCGCAACGGTGCTGCTCCTTTTGCTGCAGATCACGCTTGGCGGGCTCGTCGCCGGGCTGCGCGCGGGAAGGGCTTTCAACACCTGGCCCCTCATCGATGGCTTTTTCTGGCCGCCTACGGAAAGGCTCGCCTTGTTGCAGCCGCTTTGGCGGAACTTTCTCGACAATATGCTGACGGTTCAATTTCAGCACAGAATGGCTGCCTATGCGCTTTTGGCGCTTGTCATTGTCCAGGCGCTCTACACTTCGCGGGCGGCGCGGGGCAGCCGTGCAATCGCGCGTGCCAATGCGCTCGCGGGCCTTGTTTTCGCGCAGGCTGCGATTGGTGTTTTGACCTTGCTTCTCGTCGTGCCTCTATGGGCGGGGCTGCTGCATCAGGCCTTTGCGATGATTGTGCTCGGCATGGCGGTTGCCCATGCACAGGCGCTCGCTCAGGGGCGCTGAGCAGAGGCGGGCCTGAGGCTTTTTATTCCCAGGCGCTGGCATTCGATCTTGGGGCAGCGGTCCATCACCACTTTGACACCTTTTGCCCGCGCTCTTCCGGCCGCTGCTTCATTGGTGACACCGAGCTGCATCCAGATGACCTTGGGCCTCGGCGTGAGGGCAAGAGCTTCGTCAACCACTCTGCCGGCGGCTTCCGGGTTGCGGAAAATATCCACCATGTCGATGGGGCTAGGGACCTCTGCAAGCGACCCATAAACCGGCGCGCCATGGATGCTTTGGCCCGCGAGATTGGGATTGACCCCAATGACGCGGTAGCCTTGCGCAAGAAGAAAGCCAAAGACGCCATAAGAAGGCCTGCTGGGCTTGTTCGACGCTCCAGCCACGGCAATGGTTTTGACGCTTGAGAGGATCTCGCGCAAAAAAGCATCGGTTTCGCAGCTCATGGGCTCCTGCCTTGCCGGATTTTCTTCACTTGCGCTTTGGCTGCGCGCCCGGGGCTTGCTGCAATGCATAATATTTCCCGGAAGCAATGTCCATCAGACGGTATTATACTACCGCATCAAATAAGTTCCTGTTTTGAAAAGATAACTTTAGGACTCGCGGGCTTGACGCCGCGCCGCCGGGCGCTTAGAAGGCCATTTTGAATGTGCAGCCGCTGCGGCGCGCGCTGCCCCGCTGATTTGGATCCCCAGATGTTCGGCAAGACCTATTCCGCCAAGGCGGCGGATATTGAAAAGAAATGGGTGCTGATCGACGCCGATGGCCTCGTTGTCGGGCGCTTGGCCTCGCTCATCGCCTTGCGGCTGCGCGGCAAGCACAAGCCTGCCTTCACCCCCCATATGGACGACGGCGACAATGTGATTGTCGTCAACGCTGAAAAGGTGGCGCTGACCGGGCGCAAGCGCGAGCAGAAAGTCTATCATCACTTCACGGGCTATCCTGGCGGCATCAAGGAGCGCACGGCCAAATTCATCCTTGAAGGGCGGTTCCCGGAGCGGATCCTTGAGAAGGCCGTGGAGCGCATGCTGCCGCGCGGCCCGCTCGGGCGCAGGCAGCTTGGCAATTTGCATGTTTACAAGGGCCCCGACCACCCCCACGCCGCGCAGCAGCCGGTCACGCTCGATGTCGCAAGTCTTAACCGCAAGAATTCTGGACGCGTCTGACCATGCCTGAGATTTTATCTTCTCTGCAGGATTTGAAGGGCGCAGCGGTGCCGCCCGCGGAGGCCGCGCCGCGTTATGTGCAAAAGCTTGATGCGCAGGGGCGCGCTTATGCCACGGGCAAGCGCAAGAATGCCGTGGCGCGGGTCTGGATCAAGCCTGGCCCAGGCAAGGCCATCGTCAACGGCCGGCCGCTCGATTCTTACTTTGCGAGGCCCGTTCTCCGGATGATCCTCCAGCAGCCCCTCGCCGCCGCTAACCGCATCGGGCAATATGATCTGATGGTCACGGTGGCCGGGGGCGGCCTCTCGGGCCAAGCAGGGGCGGTGCGCCACGGGATTGCCAAGGCGCTCGTCAATTTCGAGCCCGACCTGCGGCCGGTCCTGAAGAAGGAAGGATTTTTGACCCGCGATCCGCGCGTCGTGGAGCGCAAGAAATATGGCAAGAGGAAAGCACGCCGGAGCTTCCAATTCTCGAAACGCTGAGCTTTCACTGGCATCATACTTTCACTGGCATCATACAAAGAGCAAGGCGGCCCTGTGCCGCCTTTTTGCTATGATCTCCCAAAGCCCGCCAGTTCTGTCAAAGGCCGCGGCATGAGCGCAAAAATCTTCATCGACGGAGAGGCTGGAACAACAGGCCTTGGCATCCATGCGCGGCTCGAGGCGCGCCATGATATTGAAATCTTGAGCCTGCCGCCTGAGCAGCGCAAGGACCCCGCTGCCAAGAAAGCCATTTTGGAGCGCGCCGATATCGCCGTGCTTTGCCTTCCGGATGACGCAGCCCGCGAGACAGTGGCGCTCGCCGGTTCGCTTGGCGAGAAAGCGCCGCGCCTTCTCGATGCATCGACCGCCCACCGAGTGGCCGATGGCTGGGTCTATGGCTTTCCCGAGATGGCTCCGGGTCAAGCAGAGGCCATAAAAAGCGCAAGACGCGTCGCCAATCCCGGCTGCTATGCGACGGGCGCAATTTCGCTTCTGCGCCCGCTCATTGATTTGGGCCTCCTGCCCCCAGATACTCCGCTCTCCATCCATGCGGTCTCAGGCTATACGGGCGGGGGCAAGGCGATGATCGCGGATTACGAAAGCGGGAAGGCGCCTCCTTTTGAGGCCTATGGACTCGGGCTCGAGCATAAGCATCTGCCGGAGATCATGCGCTATGCCCGCCTGGCGTGCCGGCCGGTCTTTGCGCCTTCGGTCGGCAACTTCGCCCAAGGCATGCTTGTCTTTGTGCCGCTCTTTTGCTCCCGTCTGCCCGGAAAGCCAAAGGGCGCCGATCTTCTGGCGGCGCTAAAAGACCATTATAGAAACCATTATAACGGGTGCCCGCTGATTACAGTCGCGCCTGGAGACCCGTCCGGCCGCATTGAGCCTCAATCCCTCAATGGAACGGACCGGCTTGAGCTGAGTGTCTTTGCCAATGACGCAAGGGGCCAGGCGGTTCTTGCTGCAAAGCTCGACAATCTCGGCAAAGGCGCCTCCGGGGCTGCAGTGCAGAATCTTCTTCTTATGCTCCAGCAAGCTTAGGACGTTAAACGGCCACCGGGGCGGGAATCGCCGGATGAGGATCATAGGCCTCGATAGCAATATCCTCATACCGGAAATCGAAGAGGGATTTGATAGCGGGATTGAGCTTGAGGCGGGGAAGGGGGCGCGGCGCCCGGGAAAGCTGCAAACGAGCCTGCCCGGCATGGTTTTGGTAAAGATGCACATCGCCAAAAGTGTGCACGAACTCGCCGGGCTCTAAGCCTGTGACCTGCGCAACCATCGAGGTCAAAAGCGCATAGCTGGCGATATTGAAAGGCACGCCCAGAAACACATCCGCCGATCTCTGATAGAGCTGGCAGGAGAGCCGCCGCACGCCATCCCTGCACTCAGCAACGTAGAACTGAAACAGGCAATGGCATGGCGCAAGCGCCATAGCGGGCAGATCTGCGGGGTTCCAGGCAGAGACGATGAGGCGCCGGGAAAAGGGGTCACGACGGATTTCATCAATGACATTGGAGATCTGGTCGATCACGCTGCCGTCCGCCGTCTGCCAGGCGCGCCACTGCTTGCCATAGACGGGGCCGAGATTTCCCTTTTCATCCGCCCATTCGTCCCAGATCCCGACACCATGCGCTTTCAGATAGGCGGTATTGGTGTCCCCTTGCAGAAACCACAAAAGCTCATGGACGATCGACTTCCAATGCAGCTTCTTGGTGGTGAGCAGCGGAAACCCTTCACCCAGCGCAAAGCGCATCTGATAGCCGAAAAGCGAGCGCGTTCCCGTGCCCGTGCGGTCGTCCTTGACCGCACCCTCGCGCAGGATTTTTTCCAGAAGATCGAGATAAGCCCGCATTCTGCAATCATCTCACGCCGCAATGACCGCGCGCAATCGCGGAAAAGGGGGTCAGGCGGCAAGCCCAAGACTTGCAGAGATCTGCGCGAGCGTTGCCTTTTCGGCCTCGCTGATCTCGACGCCGCCAAAGCCTAGAAACCCGCCTTCCTTCGAAGCCTCGGCAACCGCTTGGCTGATATGCCGCAGCCAGGCCTTAAACGCCGCGGCCTCCGAGGGCGCCTTGGCATCCACGATGGACGCCGCCGCCTTGAGCACACCAAGCGCTGCTGCCACCATCTCCGGAGGGGTCTTTCCC
>DASRYK010000061.1:0-27036 GCA_035687205.1 Methylocella sp. | reverse complement strand
CTCGGCGGCGGCCGTTGCCGCGCGGCTCTGCTTCGGCGCGACGGCGTCCGACACCGGCGGCTCGATCCGCCAGCCCGCGGCCTTCACCGGGACGGTCGGCATCAAGCCGACCTATGGCCGCTGCTCGCGCTGGGGCATGGTAGCCTTTGCCTCCTCCCTCGACCAGGCAGGCCCCATTGCCCGCACCGTGCGTGACGCGGCAATCCTGCTGCAGTCGATGGCGGGACACGATCCCAAGGACACGACCTCCATGGACCTGCCGGTGCCCGATTACGAGGCCGCCGCGGGGCGCTCTATCCGGGGCATGACGATCGGCATCCCTAAAGAGTACCGGCGCGAGGGCATGCCTGCCGAGATCGAAACGCTCTGGGCGCAAGGCGTCGAATGGCTGAAGGAAGCCGGAGCGCAGATTGCCGAGATCTCGCTGCCTCATACGCGCTTTGCCCTGCCTGCATATTATATCGTGGCCCCAGCCGAGGCTTCATCCAATCTCGCCCGCTACGACGGGGTCCGCTACGGGCTCAGAGTCCCGGGCAAGGATGTCGTGGACATGTATGAATCGACTCGGGCGGCAGGGTTCGGCAAGGAGGTGAGGCGCCGGATCATGATTGGCACTTACGTGCTCTCGGCTGGCTATTACGATGCTTATTATGTTCGCGCGCAAAAGGTGAGGACGCTGATCAAGCGCGATTTCGAGGAAGCCTTCGAGCGCGGGGTCGATGCCATCCTGACGCCCGCGACGCCCTCCGCCGCCTTCGGGCTTGGCGAGAAAGGCTCAGGCGACCCTGTCGAGATGTATCTCAACGACATTTTCACCGTCACGGTGAACATGGCCGGGCTTCCGGGGATCGCGGTCCCTGCCGGCCTCTCCGCCGATGGGCTGCCCTTGGGGCTTCAGCTCATCGGACGGGCCTTCGATGAGGAGACGCTTTTCGCCGTGGCGCATGCCATTGAGCTTGCCGCGCCTCGGATCGCACCGCCTGAGAAATGGTGGATTTGATGCTGCATCGGGCCGGCCGGCCTCGCCGGATAAAAAGGCTTGTTACAGGGCTTCTCGCCTGCCTTCTGACCGCCGGGGCTGGCCGGAGCCCGCACGCTGGAGACGCCTATAATCCGGCGGAGAGCGCGGTGCCATTGCCTGCGGCTCCCGGCGCTCTTCGGCAGCCCTTGTCGCGGCGGCAAGGAGGGTTCGGGCATACGAATGCCTTTGGCAAGCCTTGCCTCGAATATCAGTTCAGTCCGCAGCGCCACGTTACGAATCCCGCGATCGCCGATTATGTGATCATCGTCACCAATTCCTGCCCCCAGCCGGTCCGGGTCGAGCTTTGCCCCAAAGGCTCCTATGAATGCACGAAGGTCTCCTTGCGCATCTATCAGCGCCGCGACGTGGTCATGGGCTCTGGGCCCTTTATCGACGCCTTCCCTTATACCGCAAGAGAGCTTCCCTGAGCCTTCCAGGGAAGAGCGGGAGAAGCAAGCCGCAGCGCGCGGCGCTCCTTCTGAAGTTTCCCGCTATACATCCTCGGCGGAGCGGTCGATTTTGCGCGGCGGCCCCATAAGCGCAGGCTGAAACAAGACCGCTGCGGCCAAGGTGCAAACGAGCGATAGAGCCAAAAGCTTGCCCATGCTTGACGTGCCGGGGTGCTTGGAGAGCCAGAGGCTCCCGAAAGCCGTCGCAGTCGCCATCGCGCTGTAGAAGACCGCCCGGGTGAGGCTCGACTGGAGAAGGTTCACGGTTCCGGCCCGCCAGGCCATCACGAAATAGATCTTGAAGGCAACGCCAAGCCCGAGAAGGAGGGGCAGGGCAATGATATTGGCGAAGTTCAGGGGAAGGCCGATGAGGACCGTGATTTCGAGCGTGACAAGCCCGGCGAGCAGCAAGGGAACGAGAGTGAGCAGCACATCGGTCACGCGCCGGAGCACCGCGAAAAGGAGGATGCTGATTGAGACGAGCGCCCAGAGCCCGGCCTCGATAAAGGCGCGCACAACCGTGTTGCCGGATTCCTGAACCGCGATGGGCTCGCCCATTGCGTCGGGGTCAATGGTGCGGACGGCTTTGGCGAAGCGGAGCAGGTTATCGTTGTTGTTTGGGTCGCCGGAGGGCGCAACCTGAATGCGGGCGCGGCCATCGGCGGCGATCCAGTTGCGGGCGATCTCCGGTGGGATTGAGGCGACAGTCACTTTTTTGGCGGTGAGCGAGGCCCTCAGCAAATCGAGCATGGTGTCGAGGCTTGGCACAAGCACGCCATAGGCATCCTTGCGGATGATCGGCGGCGCGGCGGCCATCTCGCGCAGAGCAGCGGCGAGGCGGCGGGCATCGTCAGCGCCTTTGCCCGTAACCCCCGCTGCCGTCGCCTCGAAGGCTGCCGCTGCGCGCTCCATGGCTTCGATATCCTGGGCGTCTGTTGGCGGCTCGCGCTCGCGGCGCGGATCAATCAATGGCCCGAGGGACGCGGCAAGCGGCGCAATAATCGCAAGCTTCTCCTCCTGATCCTGAGGGATGAGGCTGTCGAGGCTTGTCACCCGGGCGACTTCGGGGAGCTGCCGCAGGCGCTCCATGATGGGCGGGGCCGCGGCCAGCGAAGGAGCCAGGACGTCGATCGTGTTGGTGTCCGTCGAGGGATCATGCATCAGGTCGAGGAGGGTTGCGACAGACTCGACCTTGCTGCTGCGCAGATTCAACGGGTTGAAGTCGAAACGCAGGTGAGCGAGCAGGGGCGTCCCCGCCAGGGCCACAAGCAAAGTTATGGCGACGATCGCATAACGGTGGTCCGCCAGAAACTGATCGACGGGCGCGAGAAAGAGATAGCCGACGGGCTCATCCTCAGGGGGAGGCTGCAGCAAAGTCAGCAGGGCGGGAAGGAAGGTGATCGCGGTGAAAAAGGCGATGAACATCCCAGTGCCAGCAATCAGGCCAAGCTCCGAGACGCCCCGGTAGTCGGTTGGCAGAAAGGAATAAAACCCAGCCGCCGTCGCCGCGGCAGCAAGCGCAAGTGGCCGCCCGGACTTGGCGGCGGCCTGCAGAAGAGCCTTCGTGAAGCGAGGCTCCTTGAAGCGCTCCGCGCGGTAGCGGACACTGAATTGGATACCGAAATCCACGCCGATGCCGACAAAGAGCACGGCGAATGCGACCGAGATCAAGTTGAGCGCGCCGACCATCCAGAGCCCAACGGCCGCGGTGATGGCGAGTCCCGCAACAACCGTCAAGGCGACAGCCAGAATGATACGGGCCGATTTGACGGCAAGCCAGATGATGAACAAAACGATGAGCGCCGTGACCGCTCCGTTCAGCTCTGCGCCGTCGGCTACATTGGCGAATTCCTCATCGGCCATTGGCACGAGGCCGGTGAGCCTAATGGTGACGCCGTTCTCAGGGGTGAGGCCGAGCGCCCGCGCGCTTTGCCGGATATAGGCCGAGGCCTTCTCCCCAGGCATCAGAGCGGCGTAATCGAGAACTGGCTTAATCTCGATGAAACGGCGCAATTCACGCGGGTCGGGGGGCGTTTCGCCAATGAGGCTGCGCCAGGAAAAATATGTGGGCCTGCCGGCGAGGATCCCTTCGAATGCATCCGCAAGCATGGCCATCGGCCGGTCGAAGTCGTCAAGCGTCCCGGCTTTCGCGCGGACCCCGTCGTTGATGTAAGAGACAGCCGTCACAATGCCGCGCAGGCTCGGATCCCGGGCCAGGGCCATCAGGAATGGCCGCGCCTGCATCAGCCCCTTGACCGTCTTGCGAAGCTCGTCCACGGGGAGAAACAAGAGCGCGGCCTGATTGAAATAGGCGCCGCCATCCGGGCGCACGACGGACTTGTAGAGATCCGGGCGCTCTTTGAGCCTTCCGGTCAGCGATTGCGCGGCGGCTTCAGCAAGCTCGGGGGTTTTCCCGTCAATGACAACGACAATCTGATCGACACGCTGCGGAAACGCCTTATCCAGAGCGATGAGATTTTGCCGCCAATGTAACTTTTCAGAAAGAAAGTCGTTCGTATTCGTATTAATGGCGAAATGAATGAAGGCATAATAAGCAGAAAAAACCGTCGCGATCAAAGCCGTGGCAAGCACGAGCCAGCGGTGGCGGCTGCACGCCGCCACGATCGCGATGATGGATCCTGCAATAGGATCAGGGGCGCTGGGCTCTGGGGCTGGAGCTTTTGCAAGCTGACTTTGCTCCCGGGCTTTTGTGGTTATGGCCATGCTCTGCCGCCGCTGGTCGGACGAATAGTCAAAGTTTTGTCGGGAAGTGCATCATTAAGATGCGGGAAGGAGCCGGTCCGCAGGGATAATTTTCATCAACAGGTTTCAGCAATGGAATGCCCCTTTCAGGCTGGTGACAATCGGGGCAGCGTGATGATGTCAAAAATTTGACAAAGGAACTGTGAGAGCTACAACTCAAGCTCGGCAGACAGGGAGCCTTCTTTAGCCGGAGTTGCTAATTTTACAACTGCATTTGTCCTCCCGCCAGGAAAAATTCATGAAAGTCATTCTAGCTCAGCCGCGGGGGTTTTGTGCGGGCGTCGTCCGCGCAATTGATATCGTGGAGCGGGCGCTCAAGAAATACGGGCCTCCTGTCTATGTGCGGCATGAGATCGTTCACAACGGCCGCGTTGTCGAAAGCCTCAAAGCAAAAGGCGCCCGCTTCGTCGAGCGGCTCGATGAGGTGCCAAGCGGCGCGAGGACGGTTTTCAGCGCCCATGGCGTCGCGAAAACCGTCGAGGAGGAAGCGGCTGCCCTTGGGCTTCCTGTCATCGATGCCACCTGCCCCTTGGTGTCGAAAGTCCATAGCCAAGGCCAGCGCTATGTGCAGCAGGGCCGGGCTGTGGTGCTGATCGGCCATGCGGGCCATCCGGAAGTGGAAGGGACAATGGGGCAGATCCCGGGCACCGTTCACCTTGTGCAGTCGGAAGCCGATGTCGAAAAGCTCGATCTTGCGCCGGATACCCCAATTGCCTACGTGTCGCAGACAACGCTCAGCGTTGACGACACGAAGTCGATCATCGCTGCATTGAAACGCCGTTTTGCCGATATCGCAGGGCCGGAGACGAGAGACATCTGCTATGCCACGCAAAACCGGCAGAGCGCGGTGCGCGAGCTGACCAAGCTCGTCGATGTAATCCTCGTGGTCGGCGCCAAGAACAGCTCCAACTCGAACCGCTTGCGGGAGATCGGCGCAGAGGCCAAGATCCCAAGCTATCTCATCGCGGACAGATCCGAGCTCGACATCGAGGCGCTGCGCGGCGCTAAGGCCATAGGCCTCACGGCCGGGGCTTCCGCCCCCGAGATACTGGTCGAGGAGGTCCTCGCAGCGCTCGCAGAGCTCGGGCCGGTCGAATTGGAAACATTGCCCGGAGTTGCCGAGAACATAGAATTTAAATTGCCCGCAGAGCTTGCCGGTTGACGCCGGCGCGGCCTTCCGGCAAATGGCCCTAATTCAAGAGGGTCCCAACTCAAGGGAGAAGGTCTTGGGCATACCTTTGCTGCAAATGGCCGGGATCGGCGCCTATGTCGTGCGCCAGCGCTTGGCTGGCCGGAAGCGTTTCCCCCTTGTCTTGATGCTTGAGCCGCTCTTCCGCTGCAATCTTGCCTGCGCTGGCTGCGGCAAGATCGATTATCCGGACAAGATCCTCAATCAGCGGCTGCCGCTCGCCGATTGCCTTGAGGCCATCGACGAATGCGGAGCTCCGGTCGTGGTGATTGCTGGCGGCGAGCCATTGCTCCACAAGGAGCTTCCAGAAATCGTGAAAGGCGCGATCGCCAGGCGCAAATATGTCACGGTCTGCACCAATGCGCTTCTGCTTGCCAAGAACCTTAGCCGCTATACGCCGAGCCGCTATTTCAACTGGTCGATTCATCTCGACGGCGACGCCGAGATGCATGACCGCTCTGTCTGCCAGGAAGGCGTCTATGACCGCGCCGTCGAAGCCTTGAAGCTCGCCAAGGCTCAGGGCTTCCGCGTCACTGTCAATTGCACGCTTTTCAATGATGCAGATCCCGCGCGGGTGGCCGCCTTCTTCGACAGCATGACGGCGCTCGGCGTCGAGGGAATCACTGTCTCTCCGGGCTATGCCTATGAACGGGCGCCAGACCAGAAGCATTTTCTCAACCGCAGCAAAACCAAGACGCTCTTCCGGCAAATTTTCGCGCGCGGACGCGGCGGCAAGGCTTGGCCTTTCTTCCAATCGGCGCTGTTTCTCGACTTCCTCGCCGGCAACCGCGCTTATCAATGCACCCCCTGGGGCAATCCTACGCGCACCGTCTTCGGCTGGCAGCGCCCGTGTTATTTGCTGGGCGAGGGTTATGCCCGCACCTTCCGGGAGCTGATGGAGGAGACGGACTGGGACTCCTACGGGACGGGCAATTACGAAAAATGCGCCGACTGCATGGTCCATTGCGGTTATGAGGCAACGGCCGTCGATGATGCCTTCAAGAGCCCCTGGCGAGCTTTGGGCGTTGCCGTGCGGGGCATCCGCACATCGGGCCCGATGGCGCCCGAGATCCCGTTAGACGCGCAGAGGCCCGCCGAATACGTCTTCAGCAGGCACGTCGAGCAGAAACTCGCGGAAATCGCTGACAGCGAGGGCGCCGGCAAGCAGCTTACGGCTGCGGAATAGGGCCATGAACGCCACGCGCGCATCGCGTGCCGTGCGCATGAGCTGCGGGATTTGCGCGGGATCGCGCAGGAGCGATGCGAGGATCGCGCCGATGGCAAGCGAGCCGTCTGGCCTTATGGCGATCATGGCGGCATGCGGCAGCTGCCTGTGCGCAGGATCGGCGATGACGCGGAAGGCGGCAAAGGGCAGGCCATACGCCGCGGCAACCCTTGCCGCAACATGGGACTCCATGTCGGCCGCGAGAGCGCCCGTCTTGAGATGCAAAGCATATTTGTCGGCATAATGCGCCACGGGCGAATTGACTCCGGCGATATCGCCCTCCTTTGCCCCTCCAAGAGCAGCAGAAAGTCTTGCCGACCAAGCGGCATCGCTCGGATAGCGCGCGCCGGTTTCGTCTATCACGGCGCGGGCAACGAGCTTCGTCCCAGGCGGGAGGCCCGGGGCGAGGCCGCCTGCAACGCCGTAACTGATGATTGCTGCCGTTCTCCTTCCAGCGCTGCTCTCTAAAACGCGGGAAAGGCCCTCGGCGTCTCCGCCCCCTGAGAGCGCAAGCACGCCGAGCCCGGCGAGCAGTCTCGCTTCAGTCTTGAGGCCGGTGACAGCGATAACCCGGGACGCGCTCACATTCCCACCAGCACCGGAGACCGGTTGCCCTCAGTCAGATTGCGGTACCGCGCCAGCGCCCAGAGCGGAAAGTACTTTGCGTATCCGTGGTATCGCAGGAAAAAGACCCGGGGGAAACCGGTCGCTGTGAAACGCTCTTCCTTCCACAAGCCGTCCTCCCCTTGACCCTTGGCGAGATAGGCCACCCCTCTCTTGACCGCGGGATCGTCCACTACGCCTGCGGCCATCAGGGCTAGCAAGGCCCATGCCGTTTGCGAGGGGGTGCTCGGGGCGGGCGAGTAACCCATGTAGTCGAGGGCATAGCTTTCGCCGCCTTCGCCCCAGCCGCCATCCGGGTTTTGTATATCCTTGAGCCAGCGGACCGCTTTCTGAACCTCCTCGCTCTGCATGTCATGTTTCACGGCATTGAGCGCGCAGAGGACGGACCAGGTGCCGTAAATATAATTCATGCCCCAGCGGCCATACCAGCTTCCATCCTTCTTCTGAGCGCGCAGGAGATACTCGACCCCGCGCGCAACCGCCGGGCTTGTTGCCGGAGTCTCGCCGAGCTGCCCAAGCAGAGACAGGCAGCGGGCCGACACATCTTCCGTGGGTGGATCGAGCAAGGCTCCGTGGTCGGCAAATGGGATGTAGTTCAAATATTCATGGTCATTGTCGGCATCGAAGGCGCCCCAGCCGCCATTGGCGCTTTGCAGGCCTTCGATCCATTCACGCGCCCGGGCCACCGGCTCCTTATACTCGGGGCTTCCCGGCGCGGCGCGGTCCATCGCCATAGCAACAACGGCTGTGTCATCGACGTCGGGATAATAGGCATTGGCATATTGGAAGGCCCAGCCGCCTGGCCGCACGCTGGGCCTTTGCAAAGCCCAGTCGCCGGCGACATCTGTAATTTGCAGCGGCTTCAGCCAGGAAAGCCCCGCTTGGACGGCCTGCATCACACCTTCGCCGCGAGCTTCCATCAGCGTGTGGCAAGCAAGGCCCGTGTCCCAAACCGGGGAGAAACAAGGCTGGCAGTAGGCTTCGCTGTCCCGCACCACGAGCAGCCGGTCGATAGCCCGCAGGACCGCTGCAAGCCTCGGATCGCTGGGGGGGCAGCCAAGCGCATCGAACATCATTGCCGAATATGTCATCGCTGGGAAAATGGCGCCAAGCCCGTCCTCGCCATTGAGCCGCTCCTCGACGAAGGCGGCGGCTTTATCGATGGCGCGCTTGCGCAGGCGCTTGGGGACATGAGGCTCCGCCCAGCGGAGGATCCGGTCGAGCCCGGCGAAAAGCGCCGTCCAGGGGAATTTCTGGTGTGGCGCGCCCGGCCATTTGCGGACCTTTTCTGGCGGCTCAGTGAAGAGCTCCTCGATCGTGACATTGCGCGGATTGCGCGCGCGCGGCTTCAAGCTGTTGACCACGAGAAGCGGCGTGACGACCGTGCGGCTCCAATAGGACACCTTGCTGAGGTGAAACGGGAACCACCGCGGCAGCAGCATGATCTCGACCGGCATCACCGGCACGGCGCGCCAGGGCACGGCTCCGTAAAGGGCAAGGAGAGCGCGGGTGAAGACATTCGTCTGCGCGGCGCCCCCATGCGCCAAAATCGCTGCGCGGGCGCGCTGCATATGCGGCGCATCGGGAAGGTCGCCAATCATCTTCAGCGCAAAATAGGCCTTGACGCTGCTGCTGATATTGAAAGCGCCATCGGTGAAGAGCGGCCAGCCGTCATGTGCCGCTTGCAGGCGCCGGATGTAGGCGCCGATCTTGGCCTCGATCTCAGCATCCGGCGGATCGCCGAGATAATGCTTGACCAGGATATATTCCGCTGGAATCGAGACATCGGCTTCGAGCTCGAAGACGAAGTGGCCGTCGGCGTGCTGCTTGGAAAGCAGCGCCGCTGTTGCACGCGAGACTGCAGCCTCAATTCCGCTTTGCGCTGGAGCTGTGAGCGCGCCCGCGCCGGCCGGCTGATCGGTCACTTCCACGAAGACTATCCCTTCCTATTGCGTTCTATTGCATTGAAGCGATCAATTCCGCCGCGCGGTGGCCGGACTGGATCGCCCCTTCGATGGTTGCGGGAAGACCTGTCGCAGTCCAATCCCCAGCGAGCACCAGATTGGAATAGGCCGTCCTCGCATCCGGGCGGCGCGCATCTTCACCAGCCGCCGCCGCGAAGGTTGCCCGCTTTTCCTTGATGATCTGCCACGGCGGAAGCGGCATTTCAATCTGTGTCACTTTTGCAACTTCCGCCCAGAGGCGCGCAGCGAGCTCCTCCCGCCCGGAATTGAGGAAACGGTCAGCCGCGCTGACCGTCACCGACAAGCGGTCCTGGAATGCAAAGACCCATTCGATTGTGCCATTGACAACACCAAGAAGCGGCGGGAGGCTTTTGGGCAGCGCTATTTTGAAATGCGCATTGAGAATGGCGCGATAGGAGCGGGGCGCCGGAAGTCCCGGCACGAGGCTTTCCGTTGCGGAGGGCGGAACGGCCAGAATAGCCTTCGAGGCTTCATCGAGCCTCACCGCATCGCTGCCGAAATCGAGCGCAGCGGCGCGGCCCTTGGCAAATTCGATGGCGCGCAGCCGGTGATCCGGAAGGAACACGGCGCCGCGGCGGGCGAGATAAGCGAGCGCGGGCTTGACGAAGGCGGCGGAAAGGCCATGCGCGGCAATGAGCGGGCGGCAGGCGCGCCCGCCCTTGGCGAGCGTTTCCCGCACGACCGCCGCAGCAAGGCGGCAGGACGCCTCGGCGGGATCTGTATTCAGCGCCGCAAGAAAAAAAGGCCGCCAGAGCCGCTCATAGGCCGGGCCGCGGTCTTGCAGAACCTCGCTGAGCGGCAGATCTTCGCGGCGGGCGCGGGCCAGGAGCCGTATGAGAGCGAGATAATCGCGGGGCGAGGTCCCCGGCACCCGCCTGTCTTTCGAGAAAATCCACCAGGGCAGCGGCCCTGAATTGGGCCGCAAACGCCAGCGCTCGCCCGTCGCGAGGTCGGCAAACGCAAAATCAGCCCCGGGCGGCCCGGCGAGCTGATCCAAGCTGCCAATCGCATCGAGATATGCGAGCGCATGGCGGTTGCCGGAAAGAAGCAGGTGATTGCCATTGTCGATGGTCATCCCGAGGGACGGATCGAAGTAGGAGCGGCAGCGGCCTCCGGCCTGGCGCGCTGCCTCATGCAGCACGACCTTCTGCGGCCCTCCGGCGAGACGGACGGCGGCCGCAAGCCCGGAGAGGCCGGCGCCGATGATGTGGACGGTTGCGCATTTCATCAAATCAGGCCGTAACGCAGGATCGCGAGGAGGACGCGATGGCGCGGGGTGCGGATGCGCTGCCGGGGCGGAGCGAAGCCGCGCCTTTCCAGAGCCGTAAGGATTGCAAAGTAAGCTTCTGCCATGATCCTTGGCGCGCGGACGGTCCAGCGGGGGCAGCGGGCCATGATTTGCCGCGATTCCAAAAAATGCGCCTTGGCGCGGGCGATGACCGGCGCGCATGCGGCCCCGAGGGCCGGGCTTTCCAGGACCTCTTTGGGATCGCTTCCCGCAATCCCCGCGGCGAGAAGATCCTCGCGTGGCAAATAGAGACGGCCCATCGCGGCATCCTCGTCGAGATCGCGCAAGATGTTGGTGAGCTGGAGCGCCCGGCCCAAGTGATGCGCAAGAGCCCGGCCTTCGTCTTCCGGCATGCCGAAGGCGCAGGCAGACAGGCGCCCGACGGCGCTTGCGACACGGTCGCAGTATAGATCGAGTGCCGCGAGATCCGGCGCCCGGACATCCGCTTCGACATCCATCTCCATGCCTTCGATCACGGCGAGGAAATCCTCGCGGCGCAAGCCGAAACGCGCGACCGCTTCGCCAAGCGGCTCTAACCCCGCGGGCCAGGCGCCGCACGCCGCTGGCCCCGCATAGAGCGCCGCAATGCGGGCCCGCCATTGGCCGAGCGCCTGCTTGCGCGCCTCGCGCGGCCTGTTCTCGTCCGCAATATCGTCAACGGCGCGGCAAAAGGCGTAAATGGCAAGCATCGCTTCGCGGCGCGCGCGGGGGAGGATCTGCATGGCCGCGTTGAACGAGCTGCCGCGCGCAGCCGGGGACGGAACGGCCTGCTGCGCCATGCTGGGGGCGCCGGTCATGTGCGGCGGGCTTGCGGCGGCGCGGCTTTCCCCTGCCGCAGGAGGCTCGCGAGCCCTTGCGCCGCGCCGATCCCTGCCCAGGCGAGAGAAGCCGGTTTTGACAGATGGACAGGCTCGCTCAGAGGATCCCGCGCGAGCAGAAGGGTGTTGAGCCTGCGGGCAAGCCGCGCGATCACCGCCGTTTCGAGGCGCAAGCGGATATCGCGGATTTGAAGCGGAAGGCTCGCTCCGGCGGAAACAAGCGGCGCCGTCCGCCGCGCCATGTCTTGCAATGCGGCTCGAAGGGCAGGGGAGCTCTGCGGCGCCCCTAAAGCTTCGAAAGAGGCGCCATGCGCGGCCAGCGTTTCCTGGGGGATATAGATGCGATCGAGGCTCCGGTAATCCTTGCCACAGTCCTGGAGATGGTTAATGATTTGGAGCGCCGTGCAAAGCGCATCGGAAGGGGGCCACGCCAATTGGCTTTCGCCATGCACATCGAGAACGAAACGGCCGACCGGCGCTGCCGAGTAGCTGCAATAATCCATGAGCTCGGCCCAGGTGGCATAGCGCTGCTTGACGGCATCCATCCGGAAAGCGTGGAGGAGGTCAAGGGCATGGCGCGGCGAAAGCTTGCGCTCCGCGATGGCGGCGCGCAGCGGCAGGGCATCCGCAATCTTATCGCTCTTTCCGAGCAAAGTTTCCTCAAAGAGCGCCAGCCCCTCAAGCTTGGTGTCAGGCGGAAGGTCTGGGCTGTCCGCAATGTCGTCGGCCGCTCTTGCAAACCGGTAAAAAGCCAAGATGACCGGGCGGTGCCTTGGGGCAATGAGGAGAGAGGCGACGGGAAAATTCTCGCCCTGGTGAGTCTTGGTCGGGGCAACGGAAATGGCTTGCGTCATCACACTTGTCCATGCGCGCGGAACCAGGCCAGGGCCTCCTTCAGGGCTTCGGCATAAGGACGCGCCTTGTAGCCAAGCTCCCGCTCTGCCTTTGCCGAGCTGAAGAACATGCGGTGTCTCGACATGCGCAGGCCATCGACCGTCAGGAAGGGCTCGCGCTGCGTCACATGTGCCACGGCCTCGGCCGCAAAGGCAAATGGGAAGAGCACGGGCCGTGGCAGCCGCACTTTTGGCGGCCGCCGCCCGCAAAGGGCAGCGATCTCGGCTAAGAATTCGGCGAGAGTCACATTCTGGCCGCCCAGAATGAAATGGCTGCCAGGCTCGCCGTGCTGGAAAGCGGCAAGATGACCTTCCGCCACATCGTCGACATGGACCAGATTGAGCCCTGTGTCCACAAACGCTGGAATGCGGCCGCGCGCCGCCTCCACAATAATCCGGCCGGTTGGCGTCGGCTTCTGATCGCGCGGGCCAATGGGCGCCGTCGGATGGACGATGATGGCAGGCAGCTTGTCGCGCTCGATCATTTGCTCGACGAGTTTTTCCGCGGCGATCTTGCTTTTTTTGTAAGCGCCGATCGCGCAGGAGGCATCAAGCCGCTTTGTCTCGTCGGCAAGCTCACCGTTCGCCGGGCAAGCAATCGTCGCGACGCTGCTCGTATAGATGATCCGCTCCACCCCCTGGCGAAGGGCGGTTTCCATGAGATGCCTGGTCCCTTCGCAGTTGTTGCGCAGAATTTCTTCGGGCTTCCGGGCCCAGAGGCGGTAATCCGCTGCGACGTGAAAAAGGAACCGCACTCCTCTCATCGCGCGGCCGACGGAGCACGGGTCGCGCATGTCGCCTTCAGTGATCTCCGCATCGAGCCCGGCGAGATTGATCCGCTTGCTGCTTGGCCGGACCAAAGCCCGCACAGAATAGCCCGAGCGCACAAGCGCATGCGCTACGGCCGACCCCACAAATCCAGAGGCTCCCGTCACCAGAACTTTGTCCCCTGCCAAGCTGCCAGCCTCCGTCCGTCCCCTCTTTGCCCCGCTGAGGGCTTAAAGCATGTCCCGCCGCCTGGGACAAAAATCAAAGCCCTGCCCAGCCAGAAGGCCCCGGGGCGCCGATTCGCTGCCCTGGGACGCTTTGCCTTTTCTTCATGACGGCCAGGCGAATAGCGCTTCATGCGCATTCAGGCCGCCTTGCTTTATGTCAGTCTTGGCCGCGCGAGGAACACAAGGAGAGATAGAGGCAAATGGGGCTGGTTTCACGGGAAGCATTCATTCACGTCCGGGTTCTTCCCGTAGAGCTTGACCGACAGGAAGCGGGGGAAACCGGTTGGGGCGCCAACGGGCAAGCTCGTCCCATTGCGCCCCGTTACTGCTTGCCCGCAGAGCGCAAAGTTTTTCTTGTCGCAGGGGAAGGGGCCTACGAATTGATATCCGAAAGGATCCATTGAGGCGCTCTGTTGTGTGATGGGGCAAGAGCAGATGATCTCTTTTTGGCTAAGCGGCGTATTGAAGCCCGGAAAGGAATTGCCGCGGCTGCTTGTGAAACAAATGCCTCCATCGCATTGGGCATAGCGTCCCGTTGAATTTGAAGGGCAAGTGTAAAGCGCTTCATTTCCGCCTTTCAACACGCTTGGGGGAAGGCTGAACATGCTTGCCAGGTAACCGTTTCCGGCGCCCTGCGCGTTCAAGTCGCAAATATTTTCCCGGGAGAGGGTTGCGGCAGGATCAAGGTTTGGATTTGTGGCAGCAGCGGGGGCTGGATAACTGAAGCGGGCGCTGATGCTGTCCCCCCGCCTAATGTTGCATTTGCAATAGGCAACCGCATTGTAGAGGAAGCAGGAGGCTGTCGCGCAGAGCGCATAAGTTTGATCTCTGCATATCACTGTGGGAGATATGGCGCTCAGTTTCGGATTGTCCGGGAATATGGGCGGATCTTCAGCATGGGCAGCCGTAACAGCCATCACTACGCCAAGTGCCGCAGCTGGCAGCGGGATTGGCAAAGCTTTCCCTAAAGCTCGTCTTGGCGCAGACATGGCCTTGAACACTTTGTTCTCCTTTTGCTCCAGGCTTATGCGTATCCCGTGAGCCTCTCCCGCTCGGCCGTAATATTTCCTAATCTCGTAATTTCATCAATCAGCTGATTTTAACGTGTAACCCTCATATTCCCGCCGGAGGTGATATGGCGCAATGCGGGAAGAGGCGGGAAAATTCTGCTTTCCCAGCCCCGCATCTTACTGTAGAGGCGCGGCAATGAACAAACCTGCCCCTCCTCTTGAAAAAAACGCATCCTCCGCCCGGAAACCCTCGCCGCGCGCGCTTTTGCAGCTTGTCCCCTATCTGCGGCGCTATAAGCCGCGCATTGCCGGAGCGCTGGCTGCGATCACACTGGCAGCAGCAGCGACGCTTGCGGTGCCGCTTGCCATCCGGCGGATGATCGATTTCGGCTTCACCGCCGAAAGCGCCGGACTGATTAACACCTACTTTGGCGGCTTGATTGCCGTCGCGGCCGTTTTGGCCCTTTCGTCGGGCGGACGGTACTATTTCGTGACAACGCTGGGCGAGCGGATCGTCGCAGATCTGCGCCGTGATCTGTTCGCGCATCTCTGTAAGCTCGATGCCGCCTTTTACGATACGGCGCGGACGGGCGAGCTGCTCTCCCGCCTGACCGCCGACACAACCCAGATCAAGGCGGCCTTTGGCGCTACGGCGGCGCTGGCGCTGCGCAATCTTCTCCTCTTCGCAGGCGCCATTGCCATGATGGTCTATACGAGCGCGAAGCTTTCCGGCGCCGTTCTCCTCGCCATTCCGGTCATCGTGCTGCCGCTTGTTGCGTCGGGGCGCCTTGTGCGGAAGCGCTCGCGCTACGCGCAGGATTCGCTTGCCGGGGCAAGCGCCTATGCGGCAGAGCATCTCGCCGCCGTCAGGGTCATGCAGGCTTTCGGCGCAGAGGATGCCGCGAGCCGCCACTTCGGAGCGGCCGTGGAGGACGCCTATCATGCCGCGCGCAAGGCGGCATCGGCTAGGGCTTTGCTCACAGTCACTGTGATCTTTCTCGTCTTTGCGAGCATCGTGGGGGTGCTTTGGTATGGCGCCCAGGCGGTCATGGCTGGAAGCCTGACCGGGGGGCTTCTCTCGCAGTTTGTGCTTTATGCCATCCTGGCAGCAGGGGCGTTGAGCGAGCTGAGCCAGGTGTGGGGAGAAGTTTATGCCTCCGCGGGCGCAGCAGGGCGGATCGCTGATATCCTTGCCTTGCAGCCTGCGATCACGGCTCCCGCCTGCCCCGTTGCGCTGCCGGTCCCACCGCGGGGCGAGATTTGCTTTGAGAACGTGAGCTTTGCCTATCCGGCGAGACCCTCCGAATCGGCGCTGCACGGCCTCTCTTTTACGGTCAGGCCGGGCGAGACCGTTGCTATTGTCGGGCCTTCGGGAGCAGGCAAATCGACCGTTTTCCAGCTGCTTGCCCGCTTTTACGATCCGACCTCGGGGCGCATTCTTCTCGACGGCGCCGACATCAAGACTGTTGACTTGGCCGAGCTGCGGAGGCGGATCAGGATTGTCCCTCAGGACCCCGTCATCTTCTCTGCCTCGATAGCGGATAATATCCGCTTTGGCGCGCCTGAGGCGAGCGACGAAACCGTGCGTGATGCGGCGCGCCGGGCCTCCGCCGACGATTTCATCAAAGCATTGCCTCACGGCTATGCGACCTTGGCAGGCGAGCGCGGTGTGACCCTTTCCGGCGGGGAGCGGCAAAGGATCGCCATTGCGCGAGCGATATTGCAAAATTCCCCTGTCCTGCTCCTTGATGAAGCCACATCGGCGCTCGACTCGGAAAACGAAGCGGCTGTACAGGCTGCGCTCGAGAAAGTCATGTCCGAGCGCACCACTCTCGTCATCGCGCACCGGCTTTCCACTGTTTTGCGGGCGGACCGGATTCTCGTTCTCGACAATGGGCGGCTGATTGAAGAAGGCACGCATCAAAGCCTTGTGGCCAAGGATGGGCTTTATGCCCGCCTCGCCAAGCTGCAGTTCGAGACTGGCGCAGCCGCGCTGAGCGCCTCTTCAACGGCGGCCGCAGCCGGATAAACTCAGAACCGTGAGACGCTTAAGCGCTGCCGTAGAAATGGCCAGCCTTTCTCAGGGCTGGCCAGCGTGGCCCAAAGCCCAGACATAGGCGGCAACAGCCGCGAGCTCCTCCGGGGAGAGCTGCGCTCCCCCCATCGGCGGCATCACGCCCGGATGCTCCTTGGGCTGCGGGATCCCATCGGCAATCGCGGCAGTGATCGCCTTCAAGCTGCCATCGCCCCAAAGCCATTTTCCCGATGTGAGATCGGGGCCAAGGGGAGAGCCTTTGCCGTCCAGCCCGTGGCAGCCGGTGCAGGCGGCTCCAGCAATCTCGCCTTGGAAGATTCTCCTGCCAAGAGCAACTTGCTCCGGTTTCATCCCTCGTGGCACCTGGAGGTTTGCGTTGCCGGGCTCCGTCCCGCCATCAGTTCCTGCGGCAGTAACCGTCTCAAGAGGCGCTTCCTTGTCTCCTTGATAGGTTACACGCCAGATCCGGCCGCCAATATCGTCCGAAATATAAAGCGCGCCTTCGGGGCCGATCGCAAGCCCGGACGGCCGGTGCGCGGCGCGGCCTGGCTCTTTGACCGCACCTGCAAAGCAATCCGCAAAGACAATAAAGGGCCCCGATGGCTTGCCTCCAGAGAAGGGCTGAAAAACGACATTATATCCGCCCTGGGGGCCGGGCGCGCGGTTCCAGGAGCCATGGAAAGCTATGAACGCGCCGCCGCGGTAAGCTGCCGGGAACTGTGCGCCATCATAAAATTTCAGGTCATTCGGCGCCCAATGGGCCGGATAGGCCGCAACCGGCGGCTGCTTTTGCGGGCAAATTCCTTCCATCCTGCCGTCGCCGCCATATTCCGGCGCGAGCAGAAGCTTATTCTGCTGACCATCGTAATAGCAATAAGGCCATCCATAATCGGCGCCTTCGCGCAATTCCACAAGCTCCTCCGCGGGAAGGTTCTGGCCCTGTTCGGGCCGGTACAGCCGCGGCCAGTTTTGGGCAAGAAGGTCGCGCCCGTGCTGGGTTACAAAGATCCGCCCCGAGGGATCGAAAGCGATGCCTTCGGCATTACGCAAGCCGGTGGCAAAGCGTTCGCGCGGCGAGAACGTCTGATTGAGCGCCGTTGCACTGTAACGCCAAATTCCGCCATGGGTTTCGAGTTCCCGGCATGGCTGTTCGCCGGGGGATTCGCGCATGCGGTTATTCAGCTGACACGAATTCGTCGCTGCGCCCATGTTGACGAAGATCTCGCCATTGCCGCTGATGGCAAAAGGATGCATTGGATGCTCCCCGGTAAGGGGGAGGCCGGACACGGCTGTCTCAGGCTCGCCTTTGGGCGCAATCTGGCCCTCGTTGAGAGCGTAGCGGACGATTCGGCCGCTGCTTTCCGCAAAGAGATTGTTCTGAAAGATGGCTATTCCGGTGCCGCCTTGCCCGCCTTTGTCCTCCGTCTCGCCAAAGCGGGCAATGATGTCAGCGCGCCCGTCTCCATCCGTATCCTTCAAGGCCACGAGGAACCCGCCTGGCGGAGGCTTTGTCTTGTAATAGCTGCCGCTCCAGGTGTTGACATAAACCGTTCCGCTTGGTGAAACCGCCAGGTGCCGCGCATGCCCGATCCCATCAGCGAACACTGTGGCGCAAAAGCCGTGAGGAAGTTTAATACCGGCATCGCCAGCCGCGCAGCCTTGCGCTGAAGCCGGGCCTGCTGGAGTTTCAGCGCAAGCAAAGCCCTGCGCAAGGCCGAGAAGCGCGGCGGCAAGCGGTCCAGCGCGCAGAAAATTGCTGTGGGGCTTGAGCAGATCCATGAGCAGCTCCCATCGCATGGCCCCGGATACTATTTGCCCGGGGCCTTCTTGAGCAAATCCTTCACCGCATCAAACCCGGCTTAGCGCAGGCTTCGCCCATAATTGGGCGGCGCCAAGCGCAGCACCGCTTTTAAGTCTTAGAGGCGCTGCCCTGCACCCTTGCTGCGGCGCAGAAAAGCGGAAGCGCCTTGGCGGCGCGGCCGGTAAGGTCAAACGCGCCCGATCCGGGCGACTCCTTCCTTGGCGATCTGGCTGTTCGGATCGAAGGCGAGGGCACGTTGATAGGATTCGATGGCCTTGGCGCGATTGCCCGACCTTTCGTAGGCAAGCCCCAGGCCTGCCCAGGCCTCAGCGTTCTTGTTATCGACGTTGAGCGCGGCGTTGAAATCCTCAATGGCCTTGTCGCTTTTGCCGATGGCGAGCAGGCTTTGGCCACGCGCCTGATAGGGGGCGCCGGCAAAGGGATCCCGGTCGATCGCATTGTCGAAATCGGTGATGGCCTGCTCATGGAGACCTTCACGCTGGTATATGAGGCCGCGCGCATGAAAGGCCTGGGCATTTTCGGGGTTGAGCCTGATGGCCTGGTCGAGATCGGCGCGCGCCTCGTCGAGCTTGCCTTGGAAGCGCAGCAAATTTGCGCGGCCGAGATAGGCGGGGGCGTGGCTGGGATTGGCGGCGATTGCGCGGTCGAAATCAACGAGCGCCGCATCGTCGCGGCCCGTCTGGCGGTAGGCAAGCGCGCGGTTGGTCAAAGCGGCTGCATTGCCGGGATCGAGCCTTATGGCCTGAGAGAAGTCGGCGATGGCCTCTTGAAATTTCCCAATCCTCGCGTAGGCGGCGCCGCGCGTGTTATAGGCTTCAGGGCTTGCCGGATTGCGCTGAATCACGGCGCTCAGCGATTGCAGATTGGCAGCCGCCTCTTCCGGGGACTGGCTGGTGACCTCCGCAACGCCTCGCCCGGGCCTTCCCATAAGACCTGCCGTTTCGCAGCCTGCGAGAGAGAGGGCGGCAATGAGAGTCAGCGCGCCCTTTCCGGCGCTCCGCGGCGCTTTTGCTTTTCTCCTTGCGGCATAAACCTTCATCCCGCAATCCTTACGTCATTTGCCCGCAGGCCGCTGACGCCGGGCTCAATCCGGGAAGTGTGATCAGCGCCGCGGGTATTGTAGCGCGCGCCAGCCCGCGATCAACGGGCTCCTGCGGTGGCCTTGGACTTGACCGGCAGCAGGCCCTCGCGTTGCAGCTTCTTGCGTGCGAGCTTGCGCGCCCTGCGCAAGGCCTCGGCCTTTTCACGGGCCCGTTTCTCTGAGGGCTTTTCGTAATGACCGCGCAACTTCATCTCGCGAAATATCCCCTCCCTCTGCATCTTTTTCTTGAGGGCTTTGAGGGCTTGATCAACATTGTTGTCGCGAACGAGAACTTGCACGCAAAAGTCCTTAGGTCTGTGGCTCTTCCCGCTTGAAAGCTGGGGCTCGCCTGGTTGAACGGAAGGCACAAAAAGCCCGGCGCTGCGAAGCACCTGGCTAGCATATCGTCTTGTTACCAGAACCGGGCTTTTCTGTCCAGCGAGCGGCTCGCTTAGATGCAAGCACTAGCTCTCTTTGGGGTCCTTAACAATGCGTGTCACATGCCCCATTTTGCGCCCCGGCCGCGCTTCTTTCTTTCCGTAAAGATGCAGGCTCGCCATGGGCTCGGCAAGGATCTTGGCCCAAGAGAGAACCTCCTCGCCAATCAAATTTTCCATGACAATGTGGCTCTTGCCGTCCAGGCCCCGGCGCGCAGCTGCCCCAAGCGGCCAGCCCGCAATGGCTCTTATGTGCTGCTCGAACTGTGAGGTGATTGCGCCATCGAGCGTCCAATGGCCGGAATTATGCACCCTTGGGGCGATTTCGTTGACGAGAAGGGCGGGCGGCTCCTCATCGTCAGGCCCGGCTGTTACGAACATTTCGACCGTGATCACGCCGCAGTAGACAAGGGCATCAGCAATGACCTGCGTGATCCTGACGGCTTCCTGGGCCAGCGCCGGCGGCAGGCGCGCAGGAATGCGGGTGGTTTTCAGGATGTGATTTTCATGAACATTCTCACCGACGTCAAAGGCGGCGAAATCGCCGCCGGGCGCGCGGGCTGCCACGACCGATATTTCCTTGGAGAAAGGAACGAGAGCCTCGAGGATCGAGGGCACCCCCCCAAGGGAGCGGAAGGTCACAGCAAGGTCGGCCCCTTCGCGCACTAGCACCTGGCCTTTTCCGTCATAGCCGAGACGGCGTGTCTTGAGGATTGAAGGGCGGCCGATCTGCGCGATGGCCCGGGCCAGAGCCCCGGCATCGTCGACCCGCATGAAGGGAGCGGTCTTCACCCCTGCTGCGGCGAGAAACTCCTTCTCAGCAAGCCGGTCCTGACAGATGCCAAGTGCTTCCGGGCCAGGCCGCACGAGGCAGGAATCGTTGAGGATCTCCGCGGCCCGGGATGGGACATTCTCAAATTCATACGTGACAAGCTCAACGCTCCCCGCAAAAGCCGCAAGAGCCTCCTCGTCATCGTAGGAAGCAACGGTGCGGGCGCTTGCCACATCAAAGGCGGGGCTCTCCGGCTCAGGCGCATAGATATGGGTCTTAAGGCCGAGCTTTGCCGCAGCAAGCGCCAGCATGCGGCCAAGCTGGCCGCCGCCGAGAATGCCGATCGTTGCTCCGGGGACAAGCTCGAAGGGCAAGGTCACGCCTCCCGCGAGGGTTCTTCGGCCACAGCCTCCGTCTGCGCCTTGCGCCAAGCGGAGAGCCGCGACTCAAGGGCTTCATCGGCAAGGGCGAGAATCGCCGCTGCAAGCAATGCTGCGTTGATCGCGCCCGGCTTGCCAATGGCAAGCGTGCCAACAGGGATGCCCCCCGGCATTTGCACTATGGAGAACAATGAATCCTGCCCGCCAAGCGCCTGGGTTTCGATGGGCACGCCGAGGACGGGAAGCCCGGTCAGAGCGGCCGTCATGCCAGGAAGATGAGCGGCGCCCCCAGCCCCGGCGATGATGACCTTGAAGCCTTGCGCCTTCGCTTCCTTGGCAAAGGCATAAAGCCGCTCGGGTGTCCTATGGGCGGAAATGACCCTCGCCACAAAGCCAATCTTTAGCTCATCAAGGACAGCCGCCGTATGGCGCATCGTTCCCCAATCCGACTCGCTGCCCATGATAATCGCGACGGGCTTTTCTACAATGGACAATTGGGACAATTGGAAGGCCAAGGCTTTGATGCTGCGAAGGCAGCGGCATAAACGAAGGGGGCGGGAACCGCAAGGCACGGCCTCGGCCTTAAAGAGCCTCGCTTGTGCTGGATGACGGCTGGGCAGCGCTTATGGGATCAGCCTTGTTTTTCGCCTTTGAACAGGAATGGCGCGACATCGGCGACTCGCGGCGCCTTGCCAGCCGCGAAGGGCAGAGGGCGGCAAACGGCCATGGCGGAAAGGCCAACCCGCGCCGTCAAAAGCCCGTTCAGCACACCTTCGCCAAGCCTTGCTGATACTTTCGCGGCGATGCCGTGCCCCACCATCTGCTGGATCAGGCTGTCCCCGGCCGCCATGCCGCCTGTGATTGCGACATGCGCTGCAATCGAGCGCAGAAGCTTCAAGAATCCGAAAAAACCCGGCCTGCCACCGTAGATTGCCGTGATGCGCCGGATAAGTCTGACCGCTTGTGCCGCAACGAAGAGGAGATCAATGATTGCGCGGGGCGCTAGCGTCGTCACCAGAGAAACGCGCTTAGCCGCATTTGCGATTTCACGCCGGACTTCGGAGTCGAGCGGGGCAACGAGCGTGCGCTCGGCGATATCGATGAGATCGCGGCCGTCGACAATGTCTTGAGCCAGCTCGCGCAATTGGTTTCGCGCGCGGGCCGTCTCTGGCCTGAGCGTGTAAAGGCCGGAGAGCTGGCTCACCAGCCGCCGCGCTTCCTTATAGTCGTCTTTCTCGCGCGCGCGGGCAAGGCCGATATGCAATTCCGCTATGTGGCGCTGGCGCAAGATCCCGGCGACTTCGCGCGCTCCTATAACGAAAAGCGCCGCGAAGGCGGCGCAGGCCAGCGTTACGCCAATCACGCCAATCAAAGGCGACCAGGCAAAAAGGTCGGCAATCAGACGCTCGATCCAGACCGATACGGAAAGGGTCAAGAGGCCCCCGCTTGCGGTCCAGAAGACGCCAGCCCAGGAAAAAAGGGAGCGGGCTACGACGCCCTGTTTTTGCGCGGCCTCCACCGCTTCTTCACCAAGATCCTGGCCAGCGAGCAGCGCCCTGGCTTCAGCCTCATAGGGATCCGCCGTGGTTTCAATCACCATGGGGCCAGGGGCGGCGCTTTCTCGCGCCTCTCCGGAGGGGCCGAGACGGAAAGCGCGCGGACGGGGTTTGGAATCTAAGGCCACGCAGGTTCTCTCCGGTTGATTTGTCAGCGAGATGTAAATATGCCCGCGGAAGATAGAAGGGAATTAGGCAAGTGAGGCCTTTGCATCAAAACGGCGCTTTGCGAGGCCCTAGCCCAGCCGGTCGCCAAGGAGAAACTGCAGCGCCCGGTCGAGACGGATATGAGGCGGGGGAAGAAGCGTGCCGTCGAGTGCCCGGACCGGCAGCGGAGGCCTGAACCGGACAAAGCGGTAATCATTTTCCTCGCGCGCGGCTTGGGCCGTGTCGCGGAACACATCCTCAGGATTTGACGGCAGCTCGCCGGGGTAGATCGCCGCTTCAGTCTCGCCGTCAAATGTCTCTCCCCCGATTTGCTCCCCTGCGAGCGGCGTTCCAATCACTGCTTCAAGCGCCGGCTCCTCTGGTCCGCCGACCTTCGCCTCCCTCGTAGCCCTGACCGCGGCAAGCGCAATCACATCGACTTCCGCCCCAACCGATTCGACGCGGGCGATTGCCCTTTTTGTAAGAAGCCGCAATATCGCCTCTAGCCGGTCATGGCTCGTGTGGTGCAAGTGATCGGCTTTCGTCGCAGCAAAAAGGATCTTATCGATTTTTGGCCGGAACAGCGCCGACAAAAGATTGCCGCGGCCAGCGCGGAAGGCAGCAAGCACATCGGTCAGCGCCATTTCGAGGTCGCGCATAGAAGCGGGGCCGGCGTTGAGGGCCGCCAGCGTGTCGACAAGGACAATCTGCCTGTCGAGCCTTGCAAAATGATCCCGGAAGAAGGGTTTGACGACATGCGTTTTATAAGCCTCGTACCGGCGCTCCATCATGGCGGCGAAAGAATCGGGCGGATAGGTCTCGCCGTCCTCCACGGCAAGCGGAACAAAGGTAAGGGCTGGGGAGCCCTCAAGGTCGCCGGGCATTAGAAAGCGCCCTGGGGGAAGGCTTGAAAAGTGATATGCGTCGGCGCGGCAGGCTCGCAAATAGGAGGTGAAAAGCTGCGCCTCCCGCCGCGCTTGGTCCTCGTCGGCCTTGGCCCGCGGATCGGTGCTTGCGGTCAGCGCGCGCCACTCAGCCGCAAGCGGCGCCCGGGCAGAGCTTGCTGAGGCGATGAATGTTTCGCGCGACCACTGCGCATAGGACTTCGTTAGCAGCGGCAGGTCGAGCAGCCACTCCCCCGGATAATCTACGATGTCGATGGTCAGGGATTGGCGCCCTGGCCGCACGTTGCCGCCCTGGGCAAACTCGAGGCGCAGGCGCAGCTCGGAAATGCGCCGCGTCGATTGTGGCCAGCGCCGCTCCTCCGGATGCCCCGCAGGCCCGGCGAGGGCGGCAATATGGTCCTCGTAAGCGAAGCGCGGCACGGCGTCGTCGGGCTGCGGCTCGAGCCTGCCGCCGATGAGCCGGCCTTCGGCGTGAACACGGAAGACGGGGAGGGGGTTTCTGCGGCCTCGCAGCGCCGGCGAAGCCGCTTTGGTCAAATGCTCGACAAGGGCGGTGATGAAGATCGTCTTGCCTGCCCGCGACAGGCCCGTCACGCCAAGGCGGATATGCGGGCCAGAGGTCAGCTCGATTAGCGTCTGCGCAGCGGCACGGGCTTCAAACAAAATATCGGTGAAGAAGGACAATAGGCAGGTTCCAGCTTAACTTTGGCATGGCTCGCGGCGATGGCGATAGGCGCCGTTCACGCCTCGGTAAGGCAATAATGCGCGGAAGTGTAGGGCAAAGCGGGTTAATTTCGCCGCGCCCCTTGCAAAAGCCCTGGCTCAGGCAGCAAAGTGCCGCTAGAGTGAGGGGAGCCCGCGGCGCCGCCCTCAGGCGCGCGGTGCTGATAAAGCCGGCTAATAGCCGCCGTGATCACGCTCTCGCTTGCCGCAAAGGGGCCGATCTCGACCTTTGCCATATTGGCGAGAAGACGCGCAAGGTTGCTGCCTGGCGCGCCGCTCGGGGAAAAGAGCTTGAGATCCTCATCCGGGCTTTGCGCAATCCCCGCGATGGCGCGCCGGGCATAATTCCGCACGCGTGCCGCGTCATGGCTGCAAAAGCTATCCAGCCTTGCCGCGGGGACGGAAAACTCAAGAGCGCTCAACTTCACCGGCGCGTTCAGCGCTTCTCCCATGCCGAGAGCAATTTCGGGAGCGGGCATCATGGCAAGCGAAATTGGGCGCATAGCAGGGCGGCGGAGCGGCGAGGGCTTGACGGCGCCCGGGTGCAAAGGGCGGTGCGCCGCAAGCCAGCGCGCGCGCAGCGTGTTATTGATTCCGAAGGGCGCGATTCCTCCAAGCGTGGCCGGTGTCGCAGCGGCAGGCTTGCGCGCCCGCCAGGGCATTGCCGGCATTGCGCCACAAGGAGCTGGCGCCCAGCGCGAAAGGATCTCGATCGCCGTGCGGAGGCGGTAGCCGGTGTAATAGCGCTGCAGCAAGAGCGCTGCGGCAAAAGCGCCGTCCGCAGCGGCCGCAAAGGCGACATGGTTTTCATCGTCGGCTGCGATTTCACCGGACCATCCTGCGCGCTTGATGCACCAGTAATTGTTAAGCTTCACGCAGCGGGGCAGGCTTGGCAAATCACTGCCGCGATCGAGCTCTGCCCTGAATCGCTCTGAAATTTCAAGGCTCTTGGCTGCTTCCTCCCGCCAATTGGATACCGCCCGCTTTGCAGGATCAAACAAAGCTTTTGCGAGCTCTGCCTGCCGGGGAGCGCTGGCTGCATCCCCATTCTGCTCTGCCGGCGGCTTTGGCCCCAGAGAGGGTGCTTCGCTTGCGCTGATTTGGGTATTGCCGAGCGCAAGAAAGACAAGGCCGGCGCAAGACGCTGCCCTGGGAGCGCGCGGCAGCGGCTTCGGAAAGGGCACCCTAGCAGGCACTTCCGCCCCTCTGCCAGGAATCCTGACTGGCTTGCGGGACAGAAAAATCCACGAACCGGTCGAGCCTGCGGCCCGCTTCCTCCTGCCAATCGCGCCCGGACAAATCGACCACCGTCAGACAAGGGGCGGGGAACTGGCTGGGAAGTCCTGGATCCGTGCCTGCGAGAAACCGGGCAAACTCTGCAATTCCTGGATTGTGCCCGACAATGAGGAGCGTTTCGATGGGCTGATCCGGCCCTGGTAGAAGGGCAAGGATTGTCTCGGCGTCAGCGCAGTAGAGCGAGCTTTCTACTTTCGAGGTGAAGGGGCGGCTGAGGGGCATCTTTTGCAGAATCGCGGCAAGCGTGTCCTGCGCACGGCGTGCGGGCGACGAAAGCGCAGCATCCGGGATCAGGCCCGATTCGCGGAGATAGATGCCAAGGCGCGCCGCATCGGCCCACCCCCGCTCTGTGAGCGGCCTCTCCCGGTCGCCTCCCGATGCTTGCACGGCAGCTTCGGCGTGACGGACGAGAAGCAGGCGTGGCATCGCGTATAAAGCTCAAATCAGGCCGCAGCGGAATTTCCGGTCCGCTTGCCCAGGTTTAGCCGGGTAAGGAATGACGTCCACCCAGAGCACTCATGATAGCGAGCGGCTGACCAGGGCGCAAATCAACGCCTGCTTACTACCGGTTCATTCCACGCAGTCAATCCGTGCCCCTCCGGGCGTACCGCTTGCCGCGGGAGCCCTTCATTACGGCATAACGCCGCGTTCACAGCAGAAGGAAGCGCCTGCCGCAGGGCCGTGAGGAGTGTGGCGGGTGATGCAGCAATCTCACGCGCTTTCACGGCGCTCGAAAATTTGCGCCGTGGATTTCCGCGCTGCCTCCGACAGGCTTTCGACATTGCTTGATGCCGTCTGGCTGGCCGACCGCATTGTGTCGACGGCCGCATTGACGGCTTTGAGCCAGACGTCCTGATAGGTCTTGGTCATTTCGGCTGGAAAGGCTGTCATCAGCTCGCCGAACTTGCGGGCATGCTGGGCGGCGTTGTCAAAAGCCTCTTTCACATAATTTGTCTGGATCGCCATGACTTCATCCATGCCATGCGCCGAGCGGAGCTTTTCCAGAGTCTGCTTGGCATGCTCGAAGGATTGCTTGGAGATTTCGAAGCATTCAGAGGCCATCGCCTGGAAGTTCTTCGAAGCGGCATTCAGCGCGCCCATCGCGCATTCGACTGCGCCCGCCGCGCCGTTCGGATCCTGGGTTTTTGCCCGCTGCTCGTCCTGGCCCATGATTTCCTCCGTTTTTTGGAGTTTCCCCCAACCCGCCTGCGGCGGCATGCTGAGATAACGGCCGGCGATCCGCGGGGTTGCCGCTTTGGCGGAAAATTCTCCTTTCAAAGGCAGTGTTTTAGCTTCGAACGACGAGCACCGAGCACTTCGCGTGCCGGACAATGGTTTTTGCGTTTGAGCCGATGAGATAGGTGGCCATCGAAGGCCTGTGCGATCCAATGACGATGAGATCGGCTCCCCACTCGTCGGCTTCGGCAAGGATCTCGACGTAAATCCCGCCAAACCTCACGGCATGGGAAATACGCTCTTTCGGAATATTGAGCTTCGCGCCAATGTCCTTGAGCGCCTGCGTCGCGCGCTCTTCTTGGCTCTTGTCGAAATCGGGCGGAACATATTCCATGAAACTTGCGGGAAGCAGGGTTTCGACCGTGACGAGCCGCAACTCCCCCTTA
>DASRYK010000060.1:0-18551 GCA_035687205.1 Methylocella sp. | reverse complement strand
AAATTATCGTTCCGGCCATAAAGGTTGCAAGGCATCACGGAGATATAACGCCGGCCGTGCTGGCGCCGGTAGGCTTGACACAATTTGATCCCGGCGATTTTTGCAATCGCATACCATTCGTTTGTCGGCTCAAGGGGGCCGGTCAGCAGCGCCTCCTCCTTGATCGGCTGCGGCGCAAATTTTGGGTAGATGCAGGAGGAGGCGAGAAAGATCAGCCGCTCGACATTCGCTAGATGCGCCGTGTGGATGATATTGGTTTCGATGGCGAGATTGTCGAAAAGAAAATCCGCCGGATAGGTATCGTTTGCCAGAATTCCGCCAACCTTTGCGGCAGCCAGGATGATGACGTCGGGCATGGATTGCGCGACCCAGCGCTGCACGCCATGCTGGTCGCGCAGATCGAGCTCCTTGCGCTCGATGGTGAGAAGCTCGGCGTCTTCGCTGGCGAGGCGGCGCATGATTGCCGAGCCCACCATGCCGCGGTGCCCGGCAACCCATATACGGCGTCTTCTCCCCGTTTCTCCTCCGCCAACCATCATGATAAGCTCCTCAAAGGTGGCCTCTCTTTTTCAGGGCGGTCAGGTCGCTTGCAACCATTTGCGAGACAAGCTCGGGAAAGCTCACCGTGTGCTTCCAGCCGAGTTTCCTGAACGCCTTCGCCGGATCGCCGAGAAGCAGATCGACCTCTGTAGGGCGGAAGTAGCGCGGGTCGATCTCGACGAGGATGCGCCCGGTCTTCTTGTCGAATCCCTTCTCTTCCACCCCTTTGCCCTTCCAGCCGATTTCAACCCCGGTCTCAGCGAAGGCCCGTTCGACGAACTCGCGCACTGTGTGGGTTTCTCCCGTCGCCAGCACATAATCGTCAGGCTCTGGCTGCTGGACGATGCGCCACATGCCTTCGACATAGTCACGGGCATGCCCCCAGTCGCGCTTTGCGTCGAGGTTACCCAAATAAAGCTTTTCCTGAAGACCCAATTGGATTGCCGCGACAGCGCGTGTGATCTTCCGCGTCACAAAAGTCTCGGCCCTTGTCGGCCCCTCATGATTGAAGAGGATTCCGTTCGAGGCATGAATCCCATAAGCCTCACGGTAATTTATTGTAATCCAATAGGCGTAGAGCTTAGCCGCGCCATAGGGCGAGCGGGGGTAGAAAGGCGTTGATTCGTTCTGCGGAACCGCCTGCACCTTTCCGAAAAGCTCGGACGTCGATGCCTGATAGAAGCGGGTCTTCTGACAAAGGCCAAGGATGCGGATGGCCTCAAGAAGGCGGAGCGTTCCCAGAGCATCGGCATTCGCCGTATATTCCGGCGTCTCAAAACTCACCTGAACATGACTTTGCGCGGCGAGGTTATAGATCTCGTCCGGCTGAACTTCCTGCACGATCCGGATGAGATTCGTGGCATCGGTCAGATCGCCGTAATGCAGCGTGAAATTGGCGCCAGCCACATGCGGATCGTGATAGAGATGATCGACGCGGCTCGTGTTGATCAGCGACGAGCGGCGCTTCATCCCATGCACGATATAGTCTTTCGAGAGCAGGAGCTCGGCGAGGAGAGCCCCGTCCTGCCCGGTGACGCCTGTGATCAATGCAGTTTTCCGGGATGCCATGCGCGATGATAACCTCAAGCTGTCTGCCGGAGCGGCTCTGATGATAAGGATTTTTATATCATTGCAATGATGAGATGATGGCAAAGAATGCGCCGCGCGAAAACGCCGCATTGCCGATTATCCTGGCCCTGCATGGCGGCTGAAAGCCGTTTTTGCCTTGCCTTTAGTCTCTTTGCCTGAATATTTCCCTATGCCTTCTATTTCATCCGCTTTCCTGCGCCTGGGCAACAGCAACAGCGGTCATATTGATGAGCCCGCGCACGGTCACCGATGGCGTGAGGATATGGGCTGGCTTCGCAGTGCCGATCAGGATCGGGCCAACAGGCAGGGTGTCGGCCATGATCATGGTCATCGTATAGGCGATATTGGCCGCATCGAGATTAGGCAGAATGAGCACATTTGCTTCGCCCTTCAGGCGGGAGGCTGGAAGAACAAGATCCCGCATCGCCTGCGACAAGGCCGTGTTCGCCTGCATTTCGCCATCGGCCTCAAGATTGGGCGCGCGGGCGCGCAAGAGCTCAAGGCCCTCCCGCATCTTGCGCGCAGAAGCCGTGTCGTCTGATCCGAAATCGGAGTGCGAGACGAGAGCAATCTTCGGCTCGATGCCGAAACGGCGCACATGGGCCGCGCACATCAGCGCCATCTCGGCGATCTCCTCCGCCGAAGGGTCATGGCGGACATGCGTGTCCGCGATGAAGAACGCGCCCTTTCCGGTGATCATCAGGCACATTGCCGAAAGATCCGTCGCTCCCGGAACGAGCCCGACAATATCCTTGATGTAGCGCAAATGCGGATTGAAGCGCCCGTCAAGGCCGCAGATCATGGCATCAACGTCGCCGCGCCGCAAAGCAACAGCGGCGATGACCGTCGGGTCCGTCCTCACGAGCAGCCGCGCGGCCTTTGGCGTGATCCCGCGCCGGCCCGCTGCCTCAAGGCAGGTCTCGACATAATCACGGTAGCGCGGGTCATGCGCCGGGTCGATCAGCTCGAAATCCTTGCCGGGCCTCACCATAAGGCCAAACCGCTCGATGCGCGCGCTGATGACTTCCGGCCGGCCGACAAGGACCGGCCGGGCTATTCCCTCCTCGACGACGGTCTGCGCCGCGCGCAGCACGCGCTCATCTTCTCCTTCGGCGAAAATCACCCGCTTCGGGCAGGCTTTGGCGGCCTGCATCACAGGCTTCATGACGAAGCCTGACCGGAATACGAAGCCCCGCAGCGTTTCCTCATAGAGTGCGAAATCCGGGATGGGCCGCTTGGCCACGCCGGAATCCATCGCTGCCTTGGCGACGGCCGGCGCGATCCGCAGAATGAGCCGCGGATCAAAGGGCGCCGGAATGAGGCTGTCTTTTCCGTATTGACGCGCCTCGCCCCCATAGGCGCGCGCGACGACATCGGAGGGCGGCTCATGAGCAAGCTGTGCGATGGCGCGCGTTGCGGCAAGCTTCATCGCCTCGTTGATGGTCGTTGCCGCCGCATCGAGCGCGCCGCGGAAAATGAAAGGAAAGCAAAGAACGTTGTTGACTTGGTTCGGGTAGTCTGAGCGGCCGGTGCAGATCATCGCATCGGGGCGCACCGCCGCCGCGAGATCCGGCTCGATCTCGGGAATGGGATTGGCAAGCGCCATGATCAGCGGGCGCTCAGCCATTTTTTTCACCATATCGGGCTTCAGCACCCCGCCTGCCGAAAGGCCAAGGAAGATGTCGGCGCCCCCGATCACATCGCCAAGGGTGCGTGCATTCGTCTCCTTGGCATAGACCTCGACATAGTCGTTCATCAAGACCTTGCGGCCGCGATAAACGACGCCCTCGATGTCGGTGACATAAATGTTCTCGCGCTTCGCCCCAAGCTCAACCAGGAAATTCAGGCAGGCGAGCGCTGCGGCGCCAGCCCCCGCCGTCACGATTTTCACCTTGTCGATGGACTTGCCCGTGAGCTCCATGGCGTTTAGCACCGCGGCGCCAACGATGATTGCGGTGCCGTGCTGGTCGTCGTGAAACACCGGGATCGACATGCGCTCCCTGAGCTTCCGCTCGACCTCGAAACATTCGGGCGCTTTGATATCCTCAAGATTGATTCCGCCAAACGTCGGCTCAAGAGAGGCAATGATATCGACAAGCTTGTCCGTGTCGGTTTCGGCGATCTCGATGTCGAAGACATCGATGCCTGCGAACTTCTTGAATAGAACGGCCTTGCCCTCCATCACAGGCTTGCCCGCCAGAGGGCCGATGCTGCCAAGTCCGAGCACAGCCGTTCCATTGGTCACCACGCCAACGAGATTTTGCCGGACGGTGAGGCCCGCCGCCGCGCCGGGGTCGTCAGCTATGGCAAGGCAAGCCGCGGCCACCCCCGGGGAATAGGCTAGCGAGAGGTCATGCTGCGTCCCAAGCGGCTTCGTCGCGAGGACCTCGAGCTTGCCCGGGCGCGGCGACCGGTGATAGAGGAGCGCGCTCGACGCCAGATCGGGGCTAATGATGTCGCCCATAATTCGGCTTTCTCCAGACATAGGCCCGGAGATAGCTGGGCCTTGGGCCGATGTCCACCGCGCGTTAAAGATTCCGCTGCGCTTTTGCGCCCAGCCTCTTTGTCATGACGAGCCTCGAAATTTTTTTTGAGCCCTCTGCGCTCAAGGCGCGGCTTGCGCAATGGCGCGGGGCGGGAGAAACCATCGGCCTCGTGCCAACCATGGGCGCGCTCCACGCTGGGCATTTGTCGCTGGTGGAGGAAGCGCGCAAACGCGCCCGGCGCGTGGTCATGTCCATTTTTGTCAACCCCGCCCAATTCGCGCCAGACGAGGACTTTGCTGCCTATCCGCGGCCCTTCGCCAAGGATGCTGAGCTTTTTGGCGGGGCGCAGGGCGATGCGCTTTTCGCGCCCAAAGCCGGGGATATTTACGGAGAAGGTTTTGCCACAACAATCACCATGGGCGGCCCTGCCGCGGCCGGGCTCGAAGACCGGTTCAGGCCCGCGCATTTCTCGGGAGTTGCCACCATTGTCGCAAAGCTCTTCAACCTTTGCCGCCCCGATCTCGCTGTCTTTGGTGAAAAGGACTACCAGCAGCTCAAGGTCGTGACGCGGCTTGTGAAGGATCTCGACTTCGAGACGGAAATCCTTCCCGCGCCGACGGTCCGCGAGGCGGACGGCCTCGCCCTCTCCTCCAGAAACGCCTATCTCTCAGCCGCAGAGCGCTCCGCAGCTCCACGCCTTTATGCGGCGCTATGCCAATGCGCGGAGGATCTCCGCCGGGGCGTGCCCCTCGAGACCGCCCTCAGCATTGGCCGCGCGTCCCTTTCGGCGGCGGGCTTTGTCACTGATTATTTTGAAGCCCGGCAGGCGGAAACGCTCCAACCTGTCAGTTCTCCGGCGCAGGGGCCATTGCGCCTCCTTGCCGCGGCAAGGCTCGGCAAGACCCGCCTCATCGACAATATCGCGCTCTAGCTCTGAGCGAACTGCCCTCGTGTAGGGGCAGCTCAGCCGTTTCAGTTCGGCATCCCGAGCAGCCGCCCATCCGGCGCAACCATGACGTTGCCGGACTGCCGCGTGAAAATTGGCGCGGCGAGAAAGGCAACCGCGCTCCGCGTCTCTATGCCGGCGCTGGCACGCCGTCCAAGCCCACCGGGCATGATTTCGTGAACACTGGTCAAGGATTGCGCCGCGCCGTGCCCGCCATAGATGGCGAAAGCGTCAGCCCTGCGGACCGAAGGGTCTTTCCCCCACCTGCGCGAGGGGTTCCCGGGCAGAAACGATAAAGGCTTTGCTCACGGCCCCCTCCGCTGCAAAGCGCTGGCTCCCGTTTGGCCTGCGGCAAGGCCAAGGGATATGACCCGTGTCATATAAGGTTAACGGCAATCTCTCTGGCCGGCTGCCCCGCTAAGGCGCCTGGGGCCTACCCTTTGATAGGCTATTTCAGTTCGAGAACCCCTGAACCGGAACAGGACCGGTCAGCCGGAGCCCTCCGCCGAAGCCCTCGACGGGCGCGCTGCGGAATGGATCAAGAACCGCAATCATATGCGGCCATGCCGCACCAAAAGCGGCCATGTCTTCCCATTCTGCGGTGATGCAGCAGGCCGCTTGCCTGTCCGAATCAATTCGCGCTTGCGCCTCGGCCAAGCACCTTGGATATTTCCATGGGCAACGAGAAATTCCTGCTCCCCACCTGGGTTCTCTAGGAAACGGACGGTGTTGAAAGCTTTCATTGCGCAGCCTCCCTTCTCCTGATCATTCTGTCTGCAAATTCACCCTGACCGCCACCCAAAAATATGGCAGGCTTCGAATTACGCTTTGCCCGCGGTATCCTGCGAGCTGCCATGCTCTCCATCTTACGAACGCTTACGCCCAATCAACGCAGCGCCGTTATCGCAACATATCTTGGCTGGACGCTCGATGCGTTTGATTTCTTCATCCTGGTCTTTGTGCTCAAAGACGTCGCGGAGGAGTTCGGCAGCGATGTTGCAACGGTTGCCACAGCGATAACGCTGACCCTCGCGGCAAGGCCTTTAGGCGCCTTGCTGTTTGGCCTTGCGGCAGACCGTTATGGGCGGCGCATCACGCTGATGGCAGACATATTGCTTTTTTCCATGCTCGAATTTGCCTCGGGGCTCGCGCCAAGCCTTTTTGTTTTCTTGATCCTGAGGCTGGCATTTGGCGTGGCGATGGGTGGCGAATGGGGCGTGGGCGCAGCGCTTGCCATGGAGACGGTGCCGGGCCGGGCGCGCGGCTTCGTATCGGGATTGCTGCAGGCGGGTTACCCTACGGGCTATCTTCTCGCCTCGCTGGTCTATTTCGCGTTTTACAGCCTCCTCGGCTGGCGCGGCATGTTCATGACCGGCGTGCTGCCTGCGCTTCTCATTGTCTATATCCGGCGCAAGGTCGAGGAATCCCCGGCCTATTTGAGCCGCGCAGCGCTGCATGCGCAGTCGGGCCGCCCCCCTCTGCCGCGCCTTCGCAAATTGCGCGCCCATGCAGGGCTCTTTGCCTACGCCGTTCTGCTCATGACGGCATTCAACTTTTTAAGCCATGGGACACAGGATCTCTATCCCACATTTCTTCAGATCCAGCGCGAATTTCCGCAGCAGACGGTTGGTCTCATCGCAATCGTCTACAATCTTGGCGCCATCCTTGGCGGGCTTGCTTTTGGCGCGCTTTCCCAGCATATCGGCCGCCGCAGGGCGATTGCGATTGCCGCCCTTCTGGTTCTGCCGCTCATTCCGCCTTGGGCATTTTCGACGGGCCCATTCGCGCTCGCCATTGGCGCATTTCTGATGCAATTCGCCGTCCAGGGCGCCTGGGGTATTGTCCCTGTCCATCTCAACGAGCTCTCGCCAGCGGAAATCCGCGGAACGTTCCCAGGCTTCGCCTACCAGCTCGGGAACCTCCTTGCTTCGGCGAATGCTAACCTTCAAGCAAGCATCGCGCAGGCCAGAGGCGGCGATTACGCCTTTGCGCTCGCAATAGTGACGGCGGCCGTCGCCGTGACACTTTTCGCTCTCGTCATCTCTGGAGCCGAGGCTCATGGCGCGCCGCTCGGCGGCGGCGCCTGCGGCCCGGATGAAGAATTTAGAAAGAGGTGATGATGGAAGCAAAAACCGTCCTGGTGAGGATTTCGGGCTTTGTCCAGGGGGTCGGATTCCGTGCCTGGACAGAACGGGAAGCAAGAGCGCGCGGGCTGCGGGGGTGGGTCAGAAACCGCCTGAACGGGGACGTGGAAGCCCTTTTTGCGGGCCAGGCAGAAGACGTCGAGGCGATGTGCGCCGCCTGCTGGCATGGTCCGCAAGCCGCCCGGGTCGAGAAGGTCGAGATCAGCGAATGCGGCGAAGATCCGCGCGATCTTCCGGGCATTGGTGCTTCCTTCCGTCAACTCGCCACGCGCTAGGGCCGCTCAGGCAGAAACCGAATCTATAAGAATCAAACGCCCTGGCTTTTCTTCCGTTTCATGGCGTTTTGCGGGTAAGACCGGAGTTGCGCTTGCAAAGAAACGGTTAAGGAAATAACCGTCCTTGGTCCCTGACCGGTTAGGGGCGATCGGGCGCGAGGCATCTGATGCCCGCCTTGATCGTTTTATTCTCAACAATAGTTCCAAAATTTGGGAGGGCCGCCATGATGTTTGATCCATTGCTGGCGCGGTATTTTGCGTTGATAACCGCTGTTGCTTGGATGCTGTGCGTCCCAGACACCGCAAGGGCTGGGGATGGCGCAGCGGGCGTTTCTTCCTTCAAGAAGGCGGACCCTTCCGAAAAAGCCGATGGCACGCTCGGGCCTGCGGCGAAGGCGGCAATGGAGCACGGGCCCTTGCCGTTCAGCAAAGCAACCGCTGCCGCCAAGGCAGCCGCTGACCGCGCGAGAGAAGAGGCTGAGAAAAAAGGCGCGCCGCGCCCTTTCAGCGCCAATGAGCTCGCCTTGGCTGGCGGGGCGGGCGCAGTGCCGCTTGCTCCAATTATTGTTGCAGGCTTCAATAAGCTGGGCCTTAACCCGGGTGCCGCCCCTTGCGGCACGCCTCCGGATACGACTGGAGCGATTGGACCGAAAGCCTATATCGAGCTTGTGAACTGCCGGGCGGGCATCTTCAACCGGACAACGGGAGCCTTGATCGCCTCGGGAACGCTCAACGAGCTCGCGGATATTCCGGCGGCTGTCAACAGCTTCGATCCGCAGATTATCTGGGATCCAACGACTAACCGCTTCTATTATGTCATGGACTCGGTCTTTTCGGCCAATGACAACCGCTTATCCTTCGGATTCAGCAAGGAAGATAATCCCAAGGACGTCAAGGAGGATTGGTGCCATTACACACTAAGTTTTGGCAAGCGGTTTCCTGATTTTCCCAAGCTCGGCGACAGCCAGTTCTTTGTGATCATTGGCGTGAACAGTTTCGGCTCAAGCGACAATTTTCTCGGATCGGATCTCATTGCAATCAGCAAGCCTCCGGCGGGAGCGGCCTGCCCGCCACAAACGGCGTTCCAGATTGGCAAGAAGTTCAATCTCGTCGATTCGAGCCGCCAGCAGGTGTTCACGCCGGTGCCTGCAAACCAGATCGACACTCATGCCATAGGCTATGCCGTTGCGGAGAACGGAGCGGTTCCCGCGGTAAAGCTCTGGTTCTTTAGCGTGAGCCGGAACGCCGCGACAGGCGCTCCCGTGTTTGGCGCCGCCAGGGGGTTGACCGTTCCCCTTTATGATTTCCCGCCCAACGCCCGCCAGCCAGTTTTCCCGCAGCTGCTGGACACGTCGGACGCCCGCAACACTCAGGCGGTGCAAGCCATAGACCCGAGTCAAAATGGTAAATTTGCCTTCTGGACGCAGCACACCATCAAGAACGGCGCGGTCTCCGCCGTGCGGTGGTACGAAATCGATCCCGTCCCCGCCGTTCCGGCTCTGTTGCGCTCCGGCACGATATCCGCGCCGGGCACCTTCCTCTTCAACGCTGCAATTTCGCCGGACCGGCGGGTTGAAGGATTGAACAAGGCATACGGAGGCAGTTTCGTTATCGAGTACAGCGTTTCAAGCAAGGTGAACGGCATCTATCCCCGGATTGTCGCCGCATCGAGCGTCAATGGCGGGCCGCTCTCCAGCATCCTCATCAGAAACGGGGTGGGGCCATACAGAGATAAATCCTGCATTGCGCCCAAGGATCTGATCTGCCGCTGGGGCGACTACTCGGGCGCTTCGCCCGATCCAAAACCGGCTGTCGCGGGCAGCGGCGTGGTTTGGGGCGCGAACCAGTTCTCCGGTGTGGTGAATCCCAAAGCGGATAGCGTTAGCTGGCGCACACAGATTTTCGCCGTGAAGCCTTAGAGCTAGGCGGACCGGAGGCGCGGAGCCGGCCGGACCGCCGGCTCCCTGCGGGGCAGCACGATCCCCAGGCGCGCCTAAAAGCAGCGGACCTCCGCTTCGGCCTGGGCGCGCCGCAACTCATCGAGCATGGCTTTCGTCTGCTGGCTCGCCCGGAACATCGTTCCAATCTGGCCAGAAACCTGATTCATGCTCGCAACGGTCTGCGCCGCGATATAACGGTCATAAGGCAGCAAAGAGGCGATGACGTCGATCGAGCAGGAGCAGCGCCTCAGCATCTCCTGGGTTTCCCCATTCGTCTTCATGCAGACGAAGACGTAATCTGCCCGGGCTTCTGTCGGATAGTCGTTGATGTCCGCGCCACCCGGCGCAGCGGCGAGCACGAGAAGGCCAGCGGCTGCAAGCTTCATTCCCTCTCACTCCTCTCCCAAGCCTTCCTCTCCTAATATTTTTGCGCTCGGGCGCAAGACAAGAGCACATCGATATAGGCATCTGGGCTGTGGCTCAGTGCAAAGGCCTTGGCGCGCCCAGCCGCTCGCGCCCGGCACGCGGCAAGGCGCGGGATGAGCCGCTCAATCGCTTCCGCGAGAGCTTCGCTCGTGTATGGCGAGAAAACTTCGCCTTCCGCTTCGCCATTTGCAACGCTCGTCCCAGCAAAGGTTCCCTCCGAGGCGATGATGGGACGCCCTGCGGCCATGCATTCCGTGAATATCCCGGATCCCCGGTCGGGGCCAAAGGCAACAGGATCGTAGGGCAAGAGCATGATGCCCGCCCGGCTGGTCCAGGCGGCATAGGTATCGCCCGGTAAGATGCCCTCGATGATCTCCACCCCCCGCAGCCGGCGCAAGGCGTGCTCTGCTGCGACCGTCCGCTCTTCCCAGCCGCTGTGCTGGACCTGGATGAGGAACCGCGCATCCAAGCCGCGTTTCTGGCAAAGCTCAATGGCCCCTGGCAGAAGGTGAAAGCCCTTATCGCATTTAGAATCGCCAAAAAACCCTATGCACGGGCGGCCCTCAAGCAGCTGAGGCGGTGTCGAAACGCCAAAGGGAACGGGCAAAAGACGCGTGCTGATCCCAAAGCCATTGCGGTAGGCCTCCTGCATGGCTTTGTTTTCCACCGTGAAGAAAAGGGACTTTCCAATAAGCGGAGCCGCCATGACGAAAGCGCGGCTGTAGAATTCGCGGCCATGCTTTGCGGTCACTCCCCAGGGCACATAACTTGGCGGGAACATGAGCTGGCATGCAACCCGCGGGCGCGCGGCCTCTGGCATTCCGCGAAGGAAGCGGACAAGCCCGAGGAGCTGATTTTGCGAAATTGCGGTGATGCAGACAATATTCCCTGGCTGCCAGACATCCGGGGGCAAGGCGCGAAGATCGCGCTCATAGGCTTTATTGAGAATATCGAAGCTTCTTTGCTCCGATGGCGCGGGGGAAATTGCCCGGGCCCTAAGAAGCATTCTCGCGGCGGCATTGCGCGCTTTCTCGCTCCAGCGCAAACTCTCGCTCTCGTAGAGCGAGCGGCTGAAATGCGCAATGGCGCCAATCTCTTCCGCAATCGCCGGATCAAGACCCCGGAGGCCGAATATTCTGTGCCGGAGGCTCCGCCGCGCCATGGCTTGTGAGACGAGCTTTGCGAGCATATAGCTATGCCCGGCTTTGTTGATCAATCCGCTGTCGATGAGGACGAGTTCCATTTAGGGGTTTCCTGCGGATTTCTGTTGCGGCCGCCAGCGTCAGGGTCATAATTTTGCTGCGCTGGCCTATGCGCCGGGCATCTTGCGCTTGGAATAAGCAAACCGGAGTCGACCGTGCTCTTTGGACAGAAACGCATCCTGGTCACAGGCGGAGCGGGCTTTCTCGGAACGCATCTTTGCCGCAGGCTTCTTGATCAGGGGCATGAAGTCCTTTGCGTCGATAATTTTTCGACGGGGACGCGCCGGAACATCGAAGATCTCGTCGACAACAAACGCTTCGAGCTTCTGCGCCACAATGTGACCTTCCCGCTTTTCGTCGAGGTCGATGAAATCTACAACCTCGCCTGCCCTGCTTCACCAGTTCACTATCAATGGGACCCCGTTCAAACTACCAAGACAAGCGTCTCTGGCGCCATCAATATGCTCGGCCTGGCCAAACGGCTGAAGGCGCGCGTTCTGCAAGCCTCAACGTCCGAGGTCTATGGCGACCCCTCTGTTCATCCGCAGCCAGAGCACTACTGGGGAAATGTCAATCCCGTAGGCAGCAGGTCCTGCTATGACGAAGGCAAGCGCTGCGCGGAAACCCTTTTCTTCGACTACCGCCGGCAGCATGGGTTGAGCATCAAGGTCGCCCGCATTTTCAACACCTATGGTCCGAATATGCGCCCAGACGACGGCCGTGTCGTGTCGAATTTCATCTGTCAGGCTCTCCTCGGCCAGCCGATCACCATCTATGGCGAAGGGCTGCAGACCCGTTCATTTTGCTATGTGAGCGACCTCATCGACGGCCTCGACCGGCTGATGAATTCTCCGGAAGATGTCACAGGCCCGATCAATATCGGAAATCCGCGCGAATTTACAATTCTTGAATTGGCGGAACAGATTCTTGCGATCACGGGCTCGAAATCCAAAATCGTGAAGAAGCCTTTGCCTGAAGACGATCCGAAACAGCGCCAGCCCGACATCACGCTTGCCGGGAAGCTTCTCGGCTGGCGCCCAACCATCGAGCTCGCCGAAGGCTTGCGGCTGACGATCCCCTATTTCGAAACGCTTCTGCGCGAGCACGGCAAAAATCTGGTGGAACGCATGACTCTGCAGCCCGCAGCAGGGAGCCGTTAGAACGAAGGATCAGCCCCCTTCTTTCTTCTTGGGGCGGCCGAAGCAAGCCTTCAGAATAACGCGCGGCGACGTTCTCAAGCGCAAAAGCAAGGAGATATAATTATAATATCCCAAGGCGGGCAGGAGAACGGCCCGTTCCGCAGTGATCCTCTCAGCGAGATAGGAGCGGCACCCAGGAGCCGGCGAAGGGATTTTCGGCCATGTCTCCTCCAATGCCTTGAGGGCTTTCACATAGTGCCAGGCCGAGGGCATTTTTTGCAGAAAGACCGGCGCCTTCGCGATCAGATGATCCATGATCAGCCTCTGGCCTAATTGGTTATTGTCCGAAGGGCTGCTTTTATCGAAGCTCAAGACGCCGTTGAGATGCGGATGTTTCGAGAAGACATTCATTCCATGCAGCCGGTATATGCCGAGCGGGCGGTCGATGACCACGCTGCCTGTGATCAAATTGATCCCGCGCAGGAGATAGGAATCGGTGCAGCTGCGCAGCGCGGGCAGATGGTCATTGTTCAGAAAAAGCTGCAGCGCATCGCGGCGGAAGCAGTTGCCCGAGGTTGGCGCCCACATCCAGCCGCCCGTTTCGCAAGGGTCAACGAAATGAACCTCTGTCTCGATCGCTGCGCCAGGGCCTTGCAGCGGCCAAACGCCCGGGGCGCTTTCGTCGATCCGCCGTATGAGGCCGGGCCTCCGCCCGCGCCCGGACTGAGCGAACTCGCTCAAATAAGACACGGTTCCTGTGACCATGCGCGCCCCTGCTGCCTGGATCATGTCAGACGAGGAGAAGCCCACTGGCACGCGCAGTGATAAATGCACGAAAATATGGGTTTCGAGAAATCCGGGCAGCAGGATATCGTCAGCGTCAAGGAAGACAACATATTCGCCAGAGCTGGCCTCGAAACCTTCTTTCAAGGCGAGGCTTTGCCCGCCGTTGTCCTCACGCTGCAATATTTTGATGGCCGGATACTGTTTCGCAAGTCTCCTGAGGACATCCGCGCTTTCGTCGGTTGAGGCATTGTCGACGACGATGCACTCGATGCTTGGATAGGATTGAGCGAAGACCGAATCGATCCCCTCTTGGAGGAAACGGCCATAGTTGTGATTGACGACGACGACGCTCACAAGCGGCAGAAAAAAGCCGTGCACTCCTTCCTTACGATCCGGCTCGCTATGCATATCCGGGAACCGGCTCATAACGGGATTCTCCAGCTCTTTATGAATTTCCGGCGGTGGCCATCTTGCCAGAGGCCCCCTGGCATGAAACGGCAGCCTGGGCCGCATGAGGCGGAAGGCTTCCTATGAAAAACGGCACAGCGGGTGCCGCAGCGCTTTGACGGCAAAGCCAGGGACTTGAATTTTGCTTACGCGGTCACCGCACGATGATATTCTTGAACTGCCAGGGATCCTCCATGTCGACATCCTCAGGAAAGAGGACGGCGCGATCGTCGAGAGGGGTCCAGTCCGTGTATTTGCCGATAATTGGCCCGAGGTAGGGCCGTTGCACTTCGAGGCAGCGGCGGAAATCGAGCTCGTCGGCTTCGACAATCCCGGCATGGGGATTTTCAAGCGCCCAAACCATCCCGGCGAGCACGGCAGAAGAAACCTGCAGCCCCGTTGCGTTTTGATAAGGCGCAAGGCGGCGTGTCTCTTCAATCGAGAGCTGTGAGCCATACCAATAGGCATTCTTCGGATGGCCATAAAGGAGGACGCCGAGCTCGTCGATGCCATCGGCGATCTCGTGCTCGTCCAGAATATGAAATTTTTCCTGCGGCTGCCACTGCCGCCCGGCCATCTCGTCGAGCGACAGCACGGCATCATCCGCCGGGCGGTAGGCGTAATGGCAGGTTGGCCGGTAGATGACTTCCCCCATTTCGCGCAAAGTTAGAAAGTCGGCAATAGAGATCGACTCATTATGGGTGACGAGGAATCCGTGCTGCGCCTTGGCCGTCGGCGTCCAGGACCGCACCCGCGTGCCTGCGCCGGGCCGCATGAGATAGATCGCGCAGTCCGGGCCAAATGCGTGGCGCTTTCCTTCGGGCGGCATGTGCTTCTCATGCGTGCCCCAGCCGAGCTCCGCAGGCTGCAAGCCTTCCGAGATAAACCCCTCGACGGACCAAGTGTTGACAAAGACGCCGCGCGGCTTTGGCGCAAGCGCCCTTTGCGTGTCGCATTCGGCGATATGGATTCCTTTGATGCCGGTTCTTTGCGCAAGGCGCGCCCATTCCTCCCGCGAGGAAGGCTCGCTGAACTCGATCCCGCAATCCGTCGCGACATTAAGCAGAGCCTGCTTGACGAGCCAGGAGACCATCCCGGGATTGGCGCCGCAGCAGGAAATCGCCGCCGGGCCTGTGCCCACGGCTCTGCGAAGATCGAGAACGCCTTCGCGCAAGGCATAATTCGACCGCTCTGAGGCAGTTAGGCGGGGATCTGTGTAAAAACCCGCCCAAGGCTCGGCAACCGTGTCGATATAAAGGGCGCCAACTTCATGACAGAGACGCATGATCGCGACGGAAGAGACTTCGACCGACAGATTGACGACAAAGGCCTGGCCGCCGCCCTTCGTCAGCAGCGGCTTCAAGAGACCTGCAAAATCGTCCCGGGTGACAGCCTGCTTGATAAAGGCAATCCCCCGCTCATCGGCCAGATGACGGTCCTTGTCCTCTGGGTCAATAATTGTGAAACGCGACTTGTCGAATTTGAAATGGCGCTCGATGAGCGGAAGCGTTCCGCGCCCGATGGAGCCAAAGCCGATCATGACAATCGGGCCTGTGATCGTGCCGTAGATTGGCCATTCGGGCATTCGCGGTCTCCGGTTTGCCAGCGGATTGAACTTGTGCTTGCGGTACAAGAAGAATCGGCGCGGTTCAAGCCAGAGAAGCCGGACGGATTAGCGGATGGCGGGAAAGGCCTGGAAACCCGCCTCTGAGGCGATGCCGGGGCGGTCAGGCCTTCAGCCGCATTGGCTGCGCGCCGAGATGGATTTCGACCACTTCGGGCGGGCGCATGAACCGGACCGGGGCGTAGGAGGTGCCAAGGCCCGCGGAAATGATCAAGTGACGGTTCTTCTCGACAATGTGCCCGTAGATGCGGTCGAGGCCGTAACGGCGGCGGAGAATGCGCTGGCTGAAAACCGGAATATTGACTTGCCCGCCGTGGGTGTGGCCGCACAGCGTCAGCGACACGCGGCCCGGAACGCGGTTGAAGATTGCAGGCTCGTGCGCGAGCAGGATCACGGGTGCAGCGTCCTTGATTTGAGCCAATGTCCCTTTGAGGTCATCGAGCCCGCGATAGAGCCCGGGGCCGATGACGTCGCCTAGCTGGTCGGCAAGACCTGCGACCCAGAACGTCTGGCCATCTTTCGTGAGCCGCAACGCTTCGTTCTCGAGAACCTGAATGCCAGCCGCGCGCAGCGCATCCCGCACGCCGGCCGCTTTATCGGCTGGCAGGCCGGGAAGAGCGCCATGCCACCAGTCGTGATTGCCGAGCACGGCATAGGCGCCAAGCGGGGCCCGCAGGATTGAAAGCGCCTCACCCCACGCATCGGGCATGACCGGCCCTGTGACGATACGGTGCCCGCCCGAGAAATCCCCGAGAAGGAAAATGGCGTCAGGCTTAAGATCGTTCGTGAGCTCTGCAATGCCGCGAATGCGGGCTGCAGGCATCCACGGCTCGCAGGCATGAATGTCGGAAAGCACAACGGCTTTAAGGCCAAGCCCAGGGGGCCAGCGGGGCGGACAGAGCTTGTAGGAGGTTACATTGAGGCGAAACCCTGGCTCAAATGCAAACGCATAAGAGCCAATCCCGGCGGCCGCCCAAAAACACGCGCCGGCACCCTGCAAAAATAGCCGGCGGCTTATGCTTGCCATAAAACATAGCGCCGCACCGCAGAGAGACAGCCAGGCGCGGGCGCGGCGGCCCCCTGGTGCAAAGGGTCAGGCCGCCTCATCGTTCCGCAGAAAAGGAGGATAGTCCTTACGGGCTGGCACAGGCTTTTTCGGCTTCGCGGCGCCGGCTTCGAGCGCGGCGGCAACAGCCGAAATCCCAATTTCGCGGTAAAGCCGCGATATGAGATCACGCGGCCGGTTTGCTGCTGATTGCTCGGAGGTCTTCTCTTGCGGGCTCATGTGAATAAACCTTTGTTTTGGCAGCAATGACAGCTCATAGAAGCTTCGAAGCTTCGATGACCGATCATGTGGTGATCAAGTTAATGCCGTGTAACCCTGACGCTCGATTCTCCTGATTTTTTCCTGAAAGCTGCGAGCTTAACAGGGCTCTCGCGAGAGCGGCAAACTTGATCCTCGCTGGCAGATCTAGCAGCTCTGGATTGCACGGAACATTTGTGCCTTAACGCGGCCTGAAAGGCTGTGCGCAACAGCACGCGCCGGGGCCCCAAACATTCCCGCACCATTGCATCACATCTCTGCCCCACAGATCATGATCATTTGCGGCAAATATTAGGACGTTGCGCGGTTCTGCCGAGGGGCATGCAATCAAAAAAAATTATTTTGTGATTGAAACTGCCGCGCTTTTGCTTGACCAGCGCGAAGAAGAGAGCTTCCTTCACGCACTCCCGGGTGCGGCGGAAATGCGGCAGAGCAGGGCGTTTCGTCCTGGCCATCCCGGGGCAGGGGTGGCGCCGCTCAAGGCTTGCATAATCCGCAGAGCGCGGCGTTCATACGAGGCTGCCGCAGGCGCGGCACAAGCCGGAGCGCGAAGGGTCGATAATGCGGCGGCTGATCGTTGAAGAGCCCTATTCGCAAACGGCTTTGCTGAGCTTGCGGCTTGCGGCTTTTTCCCTTGCCGTTGCCGGCCTTGGCCTTCTCACCGTCAAGCATAGCGATGATTTGATCGCAGTGCTTGGCGGGGCGGCTGCGGTGGCCATGGCATCCGTTCTCTTGGCCTTCCTGGCCTTTGCTGTCATATGGCGCAGCGGCCGCAAAGGCGCGGGCCAGGCTTTTGCCGGGCTCGTTCTTGCCCTGCTTCTTCTAGCGTATCCTGCGTATCTCGCTCAGCAGGCGCTGCGGCTGCCAGCCCTCTCCGATATTTCCACCGATATTGCCGATCCTCCCGCCTTCTCGCTTTCCCAGGCGGCTCTCGCCGCAAGGGAGAATAGGACGCCCCCGGAGGCGCCAGTGGCAGAAAGAAACGCGCAAATCAAGGCTTACCCGCAGGTTCAGCCCATTCTTGTTGATCTCGATCCTCTTGAGACATTCGAAGCCGTTCTCAAAGCTATGGCGGCGAGCGGCTGGCGGATTGTCGAGCGTTTGCCGCCAGGCGGCCGTCTTGGCCTTGGCCATGCCGATGCTGTGGCGGCAAGCCCAGTCCTTGGGTTTCCTTCCGATATAACGGTGAGGCTGAGGCCGCTTGCTGGCCAAACCCGCATCGACATCCGCTCCGTCGCGCGCTCCGGTCCTTACGACTTCGGCGCGGGCGCGCGCAACATTGCGAAATTCGAGGAAGCGCTCGCAGACATCATCGACAAGAAGTAGGGTCCGCGCGACTGAGCGCTTTGCGGGATCGAAACAGGCCAGCAGCGCCGGGCGCAAACCGTTCTTTGGGATGCCCATGCGTTCTCATGAGCGCGCTTCGCCGCTTTCGATGAGGCCGACGGGGCAGTTTAACACGGCGCGGCCTGAAAAGAGACCGGGGCATGGCTCCAGCACGCATGGGAGCGGCGCAAGATGATTGCTGCGCCTGCTCATGTTCCGCCTCCTTCTTCAAGCCGCAGTGCCCCCCTGCGCGATGCGCTTTTGCAGAGATTCTCACTTTTGGCGTTTGGTGGCCAAGCAAAGGCGCCGGCGAGGCAGAGACCGGGGCCAAGGCGAGCCGCTACAACGGCAGCCATGACCGGCATTTCCGCGCCTTCATGCTGGCGAAATGCGCATTATCCCGTAAATGGCGATAACTATGAGCGATCTTGCGCCAGACGAGTGCTACCAGCGGTGCTGGATCGCTGCTCCAGGCCAGCCCCAGGCAAGTCAGGCGCTCTAGATCTGCAAAGAAGCTAAACATGAGCGGGATGGCGATGGAAGCGGTTTATCTTTTCGATCTAGCCTCGCAGCAAAGCCGGTGGCTCGCAGCCCGCCATGTTGCAGTGTCGGCCAATATCGCAAATGCAAACACGCCTGGCTACAAAGCTGTTGATGTCCTGCCTTTTGAGGCTGTCTTCAATCATACCGCCGCTGCTCTAACGGCGACCAGCCCTCTCCATATTGGGTTCGATCCCATGACAAGGGATGCCCTTCCCGTCAGGGACGCAACGCCTTGGGAGGTGACTCACTCAGGAAATTCTGTGACCCTTGAGCAGGAGCTGCTGAGGTCGGGCGAAGTCACTGCAGCCTATTCT
>DASRYK010000059.1:0-27972 GCA_035687205.1 Methylocella sp. | reverse complement strand
GAGCTCCATCGTGCGAGCCTGCGCTATTCTGATGCCATCACGGGCATGCGCGATGTGCGAAACCAGGAGAAGACCGTCGACCTGCAGCAAACGATAACATCCACCATGGATAGCTTGTTAGGAGTTATGCGGCAGAAATTAGCGCTTGAACGTGAGCGTGATGCAGGCCTTGGGATAGTTTCTCCGATGGCGCCACAGCAGAAAGTTCTATCCGAGCAGATTCAGGCGCTTGACACACAGATTGCCACTTTGACGTCCTCGCTGACGAGCCAGATGGAACATGCAAAAACTCTCTCGCAATCGCTTGCGAGGTTTGAGACGCAGGAGCTTGAGGTCCGGTTTGCAAAGACGCTTCTTGAGATTGCTAGGGCGGGTTATGAGCGGGCCCGCCAAGAATCTGAAAGGCAGCATATTTATTTCGTGCCTTTCGTCGAGCCGGTGAAGCCGGCGGTCGCCGAATATCCTCTACGCGCGCGCAAAATTGCTTTTACCGGCCTCTGTGCGCTCGCATTCTGGAGCGTCCTTGCGCTGGCTTGGGCAGGAATCCGGGACCACAGATTCGAACGTTAATAATTGCGCATGAGGCAGAAGCTTTCTGCTGCGGAAGGGACACCAAGGCTGCGATGCTGTTCAATATCGACGACGACTCGGGGTCGCGGATCATCGGCTGGCTTGCGCCAGATAATCCGGCAGCGACGCCAAAGGTCATAGTGCATCTCGATCCAGACAGGCACATTGTCGTTGATGCCACTGCCTACCGGCCGCTGCTGAAAGAGCAGTGCCTGCACAACACAGGTCTTTGCGGCTTTGTGATCACAGAGAAGAATTGCCCTGGCATAACAGCAGCCAAGGACTTGGAGATAAAGGATTCGGAGAACCAGATTCTGATTTACCGGCGCCGGTCGGCGCCGGATCTCATTCAAGGAAAGCTTTTGCGTCTGGAGACTCAGCTCGTCCGCTCTCATAACCTTGATGAGGCGCTGAACCGGCGCTTCCATATGACGTATAATGCCCTGGAACTGATGCCGGAGGAGACGACGCAGCGTATCTTCGGCCTCATGTTCACGAAGTCGCTTTACCTTTCGGGCAGGGTCTTTTGGCAGGCCTGGGAGCCTCTTGCCCGCGATAATGGCTTTAGGGCTGCGATCCTTTTGAGAGATCCTTTTGAGGAATTGGCCGAGAGGCTTTTGATTCTCAAATGGGCATCGCTTTCAGGATCTGAGCCGGCAGCGGGCTTTCTGGGGCGCGCGCTTCAGTCCTCAGCAAGCATATTCCGCACTGTTGATCTCACGGATCTCACCGCCCTTCAGGGCGTGCTGTCGCGGCCGCCCGAAGAACTGCGCGGAGCTTTGTTCAATCCTCTTGTCTATCAGCTTGCCGCACCAAATGCATTCGATCCGCCGCCTGCGCCAGAGACTGCTTCGGCCCTCGATTCGCTTGCCGCAATCGATGCGGTGGGCTTGCGGAGCGACAGCAGGGCTTTTCTTGAGCTTCTTGCCGCGGTGCTCGATCTTCCCCAGCCGCTTCCCGATGTTACGTTGGGCACGGGCCCTGCGGTGAGCGGGCTGGCGGATAAGCTGCGTGAACTAGAGGCTGCCCGTGCGCTGATCGAGATGGATTTGGAAGTTTACGCCGAAGCCGCGCGCGTGCTCGCTCCGGCCTGAAGACGGAAAGGAAAGCTGCGGGATGATTCTCCATCGCGGTTGCAAACGTCTGGCTGGGAATTTTGCCATCCACGGCGATCCGCGGCGCTGCCCGGTAGGCTCAAAGCCCGGTATCATAAACGTTTTTCATGGCTGATCTCGTTTGAAGCCTCCGCTGCAAACGATTCGCCTCAGATTGGTCTCGGGTGTTGAGGGAGAAAATGGCTCCTATCTCGCCACGGGCGTGCAACCGTGGCTTTCGATCGAGCCGCTGTCGCTCTTTAAGCCCGGCGGATGGTTCCGCATGCGCTACAGGCTGGGGCTGTACGATGATCCCGCGCGGCCTTTGGTGAGCTACCGGCGGGGAGCAGGGGAAATCGGCTGGCATATCCTTCCGGGCCCTGTTCTCGGGCGCGCTGACTGGTTCGACAAGGCCCCTCAGGACGCCACGGCGGTCTGGATCTCGCCCGTCGCAAAAAAGGGACCTTTTAACTTTGCCGTTGAGGAGATCGAGCCTCTGCCGGCGCTTGATGTGCTTCGTCTTGGATGGCGTCACGGCCGTTCGAGGCTTTTGAGCGCGATTGGGACTTTTCTCTTGGGCTGGCAGCCTGAAGCTGATGAAAATCTCCGCTGGTCGATTTCGGGGAGGGGTTTGTCCTCATGGAGCGAATACCGGAGCAGCTATTCGGCGGGCGCAAGCCCTGACGGGTTCGAGCGCCCGCGCTGCAATTGGGCAGATGCGCCAATGGTCCGGTTGTATGCGATCCTTGATGCGGCAGCAAAGGCGTCTGAAATCGATGCCACGATCGGGTCATTGTTTAGCCAAATCTATCCGCGCTGGACATTCACGGTCCTCGGTGCCTCGCTCTCACCCGAGGTCAATGACAAGATCAAATCTGCTGCTGCAAGGGACCCTCGCGTGACCGCGCTGGGGCAGGGATGCGAACTTGCTGGCAATGACGCGGATTTCGTCTCGCCTTTGTCTTGGGGAGACCGGCTCGCGCCCCACGCGCTGGCGTGCTTCATCGAAGCCAGCCAGCAAGCAACAGCGGCTCAGGTGTTTTATTGCGATGAAGAGCTGGATACGGAGCAAGGGCTTGTACCCGTCTTCAAACCTAGCTGGAGCCCAAGGCTGCAAAGGGGAAAACCCTATGCCGGGCGCCCGCTTCTGACGAGGCTAGGGCATGCCCGCTCCCGCATTTCGTTCAGTGGAGGCTGGCCGGGCTACATGGCTTTTTCGCAAACTATTTTGCGTGGCCTCGGGCGCCGGGAGGTGCAGCATCTGCGGCGCATGCTCGTGCGCACATCTCCTGGCCACAGTAGCGTGCTTTCTCCGCCCTTCCACACGCCAGGATCAACAAGGGAGCCGGACGCAAATCTCACAGAAATGCCAAGCGTCACAATCGTGCTCGCCACGCGTGACAGGCCTCGCTACTTGCGCCAAACGCTCGCCGGCATTCTTTCGACAACGCGTTATGCAAGATTGGATCTCGTTATCGTGGACAATGGCAGCACCGATTTGCAGGCGCTGGCTGAGCTTGATGCGGCCGCCCGGGATCCTCGCGTCCGTCTCTTGCGCTCGCCCGGGGCCTTTAATTTTGCGGCCTTGAACAATTTCGGAGCGAAGCATGCGCAGGGGAGAATCCTTATATTTTTGAACAACGATATGGCTATTATCGACCCTGACTGGGTGCACGAGCTTGCGCTGCTGGCCAGCGAGCCGGAAGCTGGCGCTGTTGGTTGCAAGCTGCTCTATCCCGATGGGCGTGTTCAACACGCTGGCATTGTCGCTGGGCTTGGCGGGAGCGCAGGGCATTTTGGCGCTGGCGCGCGCGAGGAGGATGGGGGGTGGCTCGGAAGCAGTCAACTCATCCACGAGACTTCTGCAGTGACCGGTGCTTGCCTTGCTGTGGAACGCGAGAAATTTTTTGCGGCCGGCGGTTTCGATTCCGTTCACCTCCCCGTTGAATTCAACGACATTGATCTTTGCCTGAGGCTCGAGGAGCTTGGCTTTGTGACACTGTGGACGCCGTTTGCGAGGCTCATTCATTTCGAGTCTGTAAGCCGCGGCAAAGGAACATTCCGGCGTCTGCGCGTTCATGCGTCTGAGCGCGCCTATTTCCGCGAGCGCTGGGCAGAGAGACTGCGGGACGATCCTTATTTTCACCCTGGCCTCTCGCTTTACCGCTTATCGCCAGCCCTCGCCTGAAAGAGAGTCATCAGTGACCCGCTTGCAAAACGAGCCCCTCACGCCGCTCTCTCCCAGCAGCCCCGACGGCCCTGGCGTTATGCCGGCCCGGCATTCCCCAAACAACGGTCGGGGCGCAGACGGGGCCGCGGGGGAAGGGCACATCGAAATTCATCGAGCCGGGGCGGAGCCGCTTGGTCAATCCAGCCAGCCGCTTGCCGCAAGTGATGAGCGCAAGGCGCTGAAGCGTGCGCTTCTTGTCATGCAGGACCATTTGGACGAGATCGACGAACGGCTTGCCCGCCTTGATCCATGGATTAAGGCAGCATCCCTCGCGCGGGCGGTGTCGCGCGGGGCCATCCGCTTGCTTAAAGCTCCGTTCAGACTTGCGATGCTTCTTCTTCAATGGCGGAAGCTCGGCCGGTGTGTAAATGATGCCCGCTTCCGCAGCGAGCGCCTCGTTTTTGACGCAAGGCGAAATGGCTTTGTGCGCAGAGCCGATCCCGCCGCCTTTGCCGGGCATTTGCGGCGATCGCTCGGCGTCTTCCCTCCTCCTCTTTATACCGTAATACCTAAGCAAAGGCAGGCTTTTGCGGCGCGGCCAAGGATATTGCATGCAATCGCCAATGTCTGGACCGGTGGCTCAACCCAGCTCATAGCTGATCTTCATACCCATCTTGGGCACCGTATTGAGATGAGGGTCGTGACCTCAGCGCTGCCAGCGCGAGGCAAGCACACAGGCATGTCAATTGATGCCGTTCCGAGGCATGATTCCCGTCACCTCGTGCGCTGCATTTTCAGCCGGTTCCGGCCGCACATCTTGCATGTTCACTATTGGGGCAGCGTCGATGAACGCTGGTACCGGACAGTTTTCGAGGTTGGCGCTGAGTTTGGCTGTCCTATTGTGCAAAACGTCAATACGCCGGTTGCGCCTTTTGCCGGCGTGCAAATCGATCGCAATGTATTTGTTTCCCGCAGCGTTCTCGATGCCTATGGATCCCAGGCTCCGGCGAGTGTGATCTACCCTGGTATCGAGCTTGACAGATTTTCTCCGCCGGAAGTTAGTGATCCGCATGCGCTCGATGCGGTTGGGATGATCTACCGCCTCGAAAATGACAAGCTCGGCAGCAATGCTATCGAGCTGCTCATTGAGATCGCCAAGAGACGGCCAAAGACCCGCGTCATCATCATCGGCGATGGATCCTTGTTCTCGCATTTCAGGGCGCGCGTCGAGCAGGAGCAACTCCTCGGGCAGTTTGAATTTGCGGGCTTCGTGCCGTATGAGGAGCTTCCATCGCATCTTGCAAGATTCAAGATGTTTGTTGCCCCCGTGAGACAGGAGAGCTTTGGCCAGGTGATACCGTTTGCAATGTGCTCTGGCCTCGCGGTTGCGGGATACAAGATTGGCGCAATCCCCGAGATTTTGGGCGGCAGCGAGACGCTTGGAAGCACGCTCGATGAGACCGCTGGGATTGCCGTGGCTTTGCTCGATAATCCTCAACGCCTCCTTGCAATTGGCGGGCGCAACCGCGAGAGGGCGCTCAGGCTCTTCGGTGTGGAGGATATGGCGGTCCGCTATTTTCACCTCTACCGCGAGCTTGCACCGCACGATGTTGATCCTTTGATAGGGCTTCCCGACGCCATTCACTTTCCTGTTTAGCGCGGGCTGCTTTGTGCAACAGTCATGACCGTTAAAGCTTTGGTGACTGGCGCAAGCGGTTTTCTCGGCCGCGCCCTTGTTCCCGCGCTCTTGGCTCTCGGCGAAACGGTGATCGCCACGGGGCGGAGGCCTTGCCCCTTTGCGCCGCATCCGCGTCTCAAGTGGCTGCAGGCCGATCTTTCCCTGCTTAGGGTGCCATGGGATGAGATCTTTGAAGGCGTCGGCACGATTTATCACTTGAGCTGGTCGACGATCCCCGCGGATTCCAATTCAGCCCCGTCTGAGGACGCGCGGATCAATATCACGGGCTCGGTGCGGTTGCTCGAAAAGATTCCTCCTGGGGCCAATCCGCGGTTTGTATTTGCCTCATCCGGCGGGACCGTTTATGGGCGGCTCATCAAGGCGCCCGCGCCTGAGGAGCATCCGCTCAGACCTCTCTCGGCTTATGGTGTCTCAAAGCGCGCTGTGGAGACTTACCTTGAGCTTTTCGCTGCTTTTGGCGTCATAAGACCCGTGTCTCTCCGGATTGGAAACCTCTTTGGGCCAGGCCAGGACGCCGCCCGCCCCTTCGGGGCTGTGACACAGTTCACCAAGCGGGCCCTTGCGGGGGCGCCGGTGAAAGTTTTTGGGGATGGGACAGTTGTGCGCGACTATGTTTATATTGATGACGCTGTTGAGGCAGTAGTGAGGGCCGGGCATACCGCCACGCCGTCATCCGTGCTTAACATCGGCAGCGGAAAGGGCTATTCGCTCAACGATGTTATCGCCATTCTTCAAAAGCAGCTGGGGAAGCCGGTCACAATTGAGCGCGCGCCTGCGCGTCCTTTTGATGTGCCGGTGTCCGTGCTCGATCCGGAAAGGGCAAGACGCGAGCTTGGCTGGATGCCGCGTGTTTCCATAGAGGAAGGCATTGCGCGAACCGTGGCAAGCATCGCCGGGTCTCTGACATGAGAGTCGCCCTTTATGTTCACTGCTTCTTTCCGCGCCATTTCTACGGCACAGAGTCCTATACACTCTCCCTGGCCAAGGAGATTCTTGCCGCGGGTCACGAAGCGATTGTTGTGTCAGCAGTGCTGGCGGGAGAGCCTGCTCAGGAATGCATCATCGAAGAATATGTGCACGAAGGCGTGCGGGTTGTCTCTCTCGACAAGAATCATTTTCCGAACCGGCGGGTCCGCGACAGCTACGAGCAGCCTGCCCTGAGGCATCTGCATGAGCGTTTGATCCGCAAGATTAAGCCCGATGTTATCCATGTTTGCCATCTCATTAGCCACACCACGGCATTGCTGGATGCTGCCCGGGAGATGGACATTCCCGTTTTCGCGACGCTCACCGACTTTTTCGGCTTCTGCTACACGAATCACCTTGAAACGGCGGACGGCAAGCTCTGCGAAGGGCCTGACAAGCATCGCGCAAATTGTATCGCCTGTTTCTTGAAGCTTGCAGGGGCGCGCCCGAATGCCGAGCCTCTTGCGAGGCTCGGCGGCCATCCATTCATCCGCGGGCCAATTTCATATCCGCTCGCCTGGCTTGGCCGGCGCGAGCGCGACCCCTTCACCATCAGCTCCTTTGCGCCGAACGATCTTGTCGTCCGGCCCGGCATCTTACGCGAGGCGATGAAAGTCTACCGTGAGGCATTTGCTCCGACTCAGTTCCTGAAGCGCGCCTACGAATCCAATAATTTTCCCGCTCCTCTCCGGATCAGCCACTTTGGCATTGATATTGACCGCGCCCCAAAACCGCCGCCGCCCGCCGGCGGCGAGGTGCGGCTTGGTTTCATTGGCCAGTTTTCCCCCCACAAGGGGGCGCATCTCTTGATTGAGGCGCTGCGGGCCGCAGGCTGCTCCAACCTCTCGCTGCGGCTCTGGGGGCCGCAGGACCAGGATCCTGCTTACTTTGCACAATTGCAGCGCCAGTCCGCCGGGCTTAAGATCGAGTTTCCTGGAATTCTGAAGCGGGCCGAGCTTGCTGCCGCGTTCGCAGCGCTGGACTATCTTGTCATCCCTTCGACTTGGTACGAAAATAGCCCGCTTATTCTTCTGCAAGCCTTGGCGACGCATACCCCGGTGATCGTGTCCGATGTTCTGGGCATGACGGAGTTTGTCCAGCACGGCGTCAACGGGTTTCATTTTGCGCGGGGCAATGCAGAAAGCCTCAAAGATATACTGCAAAGGGTAGCCAGAGAGCCGGAACTCGCGAGCGTGATGAGCAGGGCGGCATCTTATGACAGAGTGCCGGCGGATGTGGCGCGCGACCTTCTTGCGGTTTACGCGGAGCACGGCATTGCGGGTGCGAGGACCGACTCTTGCGGCGCGCCGCAGGCCATGCCAAACTTGTAAGGGCCCCGCCAACTGTGTGGGGAAAGGGCTCCAAGCATTGGTTTATTTGGTTTAAGAGGCGGTTCCGGAAAGAGTTTTGAATAAGGCAGCTACAGATACGCCCAGCCGGATTGCCCAATGTGTCATGGCTGGGCAGCGCTTGATCCCATAGGATGGTTAAGGTGACGGCACCGTCATCCGGTTCGGACGATCCCAAGCCAGGCGCTCTCGCGCGCACGCATGCAGCCGCGCTCGATCGGGCTGCGCTCGCGGCGCAGGAATGGCGCCGCTCAGCCCGCGCTTTAAGGCAGGTGCACAACAAGTCCGTCTCACGGCTCAGCTGGGATACGTTCTGGCGGGCTGGCTACCACATTGCCGGCTCGATCCGGCGGTCACGCCTGGGCATTTTTGGATTTCTCGTTTTTTTCTGCATTCCAGCCTTTCTGTCGGTTGCCTATTTTTCTTTCATTGCATCAAGCCAATATGTTTCGGAAGCGCGCTTCGCGATCAGGGGGGGTGAGCCAAGCCCGCTCGACTCGGCGTCGAATTCTGGCATTGCCGGCCTTATGGCGGGGCTTGGCTCCTATACCCAGCTTCAGGATACGCTCATCGTCGTCAACTATGTGACGAGCCAGGCGATGGTTGAGGCGTTGGACCGCGAGGTGGGTTTGCGCGAGATGTTTGGGCGCAGCGGCATCGACTGGCTGTCCCGCTTTGATGCCGATGGGCCGATTGAAGACCTCGTCACTTATTGGAAATGGTGGCATGTCAGAGCCAATATCGAGACGTCTTCTGGAATTATCACGGTTCGTGTGAGCGCGTTTACGCCGGAGGACGCGCTGAAAATCGGCAATGCCATTGTTGATCTGAGCGAAAAACTTGTGAACGAGCTGTCCAATCGCTCGCGCCAGGATGCTGTGAAGATCGCCGAAGCAGAGCTCAAGCGTGCCGAGAAGCGGCTGATCAATGCCCGGCTGAAAATGCGTGATCTTCGCAATCAGCAAGAGACACTTGACCCCCAGCGCACAGCAGATGGCCTCAATAAGTTGATTTCCGAGCTGCGCCTCGAAAAAATCCATCTTGAGCAGGAGCTGACGGCATCGGAGCGGAACAACGTCAGCAGCTCTGCGCCGCAGAATCAAATCTTGCGGAAGCGGATCCAAGTGGTTGGGGAGCAAATGGCATCACTGGAACAAATGCTGACGTCTCAGGACCATCCGGAGAGGCGCACGATTGCGGACAAGATCACGCGCTTTGAAGACCTCGAGCTCGAAAAGCAAATCGCCGAAAATCAATACACCGCAGCCGCTTCTGCTCTTGAGACAGCGCGTGTCAATGCAGAAGAGCAGAAAGTCTATCTTGCGACATTCGTCGATCCGCTGCTGCCTGCCGATTCGACGTGGCCATACCGCGTCACCTTCAGCCTGCTCGGCGTCGCTGCTGCGGCCATTCTCTATGCATGCATGTCGGCCCTTTGGGGGGCTCTTTACCGGAAATTGCATCATCACGCTGCCGGATGATTGAGCTTTCGCACATCACAAAAATTTACAAGACTGAGAACCACCTGAAGGTTGTGCTCGACGATGTGAGCTACTCGTTCGATTCGAGCAACAATTATGCTATTTTCGGCCCCAATGGCGCCGGGAAATCCACTCTGCTGCGTCTCATTGCAGGCGCCGAGCTAGCAAACTCCGGCCGCATTTTCCGCAATGTCCGTGTATCCTGGCCGCTGGGTCTTGCCGCAGGCTTTCATCAGCAAATGACGGGCCGCGAGAACCTCAAATTTATCAGCCGGATTTATGGGGCAGATGTCCGCCGGGTGATCGACTATGTCGAATATTTTGCGGAGCTTGGCCACTATTTCGATTTGCCCGTCCGGACCTATTCTTCAGGCATGCAGAGCCGGCTTGCCTATGGCCTATGCATGGCCCTCGAATTCGACTGCTATCTGGTCGACGAAGTGACGGCGGTGGGAGATCCGAGGTTCCGGCTGCGGGCTAAACAGGCATTCGACGAGCGGCGCGCTCGCGCCAGCATGATCATGGTGTCGCATAGCGTTGGCACAGCAAAAGCCTATTGTAACCGGGGTCTTGTGCTTTACCGCGGAAAACTCTTGGCCTTTGGCCATATCGATAGCGCGATCGAGTTCTATAAGAAGAACTTCTGACGGCGCATCGGGATAGTGGCAACCGCTTTCACGCTGCAGAATTTTCCGGCGCAAAAGCGGGTATGATGATTGAGTTGGTGCAAGCTGGAAGAAAGAATGAGCGCAATTCCTATCTCTGAAGCCAACGAGCGCTTCCCGGTTTCTCCCCTCGCCATCAACGCAGCCGTCATCAGAGCCATTCTTCTGCGTGACATAAGGCTGCGGGCTGGCCCCTATTACCTGGGATTTGTTGCCGTTCTCCTCTATCCCCTTGTGCATCTTCTCATAATCTTGACCGTGAAACATATTATCGGGAAGATTGCGCCGCAAGGAACTTCCGATGTAATTTATTTTGGCTTGTCTGTTCTGCCATTTGTAATTTTGCTCCACAATGCCCGGCAGATCATGAGTTCAATTCTCCAAAACAAGCCTCTCCTATTCTTTAACAGGGTCACGGTACTTGATATTTTAATTGCAAGAGGGATATTGGAATCAATCGGCGCAATTGTCGTTTCGTTTCTGTTTTTTTGCTTAATTGCTCTTTACACAGAGGAATTTTCGCCGCGCGATTGGACAGGAATGCTCTTTGCAATTGCAGCGACAATCTATCTGAGTTTTTCCTTCGCAGTTGTAAACACTCTCATTTCGCGGGTTTACCCTATCTGGCAGCTGTTTATCAGCTTGTTCATAGTAGTATTGTACCTATCCTCTGGCGTCCTCTTCTTTCCTGCTGCTGTTCCCGACCCTTACGCGCAGTGGCTTGCCTTTAATCCCTTGCTGCAATGCGTGGAATGGCTGCGCTCTTCTTATTATGATGATTATCCGGATAAACTTCTGAATATTCCCTATCTTTTGTCTTTCACGACCGTCTGCCTCACCCTTGGTCTTGCAGGTGACAGGCTTGCGCGCCGAATTCTTGCGAGCAAATAGCAAAGGGGAGCGCGCGCCAAGAGTAACGCAGGGGCCGGCTCATTCACCGCCCGCGGAAGCGCTTGCTAGCGGGCAAGGGCTAGGCGTATTGAATGCATTTTGATATTAGTCTTACAACGTAATCCGATAGATATCCAATATAGCTTAAATGGGTGATGTTGAGTCCAATTAATTCTCATATGAATTGCGGCATTGCGGGACTGTTGGTTTGAAGGTCGGTCATGAGAATCGTGAATGCAGAACTTCTGATACCTACCGGGGAAGAGATTCTGGAAAGGGTGCAACGGGCATATGAAGCTGGGCGCGCACGCGGGCGGGAAGAGGCGCGGCGCGAGTTTCAAAACCTGCTTGGGTTGGCTGACGAGGCCGCGTGCGAAGCGAATGGGGCCGCAATTTTCCAGCCGGAACGTTTTCGAAGCTGAAGGGTGATCCAGAGGGAGGAAGCTGGCCGCATGGAAGGTCAATAATTTCGGGATGGCGATGCTGGAAGCAACTGTTTCCGCAGACTGAGCTTAACCGCTCGCAGCCCTGCGGCCAGAGCAAGATTGACGTTCTGCCCTTGCCGGAAAGGGTGAGCAGCCAGCCAGAAGAAGAGGGTTCATTCTGCGTCTCGCCCCCGCACTTTGGCTGCCGCGGCGAATGCGCCGTGAAGGCGCTGCACAGTCCGATTGTCTGGGCGGGATGAGTCTGCTTATGCGGTGAGGCCGGACAGAAAAGGCATGGCGCTCCCTAGGGGACTCGAACCCCTGTTTTCGCCGTGAGAGGGCGACGTCCTGGGCCGCTAGACGAAGGGAGCCAAAAGGCGGCAGAGCGGTTCTATAACGCAGCTTCCGTGCCTGCAAGTTCGCTATGGCGCATAGGGCGTGCTAATCGCTTCGGCGTTCCGGCCGCTCCGCCTTGCGCCTGTGCCAGCGGCTGCTGGCCAAGGTCAAGGTGTTATGAACAAGACACATCGCTGCTCCGGCCCTCTGCGGCCTCCTGCGCCCGCCCCTCTCGATGCGCCCTTGGGCCCAATTGCTTCGCTGCGCGCCATGCGCCGAAATGCCCTTGAAACCTATACAAAGGCGCATTTCGAAATGCCGGTTCTCACCGGGCCGAGCATTCTCGGGCCTACTGCTGTCATTAACGACCCGGCAGCGATCCGCCGCGTGCTCGTCGACAACTCTGCCAATTACTGCAAGGATTCCTTGCAAAAGCGCCTGCTCGGGCCGTCATTGCGGGATGGCCTTCTAGAAGCGGAAGGCAGCGATTGGCGCTTTCAACGCCGCACGCTCGCGCCGCTATTGACCCCGAAGACTGTGAGCGCTTTTGCGCAGGCGGTGAATGATTCCGCAGAAACCTTCGTCCGCCGCATGGAGCGGCAATGCGGGCAGACTGTGGACATTCAAACCGAGATGGCCCGTGTGACTCTCGAGGTCCTCGGCCGGACGATCTTCTCCGATGGGCTCGGGCGCGGCGTTGACGAAGTGGCTTCCGCAATGTCGCGCCTACTCGCCACCGTCGGCCGGCCGGACCCGCTTGATATTCTAGGCCTTCCGGACTGGCTTCCGCGCTTGACGAGGCTTGCTGCCCGCCCGGCGGAATCTTTCTTTGCCTCCCTCGTGGATACGCTCATCGCCAGGCGCAGACGCCTGCTCGCCAGAGACCCTTCCGCTGTGCCGCAGGATATTCTCACCCTCCTCCTTGAAGCGCGCGACCCGCAGACCGGCGCCGGATTAAGCAAAAAGCAGATCGAGGCGAATATCCGGACCTTCATTGCGGCGGGGCATGAGACAACGGCCAATGCGTTGACGTGGTCCTTATTTCTCCTCTCCTTGTCGGACGAGTGGCGTGAGATCGTCGCGGAGGAAGCGGATGAGGTGCTTTCCGGTCCAGTCGAGGATTATGCGGCGCGGCTTGTCGCAGCGAGGGCGGTGATTGAGGAATCTATGCGCCTTTATCCGCCAGCGCCGAGCATGAGCCGCCAGGCGCTTGGGCCTGACGAGCTTGCGGGAAAGCGCATCCGCAAAGGCACCCTCATATTGATCGTGCAATGGGTCCTTCACCGGCACCGCGGTCTTTGGGAGGAGCCGGATTGCTTCGATCCGCGCCGCTTTTTGCCGGGGCCGAGGGAGAAGATCGACCGTTATGTTTATCTGCCTTTTGGCGCAGGCCCCCGGGTCTGCATCGGTGCATCCTTCTCGATGCAGGAGGCCGTGATCATCCTCGCCCATATAGCCCGGGCGTTCACCTTCGAGCTCAAGAAAGGCCATAAGATCATGCCGGTTCAGCGCATCACACTGCGCCCGAAGGACGGCATGCCGATGATCGTGCGCCGCCGTGAGCCTTCTCGATCGCCCGCGTTACCGCGCAGCGGGATCATTCGCTCTGTATCATCCAGTCCCCAAAAATCCGGATGAAGAAGGGGGCCGCACTTTGCCAGCGTGCAGCCGCCGCCGCCCGGCCTCCCAGGTGGCCAGGGGTCCCCATCAGCCTGCAAGCTTGTCAAAGACCATTACTTTCGACAGAAAAGCGCCGGCATCACGCACATGCGCCAGCCCGCAGGCCCGTCCAATCTCATGAAAATCCTCCTCAATATAGCTTGCATAATATGGTTCGTGGAAGCTTTGCGGAAAAAGATCAAGCAGGCCCTCATAATCTGGTTTGTCGCCCCTCTGGATCGAGTCGACAAGGACAAGGCGCCCCCCGGGCTTCAGAACGCGGGCGAATTCGCGAAAGACGATGCGGCGCACGCCTGGCGGCAGCTCGTGAAAAGTGAAGATAGAGGTTACGGCGTCATAGCTTTGGTCCGGGAAAGGAATTGACTCAGCGTTCGCAACGACAAGATTGAGTTGCGACCAGCGCGCTAAGTGGCGCTTCGCTTCCCGGGCATAGGCCTCCGACAGATCGAGGCCGGTAGCGGGAAGCCGGGGCCAGGCTTGCTTTACGAAGTCAAGGAACCGGCCTGTGCCGCACCCTGCGTCCAAGAGCCGCAGATAGCGCTGGTCCCGGCCCTTGAAGAATTCGTGGAGCTGAGGAAGCGCCTGGCGCCGCGTCGCGTTTGCCGTCCCGTTGAACAGCACCTCGACCTGCGTGTCATAACGCTCCGCGGAGTCCTGCGTCATGTAGCCGCCAGACTGGAAGTGAAAGTTCTGAAGATAGTAAAGGGGTCTCTTGCCGCGTGTCCCAGAGGTCAGAACCTCGTTGTAATTGCCGCTTTCCCGGCGGTGGTGAATATCGGGCAGATCCTCGAAAAAAAGCCGCGAGCGTTTGAGCAGCGTCCCCCATGAGCCGTCATGATCGGCGGGCAGGGGGTAGATCCCGGCTTCTACATTGGCGAGATCCTGCTGGAATAGACTTGCCATGCCGGCAAAGAGCTTCTTGCGGTCTGGAACAGGCGCATCTGTATGCGGCCTTGGCCTTTTGCTCGCCCCTTCCCTCGTGCGCGCCTTTTCCGCAAGGCGCCGCAGGGCAACGCTGTGCCCAAGGTACCAGGCAACCCGCGAGAGTTGCGTTGCACCATAGGCCGCGCGTGTGGCGAAACGGGTCAGTGAAGAGCTCATTTGACGTCTACGGCTGCAGATCCACGGCGCAGGGCCGGTTCCTCATGGAAATAGCGGCCGTGAAGGGGTGTATCAACGCCCAGCCGCAGCGGCGTTTGCGGCAGACCGCCCTTCCGGCCTGCAAAGGCCATCAATGGAAAGGATATGCAGCCTCGACCACATAGGGGCCGCCGCCGACGGAATCGCGCGAGGAGAATAAAACAAAGCGTTTCGCCTCGAACCGGCGGGAAAAGAAGTAGCCTCGCAGCGCGAGATATTCGGCGACGCAGGCGCAAGAGACAGCCCGCAGCCTCGCCAGCGTAACATGAGGGATGAATTTCCGCGGCTCGGGAGCGAGACCAATACGTCGCAGCAGCCGTTCCTGCTGCGCTTGCAATTCGACGAGCGGCGGAGCGGGCGAAATCTTAGCGATCAAGGCTCTAGGCTTTGCGCCTCCAAAGGAGCTGAGCCCTTCAATTGTCACCGTGAAAGGGGCACAGCGGATTTTCTCAAGGGTGGAATGAACTTCGCCAGCGGTCGCCTCGTCAATATCACCGATGAAGCGCAAAGTGAGGTGATAGTTTTCGGTGTCGATCCAGCGCGCGCCTGAGAGCCCCCCGCGCAGCATGGAAAGCTCTGTTGCAACGTCCGGAGGGATTTCGAGACCCGTGAAGAGACGGGGCATGGATCCCTCCTTGCTGTTAGAGCCCCGGCGCGGCACGCCAGGAAGCTGCGCCGGAGCATGAGCCTAAAATCCTTATACGCGCGATTCGGCGGGAAGGAAATTCCTGCGTATCCCGCCCAGAGCTACTCTCTTCGCGCGGAGGCCGCATCGATTTGCTGTAAGAATACAAGCACGAGGGGGAGCATGGCTTTCACAATATGTTCAACGCCTGCAGCATTGGGGTGCAAACCGTCGCCTAAAGTAAGGCTGGGGTTGGCCGCAACCCCTTCGAGATAAAACGGATAGAGCAGCGCTTGATATTTCGCCGCGAGATCCGGATAGATCGCATCGAAGCTTGCTTTGTAATCCTGGCCGAGGCTTGGCGAAGCCTTCATGCCTGCGATCAGGGCCTTGATGTTGCGTTGCTTGAGCTTTGCCAGAATGCCGTCGAGGGCGCCGCGGGTCACGTCGGTGTCGATGCCGCGCATCATGTCATTTGCGCCAAGCTCCAGGATCAGGCCGTCGGCGCCGTCTGCAATCGCCCAGTCAAGCCGTGTCAGGCCGCCGAAGGCCGTATCGCCGGAGACGCCAGCGTTGACGACGGTCACCTGATGCCCTGCTGCGCGCAAAGCCTTTTCGAGCAATGCTGGGAAAGTGGCATCGGCAGGAAGCCCGGGCCCCGCAATGAGACTGTCGCCAAAGGCGATGATTTTCAGCGCTGCAGCCTCCGCCGCGGCTGCTGGGCGCGGCTGCAGCTGGGTTGCGCCAGCGAGTAATGCCATGAGCAGGATTTGAACGGCAAGCCGCCAGGAGACATATGCGCTTCGCATCGGAGGCGGCGAGGAATTCATGCTGGCGGTTCCGGAGGACATGAATGACAGACCACGCGGTTGAACTCGAGAATGTGCACTTAAGCCTTGGGCGCGGCGCCGCGCGCGTGCATATACTTAAAGGCATAACGCTTAAAATTACGCGCGGCGAGACCGTTGGTTTAGTCGGGCCTTCGGGATCTGGCAAATCGACAATGCTTATGGTGATGGCAGGTCTCGAGCGGCCTGACTCTGGGCGGGTAATAGTCGATGGTGCGGATCTAAGCAGGATGGGGGAGGATGCGCTCGCCCGCTTCCGCGGTGCCCGTATCGGCATCGTCTTTCAATCGTTTCATCTGATCCCGACGATGACCGCCCTCGAAAATGTCGCTATTCCCCTCGAGCTTGCAGGCGCGGCCGAGCCCTTCCCCCAGGCCAAGAAGGAGCTTGCTGCTGTTGGCCTCGAGAACAGGCTTGCGCACTATCCTGGCCAATTGTCGGGCGGCGAGCAGCAGCGGGTTGCGCTTGCCCGCGCCATGGCGCCAGGACCGGCGATCCTTGCCGCCGACGAGCCAACAGGGAATCTCGATGAGGCCACGGGGGCAGCGGTCATCGACCTGATGCTTGCTTTGAAGCGCAAGCGCGGCACGACGCTGATCCTTGTCACGCATGACCTCGCTCTTGCCAGCCGCTGCGACCGCAAGATCTGGATGCATTCCGGGCGCGTTGAAGAGGAGGCCCCGGAGGCCGCCGTGCCCGTGGAATAGGCGGCGCGCTTCCTTCTGGGGAGGGCATTATGCTGGAGCTTTGATCCTGAACCAGGCAACGTAGAGCGCGGGCACGACGATGACGGTCAGCACCGTTGCGACCAAAAGGCCGCCCATGAGCGCCAGAATGCCAAGGATCGCCACAAAGCCAAGCGGCCGGCCGGACAGGAGAAGAGCCGCGGCGATTCCGATGAAACCCATCGGGGCAATACTCAGGACAAGGGCCAGGCGGCTGAAACTGTTGAACTGCGCCATGAGTAAAGAAAAGCATCGGGAAAAGAATCCATGGCGCGTTGGCGAAAACCGAGGCTTGTGATTGCGCGCTTTCCTCGACGGTCCCTCCCGTCTCGATGCCGCTTGGCTCAGCGGCACTGTGCGGCCATTGACAAGCGGGAGATGCAGCGCCTTCAGAGTTGAAAGCGAGACGCGCTGCTTGTCCTGCGCTCTTGTGATTACGTTGACGAGATAGATGCCATCGCGCACCTGTGTTACGGGCGCGCCCGTCATGACCGTGTTCAAAACCTCGGCCAAGGCCTGCGAGCTGAGACCGAGAAGCCTCGCTTGATCTTGATTAATCTCGATGCGCAGCTTGCGCGCGGGCTCCATCCAGTCGAAATTAACTTGGCAGAAGTTTATGTCCTTTCCCATGGCTTGAGCGAGCTGCAAACCGATCGACCTGACCTGAGCAAGGTCCGGCCCGCTTACTCTATATTGCATAGGCCAGCCAACGGTTGGCCCTAACTCGAGCGGCGAAATCCGTGTAACGGCGCTTGGGATCTCTTCCGCCAGCTTTTTCTCGAGCCTTGCTTGAAGCTGCTAGCGCGATGGCACAACCTTCGCGAACACTACGGCCTGCGTGAAGAAATCGTTCGCTAATAGCACATTGAGCGTCAGATAAGAGCGGATCGCCCCTCGCCCAGCATAAGTGCTCCGGCTCGCGAAGCCAGGATCGCTCTTGAGAATTGCATTAAGCTTCCCGGTCAAGACCACCGAGGAGCCAAGCTCGCTTTTCTCAGCGGCGGCGGTCCGGACAGGGCGCGGCTTCGGCAGTGCGGTGTTTGTATCAGGCTCGCAGTCTGTGAGCAGCAGGATGGCCGCCGGCAAGAGCAGAAGGGCTCGGAGCCAGACACGCATGGGCTTATCGGACTGGGCCAGCTTGGCCAAGATGACGCTCGCCTTGTTATTTTATCAATAGCAAGGCTAAAGCTTTGTCCGCTTTCGCAGACGGAAATTAGATATTTGCCCGGCCGCTTTATTCGGAGAGCCGTATTCGATCATGTTTAATTGTTCCATTAGCACCGTCAGATAGCATAGTCAGACATTGGCATCGTGGTGAGAAACCTGGCCCCGGCTGGAGGCGCGCAGCGCCGGCTCTGAATCAGTCTTTTCCCGGCTAAGGAGCAAAACCCGGCGGCCTTGAGCCAGCAGCCCAGGGTAGAGTATGACGGTTTGCCGGTAGCGGCACGAGCCCGCCGGAACAGAATGTGATTGTGCGGAAGGCGTGCCTCATGGACCATACTGTATTGGCATTGACAATCGCTTTAGCGGGAGGCGCTCCTGATAGCAGCGGTCAGCCACCAGCGCCGCCCGGTCTGATGAGAATCGCCGGTATTCAAGCCAAAGCTGCTGCCGCACCAGCAAAGCCCGCGCCATCCAAGCCCAATGCAGCGCCCTTGGACCCTTTGGCGGCTATTCAGCGTGCCAATGCCTACTTCAATGCCGCAACCAACATGACCGGTGATTTTGTCCAGATCGGTCCCGACGGCAAGCGCTCGGAGGGTAAGATCTATGTCCAGAGGCCAGGCAAGCTCCGCTTTGAATATGCGCCTCCAGCGACGCTTGAGGTTGTCGCCGACGGCCTCTCCGTGGCCGTTCATGACCGGAAGACCGCGACAAAAGACGTCTATTTCATCAGCCAGACGCCGCTGAAGTTTCTTCTTAAGGATCAGATTGATCTCAACCGCGACGTGCGGATCATGGACGTGAAAATCGAGCCTGATGCTGTTTCGATCCTCGTCGAGGACAAAGCAACATTCGGGGGGACCTCGCAGATCAAGCTCATCTTCGATCCTGCAACCTTTTCGCTGAAGCAATGGCAGGTCACCGATCCGCAGGGCTATGAGACTCTCGTATCGCTCTTCAACATTGATCTGACTAAGAAAGCAGATCCCGCTCTGTTTCAGCTGACCCAGGACCGGGTCCCGAACACAAATAATTGACAAGCCTTCCTGGCTGACCCGCTGGCTGGGCCCGGCGCAGAAAAAGCATTAAATTACAAATTGTTATCTATAATCCGGCCAAAGCCTCCGGGCGTGTCACAAGGCATGGCCGCCGCTTGAATCGATCAGCGGCGAGTCTATCTTACCCCTTGTGTGAGCGACACGACGATCAGGCGCATCCCCCCGTTCCGCCGTGATCAATTTTGCCGGACCCCTCCCGGTAATGTCTCGCTCCCTGGGGGCGCCCGGATCTCAACGGGCGCCCCTTTTCTTTGCCCGCTTCGGCGGTGCAAGAGGCGCCTCTTGGCAAAACATCCAATAAGCGTGAAGCTGCGCTGCGGCGAGCAAATTCTTGTGGGCGCCGCTATGCCAGCGCTTGCGCTTCCTGCCATGGGCATGGTCAACCGGATCTAGTCCGCGGGGGAGATTTGCGTGCGCTTTAGCATTGCCACATGGAACATCAATTCGGTCCGCTTGCGCATCAATCTCGTGACCCGGTTTCTCAAGGAGCTGGCGCCTGATATTCTCTGCCTTCAGGAGACGAAATGCCGGAATAGCGAGTTTCCTCTTTCCGCCTTTCACAAGCTTGGCTACCCCTATCTCGCCATCAACGGCCAGAAAGGCTATCATGGCGTCGCCATCGCTTCGAAATTTCCCCTGAGGGAAATGGGCAAGCGTGAATTTTGCGGGAATGGAGATGCCCGCCATATCTCGGTGGAGTTCTCCCCTCAAGGAGAGGGGGGGCGGCCCGTCGCTCTTCACAATTTCTATGTGCCCGCGGGCGGCGACGAGCCGGACCGGGAGATCAATCCCAAATTTGCGCACAAGCTTGATTTTCTTGACGAGCTGGCGCAATGGCTGAGCTCTGGGAATATTGCGCGCTCTGATGCGATCATGGCTGGCGATCTTAATATCGCCCCCCTCGAAACCGATGTGTGGAATCACAAGGCGCTGCTCAAGGTTGTCAGCCACACGCCGGTCGAGGTCGAAAAGCTTGGCATGGTGCAAGAAGCTGGCCCATGGGTCGATGCGCTGCGTCACTTCGTGCCGCCTTCAGAGAGGCTGTACACTTGGTGGAGCTACCGGGCTCAAGACTGGGCAAAGTCGGACCGGGGCAGGCGGCTCGATCACATTTGGGTCAGCGAAAGCCTGAAACCGCATCTCGACGATGCGCTTGTGCTTAAGGAGAGCCGCGGCTGGGAGCGCGCATCCGATCACGTGCCTGTCATGGTTTGGCTTAATTTGTAAGCGGGCGATATGCGCATTTGCCGGGAGCGGACAGCCGCCTCACTTGCATGATGAGGTCCAGACAGGGCATTGATAAAGCATCCCCTATCTCTTAGAATTTCCAAGCCTATTGCAGTTGGCCTGCCGGAGGCGGCGGGTGCCAAAAACCCCCTGGGGCGCGATGTGAAGAGTTCCGGTTTCTTAGCCGCCGCCCTGCTTGTTCTGGGGTTTCAGGGCTTGACGCGGGCCCAAACGCTTCCCCCAAACCAGCTGCTTGCAGGCGTGGTTGCCGGGGCGGTAGGCGCCACGGGCTTTGGCGGCAGCTGCTATGTCAATCGCGGCAACGCCTTCTTCCAAAGAAACGGTCTCGAGCCGAAAGCAATCATCTCTTTTGACGATATCGCCGATGCGGGAATCTGGGATCTTCACGGCCCGGCTATTATGACCTTTGCCACGCCAGCAAGCGGCTTCATCCGTTTCAAGCAGACGGGAGCCGCGCCTTTTTCTGTCGCCCGGCCGAGGTTCAACAATTACTCGCAGGCCTATGATTCGGCCGCCAAAAGGCTCGTCGTGGCGTTCAGGATTGTCTTCCCGGACTGCACGCTGCCGGTCAGAGCGGTCTTCGACGCGACGTGAGTCCCGCAGGCAAGAGGCTTCTGTGAGGCGCGCATGACGAGGCTGTTGATTCTTAGCTTAGCCTTCTTCGCTCTTGCTATTTCTGCTAAGCCTTGCACGGCGGGCGCCGAGCCGTTTCTTGGCGAGATTGCCACCTTTGCTTTCAGATTCTGCCCCCGGGGATGGGCGCCTCTGAACGGCCAGATCCTCCCGATCAATCAAAATCAGGCCTTGTTTTCACTTCTCGGCAAAACCTTTGGCGGTGATGGAAAAACGACCTTCGCTCTGCCTCTTGCAAGGCCTGTTTTCACCTTGGTCCAGGGCGCGCCTTTGATCCAATGCATCGCTCTGCAAGGCATCTTTCCAAGCCGCGACTGAATGATGCTTGGCCGGCCCGCTCTCCTCTGCGCCGCGCACATTCACACGCCTGAAAAGCCGCTTGTCTTCCAGGAGAAGCAAGCTTGGAGCAGTGAGCTTGCAAATTTCTGAAGAACTTGAAGCGCGGCGCGGCCGCGGGAGGCCGTAAGCCATGGCAAATGGGGCCATTGGCAGCGGCGAAGAGAACCGCTTGGCCGCTGCCGGAAAAAGCGCACAGCGGCTGGCCTTAGGCCGCAGGCTGTGGGTCGCATTCCATCGCTGGGCTGGCATCGTTCCCGGTGCAGTTTTCGTTCTGATGGGGCTTAGCGGAAGCATCCTTGCCTTCCGCGAGCCCATCGACGAATGGCTGAACGCTAGGATCATGCGCGTTGAGGCGCCGCCCGGCGGTTCATACCGCCCCCTTAGCGAAATTCTCGCCTCTGCTAAGGCTTCCGTCCCGCCCGCTGCCATGGCAGAAAGGTTGAAGATGCCGCGGCACCGTGGCGCGGCCGCGGCGGTCACATTTATTGCGATCAGCGATGATCTCGAAACGGATGTGATTGAGGTCTTCATTAATCCTTACACCGCAAGGCCCACCGGCCAGCGCCTCCTGCAGCAAGGAGATAAGCTGCTCTCCAAACCATTCATCCATCTTTTGATGGATTTTCATTGGACGCTGCTGCTTGGCTATGATCGGGCCTATCTCATTGGCACCGCCGCGATTTTCATCTTTTTCTCGGTTCTGGCCGGTCTTTATCTCTGGTGGCCGCGCAGCGGCGGCTGGCGGCAGGCCTTGACCATTAAATGGGGCGCGACGCCCGGGCGGATCACCTATGACCTGCATAAGACCGTGGGGTTCTATCTCTCTGCGGCCCTCGCCGTCCTGCTGTTTTCCGGCATTTATATGATCTTCAAGCCGCAGGTGCGCTCTGCCGTGGCATTGTTCTCGCCCGTGCGCCAGGAGCCGGTGGACTTAAAGTCGATCCCGGTCTCCGGGCGGGCGCCAATCAGCCTTGATGAGGCAGCCATGATAGCGGACAAGGTGTTTCCTGATGGCAGGCTTCACTGGATCCTGATCCCCTCGGGGCCCGAAGGGGTCTATGCGGTTGGCAAACAAGCAGAGAGCGAGCCGAACCGATCCAGCTCATACAGAAATGTCACGATCGATCAGTACAACGGCCAGATCCTTCACGTGCAGGATCGCGCGAAATTCACTGCAGGCGAAACCTTTCTTGAGTGGCAGTATCCGATTCATTGCGGCGAAGCGTTCGGCAATCCGGGCCGCGCCTTCGTCATGTTCATGGGCTTTGTTCCCTTGACCCTTTATGTCACGGGGTTCCTGCGCTGGCGGCAGAAGCGGCGGGCTAGAAATCAGTAAGGAAAGGCTTGAGAGAACATCCGCTTCAGGGGCCAAGACTGCTTCTCATGCAAAAGGCAGGGCATTGTGTAATCAGCTTGCTTGCGAACCGCTGAAAGAATGCAGATCGAGGAGCATGGCCGGAGAGTCCCTAGAAACTGGCCGTAAGATTTCTCCTTGCCAGGCCAGCGCGCCACAGAGTTGAGCAAACCGCGCTTGCCGCCAGCGAAGAAACAGCGAAGGATGCAATGCTGTTTCTTGGCGGGCATCCCGTGATTCCCAAAGGCGCTGCAACGCTCGGATGTGCTGCGACCGGACATGGCAGGTCCGGAAAAAGCAAAGGATTTGATGTTTCTTGGCAAGTATCGCGCAAGCCGATCCGGATAGGAATTTTCTTCCACGGCCATGGGAGCGCAGCCCGCGCGCTCGGCGCGCTCAGAGGGGAGAGAGGCCAAGTTTAGCACCTGCCGCGGATTGATTGACGAAGAGGCTCATTCCTTGCGCTCAAGGGGAACCTTCGCCCTTGGCGCACGTTTCTAAGTCACCGCGTTTCATGGCGATGGGTGTCTGGCTGGGTGGACCGCGGCGGCTTGCGCGGGAATGGAGCTTGGGGATGGCAATTTTTGATGGCCTTATCGAGGAACTCTCGGCCCGTTTCAACCTCGGGCCGAAGGCGAGCGCCTTGGTGGAGGAGGTGCTGGGGTTGATTGATGCCGAGCCAGCCGGTCTCGACGGTTTTGCCGGGAGGTTCTGGGCTCCCGGCCGCGGCACTGGCTCCGCGGCTTGGCGCATGGGGGCCGAAACCGCTCCGCTGTCCGCAGACGCCGTGCAGAAGGCTCTTGGCGCGGGCACCGTCTGCCGCCTTGCCGGAGCGCTCGGCGTGACGCAGGAGTTTGCGGCTTCGGCGCTCGGCTATGCAATCCCGCAGATCATCCGCCTCCTGTCCCAGGAAAACGCCGCCCTCGAGCCATCGCTGACGGCCCGCGTGCAGCAAGTCAAGGCCTCTGTCATTCCAGGCTCGAAGGAGCAAACCCCGCGCGTGGCTTTTGAAGCCCGGTACATTGTCCCGGGGGCAGCTTTTGTCATCACCCTTGGCCTCTTTGCCTATGCCATTTCTGCTGGCACGGCCGGAGACCGCGGCCCAGTCCAGCTGGCGCTCCGGCCAGCGCTTGAGATTGGGCATCAAGGCAAGGAAGCTTCAGCCTTCCCGGCCTCGCCAGAGGAGAACAGCGCGGTTCCGGCAGGGCTTCGCACAGCTCTCGGGCAGCGCAAAGCCGTAGGCGCATTTGCGGTTGAGGCAGGCTGGGTCAGCAATCTCAAGGCTGCTCTCGATGCCGCCGCGAAGAGCCCAGCTGAGGTTCTCGCCCATGAGTCTTGCTCTGGCGGCTTGGCCGCCGCCGCCGCTGGGCGCGGTTTCACGGTTGCCTGGCTCCCACTGAATGAGCTGCCGCAATTCCTGGCCGCAACCATGAGCGGCAGCGGCCAAGAGGGCTACGCCCTTGCTCTCGCTACGGGGAGCCCGGGCGCTAAAGGGAATGAGCCCGTGCGGATTGCAAGCGAAAGAGCAGTCACGCCGGAGATCGAGGCGTTCGGTGTCGTCTTCCCGCCGGACAGCGCGAAAGTCCCTGCCCATGCCATCCCGGCTTTGAAGCGTCTCGCTGGCCTTATCAAGCAGCTGCCGGAGGGAAGGGTGGTCGAGCTGCGCGGCTTCGCCTCGCGGACTGCGACGGCCAAGGGCGGTGCAGAGCTGTCGAAGAGGCGCGCAGAGGCGGTCTATGATGTTCTCGTCCATGCCGGAGTGGATCCAAGAAAACTCAGCCCCAAGGCGCTTGGGAACGTAGCAGAGGCAGCGGGTGGCAGCGTGGCGATGGAGGGCCGCAGCATGGCGCATGGCCGCTCCCCCGCCAATGACCGGCGCGTCGAGTTCCGGGTGGTTTCACCATAGCGCCAGCTGTCAGAAAAAAACTCCTGGCCGTGGAGAGAGTGTCGGGGTCGGGGTTTTTTGCAGTGGAAGGCCGCGGAGAGGGGTGAGGGGGCTGCGAGGGCAGCAGCCCTTTTCGTTGTGCTCACGGCCACGCCTCATTTTAGCCAAAGCCGCGTTAGGGCAGGGCGGCAAGAATACCGGCCAGAGCTAATGCAATCTTGCCGGTTGCGGCTTCTTTCCCTCCGCGATGCTTCTCTAAGCTGGGATGAACTGCTTGGGCTTGGCGGTTCTGCATAGGTGCGGGGCGCCGCGGCTCGCGGGCTTGAGGATCCTGTGCTGGGGGCAGAGGCGGATGGCCCTCGCGGAAGGGCCCGCCGGAGGGAGCAAAAACTCGCGGCGAAGCGGTGGAAGAGCTCCTTTCCAGCCAGGAGCATCCTATTATCTCATCAGCACTTTGACCGGCTCCGTGCGGAAGGGGAAGGCGCTCATGGATCTGCTGTTCATCATCGCTGGTCTCTTGCTTCTCATTCCAGTCTTGTCGATGGTGAAGGCTCAGCGGCGGAAGATGCTGGCGTTCGCGCTTCCGCGCGCCCTCGAGATTGCGAAGTCGCATGGCTGGGTCTCGGCCGGGCGGCTCATGGCCCAGGCCAATATGTCAGAGGCGGACGCGAAAGCCGCTTTGGCGGAGGCATGCCGGCAGGGGCTTTTGGTTCAGGCTGAAGATGGGCGGTATTATGCGAAGTGAGCCGCTTTACCTGGGCAATTGAAGAAGGGGCGCATTCTCTCTGAGGTAAAGGCAAAGATGCGCCTGCGCCGGAGAAACAGCGCAAGCGGGAGCAGCAAGGGTTCTTCAACCGCCGGAGAAGGGTGCAAGGAAAGCTTCAGGCGATTTTGGCGTGAGCAGCCGCTGCCGCTAGGATGAGGCTTTCAGATCCCCTTTACGGAGTCTCCCATGATTTCTGACCGCAGCGAAGTCACCCGCATGATCTGCGCGGCAAAGATTGCGAGAAATATCACTTGGGCCGAGGCGGCGCAGGCGATCTCGCAAAGCAAGGAATGGACGGCCGCTGCATGCCTCGGCCAAATGGCCTTCACCAAGGAGCAGGCGGAAGTCATCGGCGCCATATTCGGATTGCCGCAGGAGGCCATCGCTTGGCTGCAAGTTCCACCCTATAAGGGATCGCTGCCTGCGGCCGTGCCAGCGGACCCTTTGATCTACCGCTTCTATGAAATCGTTGCGGTCTATGGCCCAGCCATTAAGGAGCTGATCCATGAGGAGTTCGGCGACGGAATCATGAGCGCGGTCGACTTTTCAATCGGTATCAGCCGCGAGGCAGATCCCAAGGGGGACCGGGTGAAAATCGTCCTCTCTGGCAAATTTCTGCCTTACAACGCTTTCTAAGCGGTGAGGCAGAAGCGCGGCCGGCTGCGAGGGATTTGAAAGACATGACCGTCCATTTCATTGGAGCGGGGCCAGGCGCTCCCGATCTCATCACTCTGCGCGGCCGCGACCTCATAGCGCGCAGCACGGTCTGCCTTTATGCAGGCTCCCTTGTGCCGCAGGCGCTTCTTGCGCATTGCCCGCCGGGCGCACGCATCATTGATACGGCCCCGCTGAATCTTGATGAAATTTGCGCAGAGTTTGTGCGGGCGCATAAGCATGCGGAGGATGTGGCGCGGCTGCATTCGGGGGATCTCTCGATCTATAGCGCGCTTGGCGAGCAAATCCGCGCGCTTGAACGGCTCGGCATCCCCTACACGGTGACGCCCGGCGTGCCTGCATTTGCCGCGGCCGCCGCCGCGCTCGGCGCCGAGCTGACCTTGCCTGAGGTGTCGCAATCCCTGGTTCTCACTCGCACGCCGGGGCGCGCATCGGCCATGCCTCAAGCAGAAAAGCTTGCAGCCTTCGCAGCCACAAAGGCAACGCTTGCCATCCATCTCTCGATCCATGCGATTGAGAAAGCCGTGGCCGAGCTATTGCCATTTTATGGCGCAGACTGCCCTGCGGCAGTTGTGTTCCGGGCCTCCTGGCCCGACGAAAGAATCCTCCGGGGAACGCTTGCTTCGATCACAAAAATGGCTGCATCAGCCGGGCTGGAGCGGACCGCGCTGATCCTTGTCGGCCGGGTTCTGGCGCCCGGCGCGTTTCGCGAAAGCGCCCTTTACGACAGAGACTATCAGCGCCGGTTCCGGGGCAGGCATTAATGAACGGGTTTAAAGGGCGTTCGCGCGAGAAGCTGTCCCCCGCGGTCAAAGACGGCAGCTTCAAGCAAAATTCCGCTTCCCCGAAGGGCTTTGGCGGCCGTTTGCCAAGCCGCTTCCGCCACGGGCGCGGCAATGTCAAAGCCCTGGGCAAGGGCAAGGTCGAGGACTTCCTTGGCAGTGTTTGCCGATCGCGCCTGGAAAATGACCCCGCTGCCTGCCCCGGCATGTGCGCAAAGCGCTGCAAGCCAGCCAAGATCAACCGCGCCGCGGCGCGAATGAAGGTCGAGAAGACCTTGGCCAAGCTTGGTCATTTTGGCAAAGCCGCCTGCGAGGGTGAGCTTGGGAACGGGGTGCTTGCGGAGATATTTGAGCATGGCGCCCGCATGATCTCCCATCTCGATCAAGGCAATGTCTGGCAGGTCATGGAGCGCTTTAACGCCGGCTTCCGACGTGGAGCCCGCCGATCCCGCGATGTGGGAAAGACCGGCCGCGCGGGCGACGTCGATGCCGCGGTGGATCGTGGAGATCCAGGCCGAGCAGGAATAGGGCACGACAATCCCGGTCGTGCCCAGGATCGAGAGCCCGCCCACAATGCCGAGCCTGCCGTTGAGCGTTTGCCGGGCGATCCTCTCGCCGCCGGGAATGGCGATCTCAACGATGACATCGCCCGGGGCGCCGCTCATTCGTGCAACCTCATTGATTTCTGCCTTGATCATCCGGCGCGGCACAGGATTGATCGCGGGCTCCCCCGGGGGCAGCGCAAGCCCCGCGCGGGTTACGGTTCCGACGCCTTCACCCGCGCGGAAAGTGACCGCCGAGCCCGGGGGGCCTTGCGAAACCCGCGCAATGACCATCACGCCATGCGTCACATCGGGGTCGTCGCCGGCGTCCTTGATAATGCCAGCCCGTGCGAAGCCTTCACCAAGCTCCGCCAGGGCCAGCGCAAAGGATGGCCGCTCGCCGCCCGGCAGGGTGATCGCAACGCGGCTGGGGAAGGCGCCGCGCAGAAGCGCTTCATAGGCCGCGCGCGCGGCAGCGGCGGCGCAGGCGCCCGTCGTCCAGCCCTTCCGCAAAGGCGGCTTCTCCGGCTGATCCGATCCGCTGCCGGTCATGGAGTTGAGATGGCGCTCCCTTGAACCTTGCTTATGGCCATAATCTAGCACGCGGGCTCGTCATTGCCGCGCCGCGCTCGGGGAGCGGCAAGACGCTCTTGACGCTGGGGCTCCTGCGCTTCTTCAGGAACGCAGGCCTTGCCGTTTGCGGCGCCAAATGCGGGCCGGATTATATCGATACAGCCTTTCATGCCGCAGCGGCGGGGCGGGAGAGCGTCAATCTCGACAGCTGGGCGATGAGCCTGCCCCTCCTGCGCTCGCTGGCGGCAGCGGCGGCCGGGGGCTGCGAGGCGGTCCTCTGCGAAGGGGT
>DASRYK010000058.1:0-26339 GCA_035687205.1 Methylocella sp. | reverse complement strand
CCTGCGCGGGAGTGAGCTCATTGCGCTCGGCATCAGGAATTGCAATGAGCCAAAGACCCGCGGGCCAAAAACCATAACCGCATCGGCTGACGCCCATGGCCCTGCCTTTGCCAGCAATCCTCCCGGGCAGACACCTCTCCTGCCCGGGCTTTTCGATAAAGTGCTGTCGATCTTTGGCGCGGGCCAGACAGCGGCTGCTCAAGAGCAGCACTCCCCGGGGCTGCGCCGACCCGGCACAAAACCAGTTCCAGCACCGGCTCTTCTGGCGTCAATTCCTTTGCCGCCGCCGCGCCCGCCTGAGTTTGGGCCACAGCTTACCGCCGCCGCTGCTTTTGAGGCTAAGCTACAAGTTTTGCCGCCCAAGGACGCAATGCCTCTCCCGGCTGCGGATAAACCGCTTCCGCCAGACAGAAAGCCTATGGCCGACCGCCACCCGCCCCCTGTGCTGCCAGCGATTATGAGGGGAGCGCAGCCTCTTCTGCCTGCAGGCTTCAGCGCCTATGCGCAAACCGCCCGGTAGCGGCGGGTTCTGCCTCTACCGGCTTGGCTTGTTTTCAAGGATTCCGCGCCGCGGAGGAGCCAAGCTTAGATGCTGCTGACGGTCCTGCGCCTGGCTGCGCGCGGGATCGGGTTTGCCCGGAGCATTGATGCGGGCCATTTTCGGCCCGTTGAGCCGGCTTGGCCTGCGTTCCACGATCACCGTCCTCGACGTTCCTTCGCGGGCGCCGGCGGTGACGATCTTGGCGCTGTTCCGCGGCGGCGCCATTTTGAGCACCTCAGCCCTGACTTCCTCGATGGGCATGCCCATCAACGCCGCAGCGATTTCTGCCTGCTCCTGAAGCTCGCTGGTCAAGCCTTGGGCGGCGTAAATGGCTTCCTTGAGCGTGGGCGGATCGTGCCGCACCCGCCGGGGGCCATATTTGGTTTGCCAGACCTCAGACATTAGCTTCCCCCGGTTGCCCGGCGCGAACCAGATTTTGCTGCAATGCAATAGTATTTTCGCGCACCGCAAAATGCAAGGCTGCGTGTTAAGGCGCCTGTGCGCAGAGAGACGTTTAAGGGGCGCTCCGGCCGACAGCCCGTTGGGCGAAGCAGGCTCGAGCCAGGGCCTGAAAGGCACGGGCCCGGTGTGAGAGGCCCGGGGCGCCGCCGGGAGGAATCCCGTGCTTTTCCTCGCTCGTCATTTCGCCGAATGTCCGCGCATGGCCGTCAGGCCGGAAGACCGGATCATAGCCAAAACCAAGGCTTCCCCGCGGCGGGAAAACGAGCTCGCCATAGACCTTGCCTTCGAAGATCTGCGTTTCTCCTCCTGGGAAAGCAAGCGCCAGAGCGCAAGCAAAATGCGCGCGGAACGGAGGGATGGCTTTCGCTTCCCGCAATGCCTCCTCAACCTTTTGCATTGCAGCTGTGAAGTTCCGCGAGGGCCCTGCCCAGCGGGCGGAATTGACCCCCGGAGCGCCGCCGAGAGCATCGACGCAAAGCCCGGAATCATCGGCCAGCGCGGGAAGCCGGCATGCTTCTGCGGCAGCACGGGCCTTGATTGCGGCATTTTCGGCAAAGCTTGCGCCTGTCTCCTCAGGCTCGGGCAGGCCGAGTTCTCCGGCTGAGACGGCGTCTACCCCGTAAGGGGAAAGAAGCCCGCGCATTTCCGCAAGCTTGCCCGGATTATGGGTGGCGATGACAAGCCTGCCCAGGATCGCGCCGCCCATCTCACGCGATCACATTTTTCTGCAGCTCCACGAGCCTTGCGATTCCGGCCCGGGCGAGCGCCAGCAAGGAATGGAGCTGCTCCTCGTCAAAGGCCGTTGTCTCTGCCGTCGCTTGCACTTCGACGAGGCGGCCGGAGCCGGTCATGACAAAATTCGCATCGGTCTCGGCGCAGGAGTCCTCCTCATAGTCGAGATCGAGCACCGCCTCGCCATTGGTGATGCCGCAAGAGACGGCTGCAACATGATCCCGCAAAGGATTTTCTTTCACGATTGAGCGGCTATGCATCCACTTCAAGCAATCATGGAGTGCGACCCAGGAGCCTGTGATGGCCGCCGTCCTTGTGCCGCCATCGGCTTGCAGCACGTCACAATCGATGGTTATCTGCCGCTCTCCCATTGCCGGAAGATTGGTGACGGCGCGAAGGCTCCGGCCGATCAAGCGCTGGATCTCCTGGGTGCGCCCGGATGGCCGGCCAGCCGAGACTTCCCGCTTCGTGCGGGTATGGGTGGCGCGCGGCAGCATGCCATATTCGGCGGTGATCCAGCCCCGAGCTTGGCCGCGCAGCCAAGCAGGAGGCTTGTCCTCGAGCGAGGCCGTGCACAGCACATGGGTATTGCCAAATTTTACGAGGCAGGAGCCTTCCGCATAGCGCGCGACATTGCGCTCAAGCGTAACCGGCCGCAGCTCGCCTGCCGCGCGTTGTGAAGGTCGCATGAAGAGTCCCCGTGGAAGTGAGGCTCGCTTCTAGTCGCTTAGACCCTTGAGCGCAACTGGAGGCAAAACGGCGCTTGCGCCCGCATTCGGCGGCTTACCGCCCGCACGGCGCAGCAAAGCGCGCCAATGCCGCGCGGTGCCATCCTCCCCGCCAGGGATGTCCTCGATCGAGAGCGGCTCGAGGCCTTGCTGCTTGGCTTCCACAAAGACCGAAGGCGGTAGAGGCCATGGCGGGCCTTGGCCGTCCGCCTCCTCGTCTCGCGCGCGGGCAATGATCAAGAGCCTGCCGCCCGGCGCCAGCAATGACCCCAGCGCAGCAAGCGCTTGCGGCAGCAGCGCGGGCGTGAGCGCCTGCAGCGTGTAGCATTCATGGACGAGGCCGAACCCCTCCCGCCAGGCCTCTGGCGGGGCAAAAAGATCGGCTTGGCAATAAGAGACCTTCGAAGCGGGAAACCGCGCCTTTGCCCAGGCAACCGCCTCGAAAACGAGATCGAAGGCCGTGACATCCGCTCCCGCTTCCGCAAAGCATTCGGCATTGTCGCCAAGGCCGCAGCCTATATCGAGAACCCGCACGCCTTGAAGCTCGCGCGCATGGGCATAGACCCACGCCTTGGTCAAGGGATGCGGGGCGAGATTGGCCCAGGGCACGCGGGCAGGATCGCCCTCCGCCAAAGCATAGACGGCTTTGAACCATGCCTTCCGGTGAGGGTCAGCCGGCGCGCCGCTCTGAGAGGCGGGGTCGATCGAATCAAGCAGCCTGCGCGCCTCGGCGCGGCGGGCCGCAAAGCCCGGAGAGGCGCGGTCGAAGAAGGCTTTGTCCAACGTCAATCCTCTGCGGCCTGGCGGCCCATCTCTTAATCCGCCTCGAAAACGATTTCTCCTTGAACCATGGTGAGCTTTACGCGGCCCTCCATGCGCGCCTCGTCAAAGGGCGTGTTCTTGCAGCGCGAGTGAAGATGAGCCGGGTCAACGATATAAGGCTCGTCCGGATCGAAGCGGATGAGATCAGCCGGCGCGCCTTCCCTGAGCCGCCCCTGCGGCAGGCCGAGGATCGCGGCCGGGCAGACGGTCATGGCGGCGAGCAGGCGCGTGAGCGGCATCTCGCCGGAATGGACGAGCCTCAGGCCTGCCGGAAGCATAGTCTCCAGGCCGATAGCGCCAGCCTCCGCCTCGGCAAAGGGCAAGCGCTTGGTTTCAACGTCCTGGGGATTGTGGTCCGACACGATGACATCAATGAGGCCGGAAGCGAGCGCTGCGACAAGCGCGCGCCGCTCGTCCTCATGGCGCAAAGGCGGGGCGAGCTTCAAGAAGGTGCGGTAGTCTCCAATGTCGTTTTCGTTGAGGGTCAAATGGTTAATTGAAGTTGCGCAGGTCACCGGCAGGCCGTCGGCCTTTGCCTTGGCGATGATTTCCAAGGAAAGGATCGAGGTCACAAGAGCGGCATGGTAGCGCGCGCCGGTGAGCCGGACGAGCCGGATGTCTCGGTCGAGCATGATCGCCTCGGCTTCGCGCGGAATGCCGGCAAGGCCGAGGCGGGAGGCGAATTCGCCCTCATTCATAACGCCGTCGCCTGCGAGATCGGGATCCTCGGCATAATGAATGATGAGGGCATTGAAATCCCGCGCATATTCCATGACGCGGCGCATCACGCGCGAATTGCGCACGGACTGAGCGCCATCGCTGAAGGCCACGGCGCCCGCCTGCTGCAGGAGGCCGATCTCAGCGATCTCGGCGCCCTTCAATCCGGCAGTTAAAGCGGCTGAAGGAAGCACGCGCACCCGTCCCGTGTCCCGCGCGCGGCGGAGCAGAAAATCGACGACCGCCGGGTCATCGACTGGCGGGCTCGTATCGGGCCGCGCGAGAATCGTTGTCACGCCGCCTGCAGCCGCGGCCAATGTCGCTGACGCTATGGTCTCGCGATGCTCGGCGCCCGGCTCGCCGATGAAGGCCCGCATATCGATGAGCCCGGGCGCGATGCAATCACCGCCACAATCAACGATTTGCGCATGCGATGGCAGGCTGCCGTTCGCAATGGAAGGGCCTATGCCGCGAATGACCCCGTCGACAACGAGGATGCCGCCCTGCGATACAGAAGCTTCTTCCGGGTCGATGAGCCGGGCGTTGACGAGCGCCACGGGGCGGTGGGCGATTGCTGCGGTTGAGGAGCGTTTCACGTCCATCTCAGCCTCAGCCATTGGGCAGGTGCTGCGCTAAGGCTTCAAGCACAGCGATCCTTACCGCAACGCCCATCTCGACCTGCTCGCGGATCAGGCTGCGCGGGCCATCAGCAACGCCTGAGTCGATTTCGACCCCGCGGTTGATCGGCCCTGGGTGCATGACGAGCGCGTCCGGCTTGGCATAATCGAGCTTCGCCTCGTCAAGGCCGAAGAAAGAGAAATATTCCTTGGCGGAGGGAATATAGCCGCCCCGCATCCGTTCGCGCTGAAGCCTAAGCATCATCACGATATCGGCGCCTTCGAGCCCCGCGCGCATGTTGCGGAAAACCTCGACCCCCATGCGCTCGATCCCCGGGGGCAGCAGCGTCGAAGGGCCGACCGCGCGCACCCGCGCGCCCAGGGTTGAAAGCAGCAAGATATTTGAGCGCGCAACGCGGGAATGGCGGATATCGCCGCAGATTGCAACGGTGAGCCCGGTGATCCGGCCCTTGTTTCTCCTGATGGTCAGGGCATCAAGGAGGGCTTGCGTTGGATGCTCATGCGCTCCGTCGCCCGCATTGATGACAGCGCAATCAACCTTCCTGGCCAGGAGATGCACCGCGCCCGCCTGGGCGTGGCGCACCACAATAATGTCGGGACGCATCGCGTTCAAAGTCACGGCCGTGTCGATGAGCGTCTCGCCCTTTTTTATGCTGGACGCCCCAACCGGCATGTTCATCACATCCGCCCCGAGGCGCTTGCCAGCAAGCTCAAAGGAAGACTGCGTCCGGGTCGAAGGCTCAAAAAAGAGATTGATCAAGGTCCTTCCGCGCAGGGTCACCCGCTTCTTTTCGATCTGGCGCGATAATTCGACCGATGCCTCGGCGAGATCGAGAAGATGTAGAATGTGCTGTGCGGAAAGACCTTCGATGCCAAGCAAATGGCGGTGCGGGAATTTAACCTCTTTCGACGCTGTGAGCATTGCGCGCGTTTTACACGAACGCAACGAGCCGCGTCACGGCATTTTGCGCGGCTGGCCTTGCCTGTCCGCATCTTTTGCGAGCCTGCCTTGTTTTGCAAGCCCGCCTCCGGCCAGGCATGTGTCAAAAGCCGTCACAAACCGGAATCGGGCGGCTTTCATTCCGCCCATTTTCGCCTTCCGCGTTCGCAGGGGGCGCGGACGCATGAAGCTTTGCTTTTCTCTTTGCCGCTTCTGCCGCGGAGCTTCTCCTTGGCGCGCCGCGGCAGACGCCGCTCAAAACATTCCGGCGCTGCGGGAAAGGCGCGTCACATCACCCCCATCGGGCCGATTTTCAGCTTATCGGCGATCTTTTTCTGCTCATCGCTGAACGAGGCATAAAGCGGATCAAGCGCCTCCTTGATCGATTGCATGGCGGCGACGCGCGAGCTCATCATCTGGAGCCGGTGGCTGACCTGCTCAGGCAGGCTCATCTTCATGCCGGATTGCATATGCTTGTGCATGCTTTGCATCGATTCGTCCATCGACTTGGCAGCGGCAAGCACGGCATCCGAAAATTTATTCCAGGCCGGCATTTGCGCATCGGTGATCTTGAGCTCTGTCTTGAGCGCAGCAACCCGCTCAGGCGCCTTTGCCAGCCGCTCATGCATCTTCGACATCTTGTGCCGCATTTGCTCGGGGCTGCCCCCCATCATGCCCCCGCCCATCATGCCCCCGCCCATCATGCCGGGGCCGCCCGTTTCCTCGCTGCCCATCGCGCCTTGGTCTTTCATGTCCCCCTCGCCTGGGGACGGCGTCTGGGCAAATCCATAGAGGGGCGCAAAAGCAATCGCTGTGCTAAGGCAAAGGCCAAACAAGAAACGCGGGCCAAACATACAACGCACAAATTCGGCTTTCATGGCTTTCCTCCTGCAATATTGGACCCCGTCTCAAACTTCTATTTACACCTTAACCACGATTTCTCCATCTTCCTTGATGCATATCAACATTCAATACAACGTTATCGGCCTTAAACGATCGCCCCATGGCAGTGCTTATACTTCTTGCCTGAGCCGCATGGGCAAGGCTGGTTGCGGCCGACCTTGCCAAAGGATACAGGCGGCCGCTTGGAGGCTTCCCCGTCCAGAGGCCCCCCTCCTGCTGCCGTTGCAGCCGCAAAAGCGGGCTTGACGGCTTGGCTGGCCGGCGGGTTTGCGGCCAGAGCGCCAAATTCTGCATTCATGGAGCCATGAGGCGCCGGGCCATCCGAAAAGGCAAGTGCATCGGCATGGCTGATTTCGAGCGGGGCCATCGGCGGCGGCGGCGGCTCGAAGGCGACTTCGACCCGGTTGAGCTGCGAGGTCGTCATCTCCCGCAGATGCGTGATCAGCTCTTCGAACAGCTCGAAGGCTTCGGATTTATATTCGTTGAGCGGATCCCTTTGGGCTAAGCCGCGCCAGCCGATGACCTGGCGCAAATGATCGAGCGTCACGAGATGCTCGCGCCAGAGATGGTCGAGTGTCTGCAGCACAACTTGCTTCTCGATATAGCGCATCAGCTCGGCGCCGTTTTTCTCCACGCGGCGCGAATAGGCTTCGTCGGCTGCCGCCCGCAGCCTTTCATGCATCTCCTCCTCGGTGATCCCCTCCTCCTTCGCCCAGTCAGCAACGGGGAGGGCGGTGTTGAAGATGCGCTGGATAGCGGCGTTCAGCTCGCTAATGTCCCATGCCTCGGGATAGGCATCGCGGGGAACATATTTGGTGATGAGATCGTCGACGACGCCGTGGCGCATGTCGGTGATCATCTCTTCGAGCGAGTCCTGCGCCATCATCTCGCGGCGCTGCTCGAAGACGACCTTGCGCTGGTCATTCATCACATTGTCATATTTGAGAATGTTCTTGCGGATCTCGAAGTTGCGCGCCTCGACCTTTTGCTGCGCCTTTTCCAAAGCCTTGTTGATCCAGGGATGGACGATGGCCTCATCCTCTTTGAGGCCGAGCTTAACCAGCATCGATTCCATCCGTTCCGAACCGAAGATCCGCATCAGATCGTCTTTGAGCGAAAGATAGAATTTCGAGCGTCCCGGGTCGCCTTGGCGGCCGGAGCGCCCGCGCAGCTGATTGTCGATCCGGCGGCTCTCATGGCGCTCCGTTCCGATGATGTAGAGCCCGCCCGCCGCAATGGCTTTGGCGCGGAAGGCTTCGACCTCAGCCCGGATCTCTGCCGCCTTTGCCTCGCGCTCGGGGCCGGGCGGGAGCGCGGAGCATTCCTGGGCAATCCGCATATCGGCATTTCCGCCGAGCTGGATATCCGTTCCGCGGCCGGCCATATTGGTTGCGATCGTGATCGCGCCGGGCACGCCGGCTTCGGCGACGATGTAGGCTTCCTGCTCATGGAAGCGCGCGTTCAGCACGGCGAAGAGCTTCGATGGCTTTTCCGAGCGCGCTGCGGCGTAGAGCTTTTGAAGCGCCTCGGGCTGCGTGAAGTCGATCTGTTTGTAGCCCTTCTTCTTCATCGCCTCGGCGAGCTGCTCGGATTTCTCGATCGAGGTCGTGCCGACAAGCAGCGGCTGGAGCCGCGCATTGGCGCTCTCGATCTCGCGGATGATCGCGCGGAGTTTCTCCTCGGTGGTGCGGTAGACCTCGTCGTCCTCGTCCGTGCGCTGGATTGGCTTGTTGGTGGGGATTTCGACGACGTCGAGCTTGTAGATTTCTGCGAATTCGTCAGCCTCGGTCGCAGCCGTCCCGGTCATGCCGGAGAGCTTATTGTAAAGGCGGAAATAATTCTGGAAGGTGATCGAGGCGAGGGTGACGTTCTCGGGCTGGATGGCCACGTGCTCTTTTGCTTCAAGCGCCTGGTGCAGCCCCTCCGAGAAACGGCGGCCCGGCATCATCCGCCCGGTGAACTCGTCGATGATGATCACTTCACCCTTGCGGACGATGTAGTCCTTGTCGCGCTTGAACAGTTTATGCGCGCGCAAAGCCTGATTCACGTGATGCACGATGGTGACATTGGCTGGCTCGTATAGCGAGCCCTCGACGAGCACCCCGGCGTCTCTGAGCAATTGCTCCATATGCTCATTGCCGGCTTCGGTGAGATTCGTCGTGCGCTGCTTCTCGTCGAGCTCGTAGTCCTCTTCGGTGAGCTGCGGGAGAGCCTTGTCGATTGCCACATAAAGGTCGGACCGGTCGTCGGAGGGGCCGGAGATGATCAGGGGCGTCCTTGCCTCATCGATGAGGATCGAATCGACCTCGTCAACGATGGCATAGCTGTGCCCGCGCTGGACCATCTGCGCGAGATCATACTTCATATTGTCGCGCAGATAGTCGAAGCCGAACTCATTGTTGGTGCCGTAAGTGATATCCGCGGCATAGGCGCTCCGGCGCTCGCTGTCGTCGAGGCCATGCACGATGACGCCGGTTGTGAGCCCCAGGAAATGGTAGATACAGCCCATCCATTCGGCGTCGCGGCGGGCAAGGTAGTCGTTGACGGTGACGACATGCACGCCTTTTCCGGCAAGGGCGTTCAGATAGCAGGCAAGCGTGGCAACAAGCGTCTTGCCTTCGCCTGTGCGCATCTCCGCGATCGCGCCCTCATGCAGCACCATGCCGCCGATGAGCTGGACGTCGAAATGGCGCTGCCCCAGCGTGCGGCGCGCGGCTTCCCGGACGGTTGCGAAAGCAGGCACCAAAAGGTCCTCAAGCGAGCGGCCCGCCGCAACATCGGCCCGGAATTTCTGGGTCCTCCCGGCAAGCTCCGAGTCCGAAAGCTTGCGCATTTCGGGCTCAAGCGCGTTGATCGCGGCAACCTTCGGCTTATACCCTTTGAGCCGCCGGTCGTTCGCCGACCCGAAAATCTTTTTCGCAAGGGAGCCCAACATCTCAATTCGACCTTTCTGGAGAGCGGCTGGGGCGGTCCCAGCCGCGGGCTTTGCTGGTCTGCGTTCCGGCCAGCTCCGGCCGGACGCTGCCGCGCCGCGGCTCATTAGCATTCCGAGATTTTGCCAGCATCAAAGACTCGCCTCCATGGCGAGAAATTCCGTTGGCCTGAGCACTCCGGCAATGGCCTGGGCAAGAGGATAAAAACGGCATCCCTGCAAGAAAAGCTTATGCTGCAGCGCAAAAGGCGCAAGGCCTGCAAAGAGGCTGGAACGAGGTGCCGGCAAAGCCGCAACTGCCGCCTGCGGAGGCTCTCCGAGACATAAGATTGGGGCCGGGGCTTGTCAAATCCGCCGGAGCGTGCATGGTCGCGCGGCCAACGCGCTCTCCGGGGAGGAGGCCGCGAAGTTCGCGCCACGAGTGTTGCGATTTTTTCTGGAGCTCTGTCTTATGTTCTTGACAAAAACCCTGCCTCCCAAAGCCGCCGGCCTTGCCTGGGCGCTTGCCGTCTTTCCGGTTGCGGCACTGCCCGCCATGCCCGCCGCTGCCAAGGTGCTTGCCGTTGTCAATGGCAAGCAGATCACCGATGAGGATGTGAAGGTTGCCGCTGAGGACCTCCGCGGCAGCCTGCCGCCGCACCTCGAAGGCAAGGCGCGCGATGCCTATCTGCTCGATTTTCTGATCGATGGCGAGCTCGTCGCTCAAAAAGCAATTGCCGAGAAAGCCGACCAGACCCCGGATTTCGCCAAGCGGGTCGCCTTTTGCCGCGAGAAGCTCCTGATGGAGACGGTTCTCGAGCAAGTCGCAAAGACAGCGGCGACCGATGCGGCGGTCAAGGCAGCCTATGACGAGGCCGCGAAGGCGCAGAAGCCGGAGACCGAGATCCATGCGAGGCACATCCTTGTCGGCAGCAAGGAGGAAGCCGAAGCCGCCTATAAGCGGATCAAAGCCGGCGAGGACTTTGCCGCCATCGCCAAGGATGTTTCGAAAGACCCCGGCGCGGAGGGCGGCGATCTCGGCTGGTTCACCAAGGACCGCATGGTCCCCGAATTCGCCGATGCCGCTTTCAAGCTCGAAGTGGGGCAGATGTCCGATCCCGTCAAAAGCCCTTTCGGCTGGCATATCATTGAGGTGCTGGACAAGCGCCAGAAGACCTTCCCGCCCTTCGACCAGGTGAAGGATCAGGTCCAGCGCTATGTGGTGCAAAAGGCGCAGAGCCAGCTCGTGGCCGATCTGCGCAAGAATGCCAAGATCGAGAGGATGGAGCCGCCGCCGGAGGCCGGAAAGGACGGCAAGCCTGCAGGCGGCCAAGCGCCGGGGCAGGGTAAATAGCGGGGGAGAGCGCACCCGCTCAGCCCACTAGCCCGCCGCGGCGCTCCGCTGGAAACTCCGGCTGCCGCGGCGGCAGAGGGAAGGCGCTGCCTGCTGCCGCGTAAACCCGCGGCAGCGGACGGCCCGCCCAAGGACAGGCCCGCATGCCCGCCGTCTCGCCGCTCGCGCCAAAATCCTTTCCGGACCTTCCGGAAATCGAGGGGGTGCGCTTTGCGGCGGGCGCCGCAGGAATCCGCTACAAAGACCGCACCGACATCATGCTTGCCATTTTCGGCAAGGGCACGCAGGTTGCGGGAGTCTTCACCACATCAAAATGCGCTTCGGCCCCGGTCGAATGGTGCCGCGCCAGGCTCAGGGGCGGCAAGGCGCGCGCGCTTGTCGTCAATTCCGGCAATGCGAATGCTTTCACCGGGCGGACAGGGGCGGAGGCGGCCAAATGCACTGCCGCGCTGGCCGCAAAGGCCGTGGGCGCGCCGCTGGCGGAAATTTTCCTCGCTTCGACAGGGGTCATCGGCGAGCCGCTCGATGCGTCGAAATTCGAGGGCGTGCTGGAAGAAATCGCTGCGCGCGCCGTCCCCGATGGCCTCTTGGAAGCCGCAAAGGCGATCATGACGACCGACACCTATCCCAAGGTCGCAACGGCCCGCGCCACGCTCGGCGGCGTTGAGGTTTTGCTATCGGGCATGGCCAAGGGCGCGGGCATGATCGCGCCGGATATGGCCACCATGCTCGCCTTCGTCTTCACCGATGCGCCCATCGCTGCCGCCGCGCTGCAGCCCATGCTCGCAAAAAGCGTTGAGGGCACTTTCAACGCGATCACCGTTGACGGCGACACTTCGACCTCCGACACTTTGCTTCTTTTTGCGACGGGAGCTGCGGCAAGGCGCGGCGCGCCAAAAATTTCTGCCGCCAATGACCGGCGCCTGGCACCTTTCAAAGCCGCGCTTAACAGCCTTCTTCTCGATCTTGCCCAGCAGGTCGTGAAGGATGGCGAAGGCGCGCGCAAATTCGTCGAGGTGCAAGTCACAGGCGCGGTCTCCGCCCGCTCCGCCAAGAAGATCGCTTTTTCGATTGCCAACTCGCCTCTCGTAAAAACCGCGATCGCGGGCGAGGATGCCAATTGGGGCCGGGTCGTGATGGCGGTTGGCAAGGCGGGCGAACGGGCCGAGCGCGACAAGCTCTCGATCTGGTTCAACGATGTGCGCGTCGCTCATAAAGGCCAGCGCGATCCCGCCTATAACGAGGTGGAAGTCTCCACGCTCATGCGCGCGCCGGAAATCAAGATCCGCGTGGACCTCGCTCTGGGCAAAGGGGAGGCGACGGTCTGGACCTGCGACCTGACCAAGGACTATGTCGCGATCAACGGCGACTACCGGTCATGAGGCGAGAGTTGCGTTTTGCTGACTTGCTACCGTCAGGACTTGCCATTCATCTCATGGCGGCAATGGTGGCATGCGGACCTGTCCAGTCAAGGATGCGAATCACCGGCCTCGCCGGCGCGAGCCCTTCTCCTGAGGAGCCCGCGAAGCGGGCGTCTCGAAGGGGCTCGCTTCCTTGACAGGATCGACTCCTCCCCGCCGGTATTGCCAGCCGTGAGATGAATGGCGATGTGTGACGTGGCAGAGAGCGAACCCCGATCCTCAGACAGCGGGCCGCAGGCGTGAAACTTCTTCTCGTCGCAGCCGTTGCTCTCATCGACGCCGATTTCCGGGTGCTCATCGCCCAGAGGCCTGAAGGCAAGATGCTCGCGGGGCTCTGGGAATTTCCGGGCGGCAAGGTTGAGGCGGGCGAGCGGCCCGAGGCGGCCTTGATCCGCGAGCTGCGCGAGGAGCTGGGGATTACGGTCGAGGAGGCATGCCTCGCGCCGCTCACCTTCGCAAGCTTCGCCTATCCTGACTTTCATTTGCTGATGCCGCTTTACGTCTGCCGCCGCTGGATGGGCTTTGTTCAGCCGCATGAGCATCAGGCGGTGAAATGGGTGCGGCCGAAGGAGCTGCGCGATTATCCCATGCCTCCCGCCGATGCGCCGCTGATCCCGGCACTGATCGATTTGCTGGGGTGAGTGCCTCAACTCGCCATCACGTGAAAAACCGCACAGTCCAATCGATCATCCGCTTGACCCGCCCGGTGTAGGGCGGGAACAAGAACGGGGCGATGCTGAACTTGTCCTCGAGCACTGCGCGCTCATGCGAGAAGGCGCAGAAGCCGTAGTAGCCATGGTAAGCGCCAACCCCCGATTGGCCGATCCCGCCGAACGGCAGATTGTCGTGCGCATAATGGAGGTTGGCCGCATTGATGCATGTTCCGCCCGCCGAGGTTTCCTCAAGAACGCGGCGGATGCATGCGCGGTCCTTCGCATAGATGTAAAGCGCGAGAGGCTTTGGCCGCGCGTTGATCTCTGCAATCGCTCCGGCCGGATCGCTGAAAGGAAAAACCGGCAAAACCGGCCCGAAGATCTCCTCCTGCATGACCGCGGCGTTCGCGTCCACGCCGGTCAATACGGTGGGGGCGATGTATTTTTGCGCCTCGTTGCATATGCCGCCCGCAACCACGGTCGCGCCCCGCGCAACGGCATCGCCGATGAGCCGCGCGATCCGCGCGAAATGGCGCTCGTTGACGATCCGGCAGTAATCCGGGCTTCGCGCAGGATCGCCATACATTTGCGCGATAAAATCTTTCATGGCGGCGAGAAACTCCGCCAGGCGGCTCTCGTGAACATAGGCGTAATCGGGCGCGATGCAGGTTTGGCCGCAATTGGTGAATTTGGCCCAGGCGATGCTGCGCGCCGCCTTAATGATATCCGCGCTTTCATCGATGATGACCGGAGATTTGCCTCCGAGCTCGAGCGTGACTGAGGCGAGATGCTTGGCTGCCGCCGCCATCACAAGCTTTCCAGTTTCTGGGCTGCCGGTGAAGAAGATATGATCGAAAGGCATTTCGAGCAGCGCGCGCGAGACCGCCGCGCCCCCTTCAAAGACGGCGATTTCCTCGGGCGGGAAGGTCCTGCGGATGAGCCGCGCCAGCACCGCGCTGCAAGCCTGGCTGATTTCGGAAGGCTTAAGGATCGCCGGGCAGCCCGCAGCAATCGCCGACGTCAAAGGCTCAAGCAAGATTGCGATGGGATAGTTCCAGGGCGCGATGATGAGCGAGACTCCGCGCGGCTCGCGGCGGATCCGCGCCGATGTCCCCAAAAGCGCCTTGGTGGGCGGCGCCCATTCCGGCCTCATCCAGGATCTGAGATGGCGGCGGGCATGGCGGATTCCGGAGATCACTTTGAAGATCTCGGTGAGTTGGGATTCGGCTTCGGGCTTGCCGAGGTCTTCCGCCAAGGCGCGGCAGATGCCGTCCTGATTTGCGAGAACCGCCGCCTCGAGCCGCTTCAATTTTTCGATCCGGATGTGGGCGGCCGAGGTCCGCAGCGCGATGGCAGTCTTGCGCTGGGCCGCAAAGACCGGCTCAACCGCAGCCAGCGCTGCGGCAAAGGCGTTGGCTTCGCCCGGCGGGGCATCCTCCGGCATTTGCGTCACCTCCCGCTCAGCGCGGCGATCATTCAGGCGCCTGGGAAAGGCGCCGCCAAGCCTCGATCGCGCTCTGTGGATCACCGAAATAGGCTTTGCCAAGCGCAATGAAATCGGCGCCGGCCGCCGCAAGCCTCTTGGCCGCTTGAAGGTTCGCCGCATAGGCAACGCAAGGGACATTGAAAAGCTCCGCCCACCAGGAGACAAGCGCTGCGGTCTCTTCAAGCGGCCTGGTTTCGCTGCCGAGCATCACATAATCGGCCCCGGCCTCTCCCGCTTCCATCGCCGCGTGCCTTGTGCGAATGCCTCCCGCGCCCACGATTCGTCCAGGCTTCAAGGCGCGCAGGGCTGCCGCAAGCTCATCCGGCGAGCCTTCCATATGGACGCCGTCGGCCCCAGTTTCGATGGCAAGCCCGGGATCGTTTGCAACGAGGCAGGCAATGCCGCGCTTTTGCAGCGACGGGATGATGGCGCGCAAGGCGGCGGCTGCATCGCGGCCTTCCCCTGGTGTTTGCAGAAGCACACAAGCTAGATCACAGGCTTTGGCCGCCTCCTCCAAGGGGGGCGGAACAGAGGATCCGCCCAGGAGCGGCGCAATTAGATAAAGACGGGGGCGGGCCGCTGGGGCGAGAGCATGCGCTCCTGCGCGGGATTCAGTCTTGCTCATCCGGTCCCATGCGGCTCGAGATCCTTTCAGCGCAAAGGCGCATAACGCTCTCCCCCCGCGCTTGCCGGGAGGAGGCATCCGTGCTACCCGCTGCCGAGGACGGGAGATCCAGCCTCCCCCTATAGAGAGGCGGCTTTAACGTCTGGCGCGGAAGGTCACTGGCTGCTCCACTTGATGAGATGTATCACGACAATCAAAGCAGTGCCCATAACCGCGACCAATAGGAGTTCGATCCTGCTCATTTCTTTTGCCCCAAGCGCGAGACCCCTCTGATGGCTGACGGACTAGGGAACGGCGGCGCCGCTCAGGCGGACACGGCGCCTTCGCTCAATGTGATGGTGCAGTACACCAAGGATTTCTCGTTCGAGAATCCGCATGCGCCGCGCTCGCTCGGGCCGCAGCAGAAACCGCCGAACATTGCGATTCAGGTCAATGTCAATGCGCGGCAGCTTGCGGAGACCGATTACGAGGTGAATGTACTATTGGAAGGGTCGGCTGGCGAGGGGTCAGACCTTCTTTTCAAGTTCGAGCTCGACTATGCGGGTCTCTTCCGCCTGCGGAATATTCCTCCGAATGACATACATCCCATCGTCATGATCGAATGCCCGCGGCTGTTGTTCCCCTTTGCCCGGCAGATCATTGCCGATGCCGTGCGCGGGGGCGGTTTTCCGCCGCTCTATATCGATCCGATCGATTTCGCAGCGCTCTACCGCAAGCGGCTCGAGGAAGCGGGCGCTGCCACGCCTGCGCCAGCCACTTAGCCCGCGCCAAAATCTGTCTCATTCTTCAGGGTCCGATCCAAAGCGCAGAAGGCTTGGCCCATGCGCCTTGAGCCAGGCTTCGGCGCGCCCGGTTTCCTGCGTCACGCGGGCGACCGCGGCCCAGAAAGCGGCGGAGTGATTCATATGCAGGAGATGCGCCGTCTCATGCGCCGCGAGGTAGTCGAGCACAAAGGGGGGCGCCATGATGAGGCGCCAGGAAAAATTAAGTATCCCCGCCGAGGAGCATGACCCCCACCGGCTCACCGTGTCCCTTAATACGATCTTGCGCGGAGCGGCGCCGAGCCTCGCGCTATGGGCCTTGACCGCCGCCGCGATGTCACGCCGGGCTTCGAGCATGAGATAGTCGCGCACGCGCCTTGCGACGAAAGGGGCGCCGGCGCCGACGCAAAGGAGCGGGGCCGGTTCTGGCCCGGGACGGGCCTCTTCGATCCAGACGCCGCCGCGCTGGCCGGGGCGGTGAACGATTTGGTGCATGACGCCGCGCAGCGGCACGAGCTCGCCGGCCCTGAAGGGGATTTTCTGCGGCAGGCGCCGGAGCCTTGCGCCAATCCATGCCGCATGCCGCGCCGCGAAGGCCTTAGCCTCGGCGAGGCTGCCGCGCGCTGGCATAGTCAACACGACGTCCTGGGCTGCCGCCCGCACCCTCAGCGTAAAGCGGCGCGCCGAAGAAAGCCGGCGCAAATTGATCCGGTAGGTTTCCCCGGCATGGGTGACATCAATAAAGGCGATTCCGGAGGCGCGGGGCGCATTGTTCAGAGCAGGGCGTTGCATTGCCAAAGAATAGCCAGAGGCGCACTGAGTCGCTAGGCGCTCTGCAGGAAAGCTGTTCGCCCGCCACAGCCTTAAGTTGCTTAAGTTTCCGCCCCCGCCATCCGCGCCGGGCGCGGCTCCTGGCGGATGTCGGCGATGATCTCACCGTCACGGAACCGAAGCACCCGCTCGGCATAATCCGCAATATCCGGCTCATGCGTGATCACAATGATGGTGAGCCCCCGGGCATGGAGGCGCGAGAAAAGCCCCATGATCTCATAGGACGTCTGCGTGTCGAGTGCACCGGTCGGCTCGTCGGCGAGGATGATGCTTGGATTGTTGATGAGCGCGCGGGCGATCGCGACCCGCTGCTGCTGGCCGCCCGAGAGCTGCGCGGGCTTGTGATCGAGCCGGTGGCCAAGGCCCACCTCCTCGAGCCGCGCGCGGGCGCGCACGGCTTTGTCCGGAACGGGGCGGCGCGCATAATGCAAAGGCAGCATGACATTTTCGAGGGCCGTCATCCGCGGCAGGAGATTGAACTGCTGAAAGACGATTCCAATTTCCTCGTTGCGCAGCCGCGCAAGAGCATCGTCGCGCATCTCTGCGGCCGCCTGGCCGCCGATGAAAAGCTCCCCTGCGGTCGGCTTGTCGAGCGCGCCCAGTAAATTGGCGAGCGTCGATTTCCCCGAGCCCGAGGCGCCCATGATGGCGAGGAATTCGCCGCGGGGCACTTCAAAGCTCACATGGCGCAGCGCTTGGAGCTTCTGGCCTCCGAGGTCATAGGTCCGGCATAGGCCGCGGCAGGCGATGGCAGGCGGTTCAAGGGCGCGGGTGTCGCTCACTTCGTCGAGGCTTCCTCTCACTCGCAGCGCCGCTGCCTCAGCGCCGCGGGCTGCCAGCGATCATAGCGGGCGGGCAGCGCTGCCTCAAACGCGCGGGGCAGGCTGCTTGCGCCATGACGCCTGCCGCCGCGTCCTTCCTCTCGGCGAGGCGCGGATTGCTCGCGATTGCGGCTTAAACCGCGCCAAAATGTTTCACGTGAAAACTTTTTGTCCGGTTGTGGCAAAAAGCCTTACAACCTCTCAGACGCAAGCATGCCCTTTGTCACGTAAGATTGCCCAATAAGATTGTCCGCTGCGCGGCTCGAATCAGTGTGTGCGGGCCTTTCGCATGCCTGCCGTCACAGTCCCTTGTGAACTTTTTTCTGGCCGCCAAGGCTGATTTAGCGGCCTTTGCCGCAGAGCTCCAAACCGGCATCGCCAAAGCGAAGGCCGGTGTGCTCAAATGGATCATTGGCGTCATAGGTTTTCTTGACGCTCATGATCCCCGGAGCACAAATATCGCTTGCGCGCATTTTGGCGAAATGACACGCCCTTGCTGCTGAGGCTCTCCAGCCAAAGCGAGGCTGGATTAGAAACCTGAAATCCTAGCCCAAATCCTCGATGGCCCCCGCGATCCGCGCGAGATCCTCTGCGCGGGAGAGGCGGTGATCGCCTTCCTTGATGAGGGTCAGGCTGACCGGATCCAAGGCCAAGTGCTCAACCAGCAGAAGCGCATGACGCCAGGGGACGGTTTCATCCTGCATGCCTTGCAGGATATGGACCGGGCAATAAGCGCGGATTTCGCCTCCAAGGAGGAGATGGCTGCGGCCTTCCTCGATCAGCCGCCGCGTGATGGCGTAAGGCTCTGACGAAGAAGGAGAGGCGCAGAGCCAGGCGCCTTTTTCCAAAAGCTCCGCGCGCGCCGCGGGAGGCATATTCTTATAGAGCAGCGCTTCGGTGAAATCCGTGGCCGGGGCAATGAGCACCAAGCCCTTGAGCCTTTCCGCTTCGCCGCTTGCATGCAAGGCCCTTGCGGCGAGCAGGGCGAGCCAGCCGCCCAATGACGATCCAGCGATGATGAGCGGGCCTTCGGTCAGACTCCGGATGACCGCGAGCGCCTCTTCGAGCCACATGCCAATTGTTGCATCCTCGAAGCGTCCTTCCGAGAGTCCATGCCCCGAATAGTCGAAGCGGAGGAAGGCCCGGCCCGGCCGCGCCGCGCAGCTGTCGAGGTATTCCGCCTTTGTGCCGCGCATGCTGGACCGGAACCCGCCAAGCCAAAGGAGCTCCGGCAGCGCTGAGCCTTTCCGGGCGGCGCGGCGCAGGTAAGCTATGCGGCGGGCAAACGGCCCCTCTCCCACTGTGAGGAATTGGACGGCGATGCTTTCTTTTTCTCCTTCTCCTGTGGCGCAACCTTGCGTCATGCGTCTTCACGATTTCTAAAATTTTCCTGGTTTAGCCTTGGGCTCCGCTCGGTGAGCGCCGTTTCTCCAATGCAGCCAAATTTCAGCCTATCATTCCGGCAAAGGGCTTTGCACCCCCTGGCGGGCGCGACTGTCTTGCAAATCGTCTCGAGTCTTGACTCGAGCGCCCCGGCGCAGGCGGCTCTCGATATTGCCGCAGCGCTCGCTGCGGCTGGCGCACGCCCGCTTGTCGCCTGCGCGGGGGGGCCGCTCAAGAGCGAGTTGCAGGCCAAGGGCGGAATTTTCATCCCCTTTCCGGCGCAGGCCAAGAATCCGCTTGCGATGGCGCTGAACATCCGGCGCCTCGCGCAGATCATCGCGGCCGAAAGGGCCGATATTGTCCATGTGCGCTCGCGCGCTGCCGCATGGGTGGCGCTCGGCGCAACAAGGCTCACGAGAACACCTCTCGTCACAAGCTTTACATCAAGCGGCCGCAGCGCGAATCCGGTTGCTTTGCGCTACAATTCGGTTCTCGCGCGCGGCGATTTGGTGCTCGCAACGTCCCGCTACGCGGCAAACGTCGCCGCGAAATGCAATCCTTCAGCAAGAAACATCCGAATCGTCCATCCGGGAGTCGATTGCCGCTTTTTTTCTCCTGGGGCGGTGTCTCCGAGCCGGGTTCAGGCCATCCGCGAAGCCTGGAATGTTGCGCCGCATGAGCGGATCATTTTCGTGCCTTTCCAGCCAAAGCCTGGAAGCGGTCATGAGCTCACCGTGAGGGCGGCTGGACTCTTGATGCGCAGCGGGCTATCCGGCGTAAAATTCATCTTTGAGGGAAATGGGGGCGGCCGCGGCTTCGAACGCGCGCTTGCCAGGGAAGGGCTGCAGGCTATCGTGCGATGCGGCCAAGCTACGGACATGCCCGCTGCATTGCTTGCGGCATCGGCGGTGGTCCTGCCCGCGGGAGAGGCTCTGGCGAGCGGCGCGGCGGCCATTCAGGCGCAAGCCATGGGAACGCCGGCCATTGCGGCAAGAGAGGGCGCCGCCCCGGAGCTTCTTCTCGCGCCGCCTGATGTGGACGAGAACGCGCGCACGGGTTTTCTCTTTCCGCCGGGCGATGCGCCAGCTTTGGCGCTATCGCTCGCCAAAGTGTTAAGCCTTGGCGCAGCCGCTGCGGAGAGGCTTTCGGCGCGGGCTGCAAGACATGCGCAGAACTTCTTTTCCTCGGAAGGGATGTGCGCGGATACGCTGGAGGCCTATGCCGCTGCTCTGAGAGAGCGCGAGCTGGGCACGCAGCATAGCGCCCGCCCGGACTCTGCTCCCTCTGGCGCCGGGGCGCTGACTTTTCGACAACGGTGACCTTATCACTTCATTGACCTTATCTCTTCATTGACTTGGCGGCGCTTTCAAACGATCTTTCCCCCCGGGTCCGGCACGCTCTCGCGCGCATTTTGCGATTCGCGCGCGTCCGGGCTCGTTTGTCAACGAAAGGAGATTAAGCCATTCGCCGTCCCATGAAGGCGCCACCCGTCCCGCAGAAGGATGGGCTGCGCATTAATCGTGAAATCCGTGCACGCGAAGTCCAATTGATCGATGCCGAAGGCCGCAATCGCGGCGCCGTCGATCTCGCCCAAGCCCTCCAGGCAGCCGAAGAGGCCGGGCTTGATCTTGTGGAAATCGTCCCTTCCGCCAATCCTCCGGTGTGCAAAATCCTCGATTACGGCAAGTTCCGCTTCCTCGAGCAGAAAAAGTCGGCCGAGGCGCGCAAGAAGCAGAAGGTTGTCGAAGTCAAGGAAATCAAGCTGCGCCCGGGGATCGACGATCACGACTATGACGTCAAGATGAAAGCCGTCCGGAGGTTCTTCGAGGAGGGTGACAAGGTTAAGGTCACGCTTCGCTTCCGGGGCCGCGAGATGGCGCATCAGGATCTTGGGCTTAAGCTTCTAGAGCGCGTGAAGTCGGAGACCGGGGCAATCGCCAAAGTCGAGAGCGAGCCTTCAATCGAAGGCCGCCAGATGGTGATGGTGCTGGCGCCGAAGTAAGCTTTCCAGCGCTTGATGAGGCGCGGGTCTTAGCGCCAGGCCCGCGCGCTGTAATCGATGGAAAAACGGCAAGGCGAAGCAGCTAAAGCGGCCATGCCTGCAAAAACGGAATCCGCCGCGATGATGAGGCGCGTGCCGATTCCGCGCAGAAGCCCAGCATAAGGCGGCTTGTTCTCGAATGCCGCGCGGAACGCAATGGGGTCGCAGAATTCGGTGATCCGCGGCAAGACGCCGCCAGACAAAGTGACTCCCCCTTTTGCCAGAAAGGCAAGGGCAAGATCGCCCGCGAATCGGGCCGCAAGCTGCCAGCAAAGCCTGAGCGTTCCCGCCTCTGGCCCCTCCGGCTTGGCATGCGCCTCTTTGATGAGCGCTATCTCATCCGGCACGCCGGGCGGCTTGCCTGCTGCGGCGCAGCGCGCGCGGTGAAGCCGCATGAGCCCCGGCCCTGAAAGAATCGCCTCGGCGCAGACCCGGCCCGCTTTATCCTTTTCGATATGAGGCCAAAGAGCAGTCTCCCCGGCCCCGAGGGGGCCGAAATCCATGTGCCCCGCTTCGCTTGGCAAGGCGAGCCATTTCTCTCCCGTCCAGGCCAGAGCCGCGACGCCAAGGCCCGTGCCAAGCCCCATGACGAGCTGCGTCCCAGGCTCCTCCATTGCAGCCTCACCGATCATTTTTACCCATGCGGGCTCAAGGAAAGGAAGGCTCAGCGCCTGAGCTTCGAAATCGTTGAGGAGAAGACCCTGATCGAGCCCGGCTGCCGCGGCGGCCCTGGCCCCGTCGATGGTCCAGTCCGCATTGGTCATTTTGACGCTGCGCCCGGCCACAGGGCCAGCGGCGCAGGCGATCAGCGAGCGCGGCCTGACCGCCTGGGCGGCCATGGCTTCCGCAGAGGCCGCTTCGAGGCCAGGGTAATCTTTCGTGAAGAGATGCGGCCCCGGCTCCACCGGCGCGCCCGGCGCTTTGACGGCCGCAAAGCGGATATGGGTGCCGCCGATGTCGCACAGAAGCACGGGGAAGGGAAATTCCATGCAGCGGCTCCCTCAGAACTCTGCAGGAAGGGGCTTTGAAGAAGTGTCGCAGCCGTTTACACCCGTCAACGGCCCAGGTTCACACACGCGCCAGGATTTCAAAATGACGTTTTGCTACCGCCCGCTGTTCTCCTTGGGAAAGGATGAGACACCTTACCGGAAGCTTACCACGGAAGGCATCAGGGCCGAGAAATTCGGGCCGCATGCGTTTTTATGCGTCGAGCGCGAAGCGCTCCGCCTCCTCGCCGAGGAGGCCTTCCGGGACATAAACCATTACCTCCGGCCCTCCCATCTCGCCCAGCTTGCAAAGATTCTCCGCGATCCCGAAGCCAGCGAAAACGACAAATTCGTCGCGCTTGATCTTATAAAAAACGCGAATATCGCCGCAGGCGGCGTTCTGCCCATGTGCCAGGACACCGGCACAGCGATCGTGATGGCCAAGAAAGGGCGCTTCGTCTTCACGGAAGGCGCAGATGAAAGCGCGCTTGCCGAAGGATTAAGGGACGCTTACGCCAAGCACAATTTGCGTTACTCACAGCTCGCGCCTCTCTCCACATTCGAGGAGAAGAACACCAAGACGAATCTCCCCGCCCAGATCGAAATTTACGCGGAAGGCGAGGAGGCTTATAAGTTTCTCTTTATCGCGAAGGGGGGAGGCTCAGCCAACAAGACTTTTCTCTACCAGGGCACGCCTTCGCTTCTGACGCATGACCAGATGCTTGCCTTCCTCAAGGAGAAAATCCTCACCCTCGGGACCGCGGCCTGCCCCCCCTATCATCTGGCGGTCGTGATCGGCGGCACTTCGGCGGAGCTCAACCTCAAAACGGTCAAGCTCGCTTCGGCGCGCTATCTTGATGGCTTGCCCCTGACGGGAAGCGAGGAGGGCCAGGCCTTCCGCGACCTTGGGCTTGAGGAGGAGATCTTCAAATTGACGCAGAGCCTTGGCATTGGCGCGCAATTCGGGGGGAAATATTTCTGTCATGATGTCAGGGTCATAAGGCTTCCCCGCCATGGCGCCTCGCTGCCCATTGGAATCGGCGTCTCCTGCTCGGCCGACCGGCAGGCGCTTGCCAAGATTACACGCGAAGGCGTTTTCCTTGAGGAGCTTGAGCGTGATCCAGCGCACTATCTCCCCGAGGCCAGCGAGGAAGCTCTCGGCAGCCGCGTGGCTGCGATCGATCTCAACCGGCCCATGAATGAAATCCTGGCGGAGCTCTCGCGCTATCCGGTCAAGACGAGGCTCTCGCTCACTGGGCCCATGATCGTTGCGCGCGATCTCGCCCATGCGAAGATCAGGGAGCGGCTCGAGGCGGGCGGCGAGATGCCGGATTATTTCAAGAATCACCCTATATATTACGCTGGTCCCGCGAAAACGCCGGAAGGCATGCCTTCGGGCTCCTTCGGGCCGACAACCGCGGGGCGGATGGACTCCTATGTCGGTCAATTCCAGGCAGCGGGCGGCTCGCTCGTGATGCTCGCGAAAGGAAACCGGGCGCCGCAGGTGCGGGAAGCCTGCGCGAAATACGGCGGCTTTTACCTCGGCTCGATTGGCGGCGCAGCAGCGCGCCTCGCGCAGGACTGCATCAAGAAGGTCGAAGTGATTGAATATCCCGAGCTTGGCATGGAGGCGGTCTGGAAAATCGAGGTCCAGGACTTTCCTGCCTTCATCGTCATCGACGACAAGGGCAATGATTTTTTCAAAGATCTCAGTCTTGGCTAACCGGCAAGAGGCGGGGGCAAAGCCGCGAATCGCGCGGAAAACAAACCGATGAAGAGCCTGTCCAAAGACGGGGCGCCCGCGCATGCTTCAGAGCCGGAGCCCGGCCCGGATAAGGACGCTCCTGCAAAGTCTCGCTCACGCTTAATGGAGCCCAAGTGGCGGTTTTTCCGGATCCCCGCTGGCATTCTCCTTGTTCTCGGGGGGCTTGCTGGCTTTCTGCCGATTGTTGGCTTTTGGATGCTGCCGCTCGGGCTCGCCATTCTCGCTATAGATATTCCCGCTGCAGAACGGCTTCTGCGGAAATTTGAGGCTTTGCGGCGCCGCTCGCGCCGCCCGTAAATCTCCAGCGCTGCGCTGGCATGCCTTGCGTAACAAGCGGCGGGACAAACTTATGCGGCGCGCAGCAGGGCTGTTGTGTCGATGCGGTAGGTGAGCGCCTCGGCAAGATGATCGCTTTTCACCTCCCCTGAGCCATCAAGATCGGCGATGGTGCGGGCAAGTTTCAAGATCCGGTGGAAGCCCCGGGCGGAGAGATGAAGCCGGCTTGACGCCTCTTGAACCAATGTGAGGCCTTTGGCGTCGGGCCGCGCCACTGTCTCAATGACATTGTGCGGCGCGGCGGCGTTGCTCGCCACCCCCAGCAGGCCGAGGGCGGCATAGCGCGCGGTCTGGATCTCCCTCGCCGCGGCAACACGCTCTGCTGCCTCTGCTGATCCTTCGGCTGGCGGCGGGAGCATCAGATCGGAAGCCGTCACCGCGGGCATTTCGACATGAAGATCGATGCGGTCGAGCAGAGGCCCCGAGAGACGCGCCTGGTATTGGGCCATGCAGCGCGCATTCGGCTGGCGGCTGCAGACGAAGCCGGGCTCGCTTGCATGGCCGCAGCGGCACGGGTTCATTGCGGCAATGAGCTGAAACCTTGCGGGATAAACAATTCTGTGGTTGGCGCGCGCAATCGAAACCTCCCCAGTCTCAAGCGGCTGGCGCAGGCTGTCGAGGACCTGCGGCTGGAATTCCGGCAGCTCGTCCAAAAACAGGACTCCATGGTGGGCGAGGGAAATCTCGCCAGGGCGGGCCCGCGTGCCGCCGCCGGTGAGCGCGGCCATAGATGCCGAATGATGCGGCGCCCGGAAAGGCCGCCGGTCGGTGAGCGCGCCGCCCGCGAGATCGCCCGCGATAGAGTGGATCAAGGACACTTCGAGCAGTTCGCGCGGGGTGAGCCTGGGGAGAATCGAGGGAAGCCTCGCGGCAAGCATCGACTTGCCGGCCCCGGGCGGGCCGTTAAGCAGAAGATTATGGCCGCCGGCGGCGGCAATCTCGAGCGCGCGCTTGGCGCTTTCCTGCCCCTTGATGTCGCGCAAATCGGGTTGCGGCCCTGTTTGCGCTTGGATGGCAGGGCGCGGCCTCGCCATGACCTGGGTGCCGCGGAAATGATTGGCGAGCTGGATCAGCGAAATGGGCGCAAGAACATCGATGTCTTCGCCCGCCCAGGCGGCCTCTGGCCCGCTCGCGTGGGGGCAAATGAGACCATGGCCGCGCGCATTGGCGGCAATCGCCGCAGGCAGCGCTCCCGCAACGGCTGTGATTGTCCCGTCGAGAGCGAGCTCGCCAAGAACGGTATAATTCGAAAGGGCATCCGCGGGAATGGCGCCTATCGCGGCCATGATCCCAAGGGCGATCGGCAGATCATAGTGGCTTCCTTCCTTGGGAAGATCTGCAGGGGCAAGGTTGACGGTGACCCGCTTTGCCGGCATGGCAAGCCCCGAAGCATTGAGCGCGGCCCGGACCCTCTCGCGCGATTCAGCAACCGCTTTGTCCCCGAGCCCCACGACGGTGAAGACGACATTGCCATTGGCGATTTGCACTTGCACATCAACCGGCCGCGCTTCGATGCCTTCAAAGGCAACGGTTGCTACTCTGACCACCATAGCGAGTTCCGTGCTGTGCGTGAGAAGTCCAGCAAAGCTTAACCGGGATCTTGGAGGTTGGCAAGAACAATTAGCGAACGACTTGCCAGCGTAACAGCAGAGGCCAAGCTCCGTCCCTGCTTTGGCCGCCGCTCGAAGAGGCCGCTGTCCAGGGCGCATGATGTCGCATGAGTTTCATTCTCGGCTGTTATGGTTATGAATCCCCGGCCTATGGCGAGGCGCGCCTTGGGAAACCTTTAAGTTTTCCTGCGAAAAAAGGGCAGGCCGCAACATGCAAAAGACTGGCCTCTTCAGGCTCGCTTTATGCCGGGGCAATTTATTCAGGAGGGAGACGAACAATGGCTACGGTCTATTCGGCTGGTGATGCTGCGATCGGCGTAAGCGAGGGCAGCGGGGCAAGCCTTGTCATTTTGATCGCTTTGATCATCCTTTTCGGCGCCGCTGGCTATTTCACGGGCCGCCTCTATGGGACGACGGGAATGGTCGCGGTCGGCGTCGGGTTTGTCGCGGTCGTTCTAGTCCTCTTCACGCTTGGCGGCCTGAGCTTCGGCTGATCAGGCATATTCGCGAAGCGCGCCCCGCGCGGCGCGCGGGGACGGCCCTTTCGAGGGCCGTCTTTTTTATGCGGCTTTGCTGCAGCGCCCACCTGGAAATCTTCCTGGGGCAGGCTTCCTCTTTCCATCGTGACAATAGGATGATAGATTAACAACACTTCGTTGCCGACGAGGTGCGCCACGATCGTCCAGCGGGAGGAAGCTGGAATTTGGCTTGCGAGCCGGTCGGCATGCTTGGGGCGCGGTCGTGGCGCGCGCCGACCGGATTCTGAAGTCTGATTTCGCAAAGGATCTGGACGATGGCTACTGTGACTTCATCAGCTACCGGCGCCATAAACACAACGGCAGGCGGCGGCGAAAGCCTAGTCATTCTGATTG
>DASRYK010000057.1:0-3888 GCA_035687205.1 Methylocella sp. | reverse complement strand
GCCAGCATTGACCATCCATCAATTGTCGATCAAGGAGCCCTCTGGCCGGACGATCCTGACCGCGCCGCGGGCTGAGGTGTCGGTCGATCCGCTCGCCCTTCTTGCCGGATCTGTTACGCCGAAACGGCTCGAGATCTTCGATGTTGTGGTTCATCTGACGTTGCGGGCCGATGGCTCGCTTGCCCTTCCGCTCCCCGGCGCAGGCGAGAGCGTTGACCTCATCCCGCCCGTTGCTCCGGCTCTGGGCGCACAGTCTTTGACGCAACAGCCGGATGCAAGCGCGCAGGGCTCTCCGCCTTCCGGAGCCAAGCCTGTGCGGTCAGTGCTCGTCAAGCGGCTCGCTGCATTCATCCGCCGCGCCGTCGACAGCCTGACCGATCCGGCAAACCCTGCCGCGGCGATCGACCGGATCGGAATCGGGCGCGGAAAGGTTATCATTGCCGATGAGACGGCTGGCCAAACTTTGACGTTCAACGGCGTCGATCTGAATTTCGGGAAGACCTCCGGCGGCAGGAGCTTTGAGCTTTCGGCAGACGGGCCGAATGGGCGCTGGTCAGCCTCGGGAGCAGCCAGCGGCGTGCCCGGCTCTGAGCGCGGGATCATGCTTGCCGTGTCGAACCTCTCCCTTGACGAAATTCTGCTTGCAGCCGGAACACGCTCGATTGGCGCAGACTTCGATATGCCGCTGTCCGGCCGTCTTGACCTCCGGCTCAGCAGCGATGGGGCAATCTCGCTTGGAGCTGCCCAGTTTGAATTTGGCTCGGGCTATCTACGTCTCGACGATCCAGACGATGAGCCGATGATGGTCGACAAAATCTCAGGCGGGTTCCATTGGGAGACCGCCGGGCGGCGGATCGCCGTGGATTACCTGCGGCTTACAGCCGGAGCCACGCATTATGCATTTGCAGGCTCAGTGGCCACGCCAAGGCTCGAGGGTGATCCATGGACGATTTCCCTGACCAATTCCGAAGCAAATGAAACAGGCCCGTCCCGTCCGGGCGAGAAACCCATCCGGATCGATCATGCTGGCCTGACGGCGCAGCTTTATCTGTCTGAGAAACGCTTCCGGATCGAGAGGCTTTCCTTCAGCGGTCCCCAATGCGGCTTTGCGGCGGCCGGCGTCATAGATTGGTCTAACGGCCCGCGTGTCCGGCTGGGCGCGTCGATCTCGCCAACTCCGGTCGCCATTGCGCTGAGGCTTTGGCCATCTCTCGCCGGAGCGCGGGTGAGATCATGGCTCCTGGCCCGCGCCAGGGAGGGCATGGTGACGCGGGGCACCATGCAAATCGACTTCGACAGCGCAGACCTGCTGGCGATGCGCGCTGGGCGGGCGCCGCCCGATTCAAAGGTTCTCGTCGATTTCGCGATCGCTGACGGAGGGCTTGAATTTCTGCCTGGCGTTCCGCCGCTTCGCGCGATTGAGGGGGCTGGCCATGTGACTGGCAAGAGCGCGGCATTTTCTGTCACAGGCGCCTCCCTCGATCCAGGAAATGGGCGGCTGCTCACCTTATCAAACGGCACTTTCCGCGCTGCTGATACAGATTTATCACCGGTTCCGGCTGAGATTGAGACGCGGGTCGCGGCAAGTGTTGAGGCTATCGGTGCGCTCCTCGCGCATGACGCCCTCAAGCCTTACGCCATTTTGCCGCTTGATCCGGATTCCGTGAAGGGTCAGGCTGAGGGAACACTCGGGATCAAGATGAGCCTCGGAGCGGGCGATGCGTCAAGCGGGGCGGCGGTCACCGTCAACGCAACCGTTGCTAATTTCTCCGCAGAAAACCTCCTGGGAAACCAAAAGCTCGAGGGGGGCACCCTTTGGGTGAGCGCGGATCCTGCAGGATTCAAAGCGACGGGCCATGGAAACATATTCGGTGCCCCGGCGACAATCGCTATCGACAAGAGTTCCGGAAAACCGGCCGAAGCCTCGATCGGAATTGTTTTCGATGACGCGATGCGCGCGAAGCTTGGGTTTGCCTCCCTTTCCGGACTGACCGGCCCTGTTGCTGCGAAGATTTCCTCCCCCATTGGCACTGGGGATAAGCCAAGCCCGAAAATCGACATCGACCTCAGCGGTGCCGCAATTGAGGTTCCGGGCATATCGAAACCTGCAGGCCGCCCAGGGAAGATCACTTTCACTCTCGTCACGAATGATACGTCCGCCTCGCTCGACCATATCGTCGTCGATGCAGGCCCTGTTCAGGCGAGAGGACGGGTTGATCTAGGCCCCGGCTATTCGCTGGTTGCAGCAACATTTCCCCAGGTGAAGCTCTCCCCTGGAGACGATATGAAGGTCGACGTCACGGGAGCAGGGGAAAGTGTGAAAGTCGCCGTCCGCGGTAGCACGATTGATGCAAGGCCATTTCTGAGGTCGCTCATTTTCAGCCCCCCCGGCGATGCCGTGCCGCCCGCCGCCGCCTCTGACTCGATGCCGCCCGCAACGGCTTCAAAAGACATCGAATTCGATGTGCGGTCCGCGATCTTGAGCGGCTATAATAAGCAGTCCGTCACCGGTGCCGAGCTGCGCTTTGCCAAGCGCGGAGGGCAGATCCGTCAGTTCAGTTTTGCCGGGACGTTCGGCGGCCAGCCGATTTCAAGCAATCTTGTAGGCGGCGGCCAGGCGCCACAGATCAATCTTATGACCGAGGACGCCGGGTCACTGCTGTCGTTTCTGGACCTTTACAAGCATATGGAACGCGGGCGGCTTGCCGTCGGCATGATTGCAGGGACGGACACGCTCAAAGGCGTCCTTGTGATAAGCGACTTCGTTTTGCGGGATGAGCCTGCATTGCGGCGGCTCGTAATTGAAGGCGCTCCGCCCCAGGACGCATCGGGCGGGGGGCGGAGAATTGACACCGGCGCCATAGCCTTCAACAAACTGCAGGTGCGTTTTCAGCGCGATGGGAGCAGGCTCGTTCTGAGCGAGGGGTCCATGCAAGGCCAGGCGATCGGGCTTACCGTTGAAGGCGTGATCGATTTCGTGCATGACAGCGTCGACATGAAAGGGACTTTCGTTCCCATCTATGCCTTCAACAATATGTTTGCACAGATTCCGGTTGTCGGCCTCATCCTCGGCGGCGCAACAGACGAAGGGCTGATCGGGGTGAATTACCGCATCACTGGCCAGGCAAGCGCGCCGACCCTCAGCATCAATCCCCTCTCAGCGATCACGCCTGGAATCTTCCGCCAGATCTTTGGCGTTGTCGATTTCGATCCCATGCACCCACAGCGTTGAGGCGGGCTTACGCTACCTTCAAAAGAACATGGCGCTTGCGCCCTAGCGAGAGTTTGACCGCCCCATTCATAAGCTGGCCCGGCCCGATAATCATACGCTCGTCGGTCACGGCTTCGCCATTGATCCTGATGCCTCCTGCCTTGATTTGACGGCGGGCCTCTCCGGTTGAAGCCACAAGGCCAGCCTTGACGAAGGCTGTGAGAACGCCGAGGCCAGCCTCGATTTCGGCAGCGGAAATTTCGATGCTTGGCAAATTGTCCGCCAGCGCGCCTTCCTCGAAAGTCTGCCTTGCGGCTTCGGCAGCCCGCATGGCAGCCTCGCGGCCATGCACCAAGGCTGTTGCCTCGGTGGCAAGGACTTTTTTTGCTTCGTTAATTTCGGAGCCCCCCAAGGCTTCAAGCCTTGCAATCTCGTCGAGCGGAAGCTCAGTGAACAGCCGGAGGAACCTCCCTATGTCCTGGTCCTCGCAATTGCGCCAATACTGCCAGTATTCGAAGACGGGCAGCATTCTTTCGTCGAGCCATATGGCGCCTTGTGCTGTCTTGCCCATTTTTGCTCCCGACGCCGTCGTCAGCAGAGGCGAAGTGAGCCCATAGAGCTGGCTCGTGCCCATCCGCCGGCCGAGGTCGATCCCGGTGACGATATTGCCCCATTGA
>DASRYK010000056.1:0-2700 GCA_035687205.1 Methylocella sp. | reverse complement strand
GGCGCATCAATTCGCATCTGGCGATTGAAATGTCCGATGTGTCGAGCGATCAGTTGATCGATTTGCTCTCTGAGCGGCAACTTGATGCCGTCTTCGCGATTCTTGACGACAATGCGGGAAGATTTCCAAGCCGGGTTCTTTTCAAGGAGCCTTTTATCCTGGCCGTTCCCCAGGATCATCGTTTTGCTCAACGGGAAAGCGTAATGCTCTCTGAGCTTCATGATGAGCCTTTCATCGTCCGGACAGGCTGTGACAGGATTCCCGATGCGAGCAGCGAGCTCACCTCGCGCGGCATCAGGATTCGCGTGGCTTACAGAACCGCTCAAATCGACAGAACAATGGAACTCGTTGCAGCTGGCGTGGGCGTGGCGCTCGTTCCCTCCCGGTTTGCGACGCCAGCTGTAAAGCAGGTTCAGGTTGCTGATTTCGACTTCTCCAGGACATTTGGGCTTCTGTGGTGGCCGGACCGTGAGAACGACCTTAAGGATATAATCGCCTTCGCCGAAAACCACTGCTGGACGCTCTGAGGGTAAAGCGTTGAGCACTGAGCCCTTGACCCGGCGTGCGATGGCCGAATTTGCAGGAATGTAACTTGTGCAAATCAGAAGATTTGGCGCGCATGTGTCCGCAGGGTCGTGCCCGGAGCAAGGCGCCGCGCAAGCTTCTGGAATCCGCAGGGGGATGCCCGCAGCAAATCATCACGGGAGGCGATCAGGCCGGCAACCGGCGATAAGGAAGGAAACACGCGCTCAAGAAAGCCGCAAGGCGCCGAACGCAGGCTTGCTGCCTGGCTCACTTTGGCATTCGCCTTCAATAAGCCCTGCGCTTCTTCGATAAAGCCCGCTTCAGGGGCAAAGCCGCAGCGGAGCAAGAACACATCCTGGCGGCGCGCCGCCTGCAGGGCAATCCAGAGCCAATCCCGCTCCTGCTCAGCCTCGGCCAGAGAGCATCCGGCATGATTGGCGAGCATATGGATTTCCTGCCCCGCCGGCCCTGCAATACAGACATCGCAGAGCACGCCTTCAATTTTGGCGGTTACCAGTGATGCGAGGGTTCGCGCCAAAACCTCAGCGACGTTGCGCCCGCTATGAGCAATCACGCGCTCCTCGCAAAATACGATCGTGGAAAGCATCGCGGGCTAAAGCTCAGGCACTGCAAGCGGGCGGGAGGGGGTCACGCTGAAACAGGCTCGGCCCACACGGCTGTGCCATAAGCGAGGACTTCGGTGATTCCATCCATAATGTCGTTCGCATCATATCGCATCCCAATGATTGCATTTGCGCCACCTTGGGACGCATGGGCGCACATATGGTCGAAGGCTTCCTGCCGGGCGGCTTCGGCGAGCTCGACATAAGCGCTGATCTGGCCGCCAAAGATGGATTGGATGCCGCCTACGAAATTTCCTACTACGCTTCGCGAGCGGACCGTGATACCGCGCACGATGCCAAGATGCCGCACAATCTTGAAACCGGCAATTTCATTCGTTGTGGAGACCATCATGGGGGAAGAGCCTAATTGCTTAGCTATTGCCGCTTTCAGCGAAAGAAGCCTGGATCGCGCCTTTGTCAAGCGCTTGTAGGGCCGCGCAGGAGAAGCGCATGGCTGAAGCGGCGCAACTAAGCGTCATTCCCGCTTGACGGCACCGCCTGCGGCGCTCAGTCTTGCAGCATGGCTCGCCCCAGGGATAATTTCGAGATAACGGCGGACATTTTGCTCCGCGCCTATTCCATCGGCCTTTTCCCGATGGCCGAAAGCGCCACAGACCGTTCATTGTTCTGGGTTGATCCAGAGCAGCGGGGCATTATTCCGCTCGACGGGCTCATCGTTTCGAAAAGCCTCGCCAAGACGGTGCGCTCCGGCCGATTCGAGGTCAGGGCTGATTGGGACTTCGATGCGGTGATTGACGCATGCGCTGCCGCTCGCGAGGGGCGGGAAAAGACTTGGATTAGCGGCAGGATCAAAAGGCTCTACCGCGAGCTCTTCGATTTAGGACATGTCCATACAGTCGAGTGCTGGGCGGAGGGCGCATTGGCGGGGGGGCTTTACGGCGTCCATCTTGGCGCCGCTTTTTTCGGCGAAAGCATGTTTTACTTGCAAAGGGATGCCTCGAAAGTCGCCCTTGTGCATCTTGTTGCGCGATTGGTAAAAGGCGGGTTCCGCCTGCTCGATACTCAATTTGTCACCCCTCATCTCGCCACGCTCGGCGCTATTGAAGTGCCAAAGCAAACTTACCGGCGGAAGCTTGCCGATGCGCTCGCATATGAAGGCAACTTTTGGATCTGGCCAAAGGAGTTCCATGTGCCAGGCGCGGAGGCGCTTGCTGCTTTGCCCTCTGCCGGGCGCAACCGGCAGAAAGCCATTCGTTAGCAAGGCGCCAGCGCTCTTGCTTCTTACGCATTCTGCCCCATGTCTCAAGCTCAAGCGCTGGACCTTCGGCATTACCGCCTTCAGCGGCACTCTTTGCTTCCGGGAGCGGTCCGGCATCACCCTTGCGGAGCGTGGCTATGCATGAACACGATCACGATGCTCACCCGCAAACGTTCCAGTCAGGCAGCGGCAGGCTTCCGCAAAAGGTGAAAGATCCTGTCTGCGGCATGGAAGTTGATCCCGCTAGCGCAGGGCAGCAGGCGGAATACGGCGGTGCCGCCTATTATTTCTGCTCGGCGCGGTGCAAGGAGAAATTCACTGCCGGGCCGGCAC
>DASRYK010000055.1:0-2413 GCA_035687205.1 Methylocella sp. | reverse complement strand
GAAAGCGCATCCCCCTCAAACACCGCTTTGAGATAGCCATAGCCCGCCGCATGCCCGAGCGCGGCTGGCGCTAGCCCGAGCGCGGCAATCCACAAAAGCGCTGCTGCAATCTTGCGCCTTGGCAGAAGATTCATCCGCGTTTCTCCAGCACCGGCTCGCCGGAGGATGCCCAACGCGCCTCCCCTCCTCCGTCCAGAGCTCAGGCCCTTACTTGCCAACCTGGACAGGGATTTCGATAAAGTCGTCCTTGGCAATAGCTTCACCGAAGGCGAGCTTTAAAAGATACTTGCCGCGCTCCGGCACCGGGGATTCCAAGGTCATAACGCCCCCCGGATGGACGCTCGGGGGAAGCTCCTTCACAAGCTTCAGGCTTCCGTCAGGCTCATACCGCGAGAGCGTGAACCCCACCGGGAGATTTCTTGCGTCCTGCTCCATAAGATCGACTGTGAAGATGGCCTTCCCCGGGCCGGGGAGCTCATCGCAATACTGCCGGTAATACCTTCGGGAGTCATCCGGCTCCGCGCCGCCGCTCGATGCGAGAAAATAGGTGGTGAGATGCACAGAGTAGAAATCACTGACCTTGAGGCAGGACGGGCCGCTCCGGGAGCCAGCCGCCTGCCATCGCGGAAGAACCACAAAGAGCAGGGTATTGATTCCGATTAAGACAACGATTGCTGCGAAAAGCACCCAATTCAGCCGGCGTGACATCGGCCGTTCCTTCCTCCCAAGCGGTTTTCTTTGCTTCTGAGCTTTCCTATGGCTGGCGCACTTCAAATCCCCAAGCGCCGCTTACGATATGGCCGTCGGCAGAAACGGCGCGGTAGCGCACAGTGTATTGACCCGGTGCCAATGGCCCGACGCTTGTGGAGACGTGGCTCTGGTCGGCGCTGTCGATCGCAGCGTCGCGCTTATCGACGCGCACTCCCGTTTGGTCGATCACGGCGAGCGCGACAAAGTCGTTCCGGATTCCTTCATTATACCAGACATCCACCTTGCCGAGAGCTTCCGGCGCAACGGCCCCCTGTTCGGGAGAAGTCCGCACGATGATGGCATGGGCGAGCCGCAGGGTTCGCGCATCGCGTTTTGGCCATGACGGCAGGGCGGACCCAAGACTTGGCAATTTGCCAGCAAAGGCGGGGGGCTGGAGCGGCGGCCCAATGCCCGGCGCAGCACCGGTCACCCTGGCAGCGCTGGGGCTTGCCCCGTTCGCAGCGAAAAAGATGGATGCCGCGAGCGCCGCAATCGCGATCCTGAAAACTGTCACTTTCCGTGCTATCCCCCGTCTCCGGTCAGCGGTCTGAGGACGATTTTGTGTGCCCGCTTAACGCGCGTCCTGCACAGAGTCCGACAAATTCCGGAAAGCGAAGCCCCTGAAATTCTCTTCTCCCGCATCCTTCAAAATCTTGGATTAGAATCACCGAGAACGATCTTCCCAGGCTGAGGCTCAGAACTGACCCGGCTGCTGATCCCTGCGGCATCGTCGAGGAATTGGAACCTTGCCGTTTTCACCGCGCTCGCGCGGTAATGGCAGTCGTCCTTGAAATAGGGCATCCCCGCGCTGTCCATCGTTGGGCAGCGGCCATCATCACAGAGAAAATCCAGCGGATCAATAAATTTTGCGCCAAGCGAGGACGCAAGCGCGATGAGCCTGCTTTTGATCGGGGCGGCAATGGCCTCATAGGCTGCCCGGTCAATGTACTCCATATCCTTTGTGTCCATTCCCAAGAACTTGCGCTTGGCAAGCTCGATGGGAACGTTCAGCTGGCCGGAGGGGGTGGCGCCAATGATCACAATCTGCGCGCCGCGGCTCTTAAGCCCGGAAAGCCTCGCTTGCAGCTGCGAAAAGGCGTGATCGACGCGCCGGAAATAGGCCTCGGGATCCCGCTCTATGAGGCATTGGCTCCCCTCGGGAAAGCAGATCCAGGGGTCCTGAGGATGGAAATAACCATACCAATTCGAAAGAAGAATGATGCGCTCAAAGTGGCGGGACTCGGCGAACTGCAGCGCCTTTTCCACAAAGCCGTTGCAGTTGAAGCGGTTATTGACCATCCGGATGCCGATCAGCGGCGGGCAGGCCGATGAGGCTAGGTAAGTGACCGGGACATCAGGATTAAGCTTCACGCTTTCCGCAAAGCGGCTGTAGGTCTGCATCGCGAAGGAATCGCCAAGCACGAGCACGCCCTTGCCTTCCGCGGCGCCGAGCTGGCATGGCCGCACATTGCCATCCGGGCCCATGCCGTCGCACTTCCCAGGATAATCCCATTCGCTCTTCGCCGCGGCATAGGCTTGGAGCTCGGGGAGGATTGCGGGCTTGCGGTTGATGAGGCCATCGCTTGCGGTGACAAGGCCCGCCATGCCCAGGCTCAAGGCGAAGACGCTTCCCCCCGCAGCCGCCCGCCAAAGCCGGCTTTCA
>DASRYK010000054.1:0-5620 GCA_035687205.1 Methylocella sp. | reverse complement strand
ATGACAAGCCCCGTCGTGATGAAGGTCTCACGGCGGGTCGGCCACGTCACCTTTGCGGCTTCGGCCCGGACCTCCTGCAGAAATTCCAAAGGATTAACCATAACCTTGGCGTGCCGTCCCTCGCAAAGCTTGTGCCGGGGGGTCTTTGCGCCTCTTCCGACTCAAGCACTCATCAAGGGCAAGAATAGCGCAAAAGGCGGCGACCAAAAATCAGAGCGCGCTGCCCAGGGGCCGCGCGCCGTGAATTTTCCTTATAATCAAGGCCGCCCCGAACGCAAATTCAATTTTCTTTCCAGTTTTTTCCCCTGCCGCGCCGCTCCATTTACATCCAGGCTCATGCTCAGCCTCGAAGACCGCGGCACATGACTGGCGCCGGAACGGACCGGAGCAAAGAAAGCCGCTGCGGCGGCCCGGCCATCATTCTTGTCCGGCCGCAGCTTGCGGTCAATATCGGCATGTGCGCGCGGGCTATGGCCAATTTCGGCCTGGCGGACCTGAGGCTCGTAGCTCCCCGGGAAAATCTGGCTCAAGAAGGCAAGGCGCGCGCCGAGGCACGAGCTGCTGCCGCAGGAGCAGCGCATCTCATTGATTCCGCAACGGTTTTCGAAACCGCCGAGGCGGCAACCCTCAGCCTCAACTTCATTTGGGCAACCACTGCCCGGGAAAGAGGCCAGCTCAAGCCCGTGTTCACGCCTGCGGAAGCGATGCCCTTATGCGCCGGACGGACGCCGCTCGGGGAGAAACATGGCGTCCTCTTTGGGCCTGAGCGCACGGGACTCGACAATGACGAAGTCGCGCTCGCCAATGCGATCATCACTTTCCCGGTGAATCCTGCCTATGGCTCCCTCAACCTTGCCCAGGCCGTGCTCCTCGTCGGCTATGAATGGATGCGGGCGGAAACCGGCGGCAAGGCGCCTTTTTCAATGCCTCAGCGCTCGCCCGCCGCTCCAGCCTGGATGGTCGCTTCGTTTTTCAGATATCTCGAATCCGAGCTTGAACGCTCAGGCTTTTTCCGTCCGGCGCATAAGCAGCCCGTCATGCGGCGCAACCTCCGCAACATCTTCCACCGCATGCAATTGACCGAGCAGGATGTGCGCACCCTTCACGGCATGGTGGTGCGGCTTGCCCATGGGCCAAGGCAAGGCGGAAGGCCGGATCCGGAGGAAGACACTGCAGCTGAGCCGCCGGAACCCTCTGGCCCCCCGGCTCACGGCGGCAAATAGGGCCTTGGAGCGGCTGCGAGACTGCGTCTCTTGAGCGGCCCCCTTGCGTCTTTCGTGCGTCATGCTGCAGGCCGCCAGCGGGCATTCTTTTGCAATCCTAGGGATCGGCGCAAGCTTGCGGCAAGCCCGGCCATGTCTATTGCTCCGGCCAATGCGGAGAATCGTCCATGAGTCTTTTTAGCGCGATTTATGCCAGCATATCCGGAATGAAGGCCCAGACCAATCTTCTCGCGACAGTTTCGGAGAATATCGCCAATTCCAACACCACTGGCTACAAGCAGGCCTCAACGCTTTTTCACGACCTCATCACCCAGCTTGAAGATTCCATCGGCTATAGCGCAGGCGGCGTGCGAACATCGGTGAGATACAACATCAGCCAGCAAGGCGATCTCATGCGAACGGCTTCTGCGACAGACCTTGCGATCCATGGAAACGGCTTTTTCGTCGTGCAAAATGCAAATGGAGACGTCTTCCTCACCCGCGCCGGGTCATTCACTCCAGATGCCTTAGGCGCACTCGTCAATGGCGCGGGCTACACACTTATGGGCTATAACCTGGCTTCCGGCGCGGGCAGCGCATCAAGCGGGCTCTCAAGCCTCGTGCCTGTCACAATCGACAAGACCGCCCTGGCTGCGGCTCCCTCCACGGCTGGGACCTTTACCGCGAACCTCGATTCGAACGCCTCGGCCCTAACGGGCTCGCCGTCATTCACGAATTACACGAGCAAGACATCTATCATTGCCTACACCCATCTCGGCGATCCCGTCACGCTCGATATCATTTTCTCAAAGACGGGTGAAAACACCTGGCAGGCCGATATCTACGATGACGAGTCACCTTCAGCACCGCTCACCAGCCAGACACTCAGTTTCGATGATACGAACGGAAAACTTCTTTCCCCCACGCCAGGAACGCTGTCCATTCCTGTTCCCGGAGGCAACACGGTTTCACTGAATATCGCGAATATGACACAGCTTGCCTCATCCTTCGCGGTCTCGGCCGCGAGCATGGATGGGAATGCGCCGAGCCAGGTTCAAAGCGTAACGGTCGGATCAGATGGCACGCTTTCCTATGTTTACGGGAATGGCAATACAATCCCTGCTTTCAAGATCCCGCTCGGCAATGTCGTAAGCCCTAACAATCTTTACAACTTAAGCGGCGGCATTTTCCAAGTCAGCGAGGAGTCTGGCGATCTCATTGTTGGCAATGCAGGAACGGGCGGCTTGGGAAGCATCCAGTCTTTCGAGCTTGAAACCTCAACCGTCGATCTGGCAAGCCAGCTCACCGAAATGATTGTCGCCCAGCGGGGCTATGAATCCAACAGCAAGGTTTTTCAGACCGGATCTGACATGCTGGGCACGCTCATCAACATGATCCGCGCCTAGACGAAGAAGTTTTGCCCCATGAGCCTGTCAAGCGCGGCGCGCATCGCCCAATCCTCCTTGAACGCAGTCACGGCCGAAACGTCGGTTCATTCGCGCAACATCTCGGGCGCAAGCAGCACAACATTTTTTTCGCGGAAGACCATCAACGTTCTTGCAGCGCCGGGCAGCCAAGTTCTAACTGTCACACGGGCAACAAATTTGGCTGTGTTCGATAACCTCCTTCGTGCTGCCTCTGCGAAGGCCAGGGAGGAGGCCGTCGCGTCCGGGCTCGACATGCTGAACCAGACGATCGGCGACATTTCGAGTACTACAGAGGCTGGCACGAATACCTCACCCGCCGCCCTGCTGAGCAATTTCACGAATGCCCTGCAATTGTACGAATCGTCTCCCAGCAACCCGCCGCTTGCAAGCGCTGCTATTGAGGCAGCACGGTCGCTGACGCAAGGGCTGAACAGCGCAAGCACGATTGTCAGCGAGCTACGTCAGCACGCCGACTCGGAGATCGCCGCATCGGTTCAAAAGATTAATGCGCTGCTAGCGCAGGTGCAAACGGTAACCCGGGAAATCGTCAGCGGCATAGGGGCAGGCGCTGATGTCACGGATGCGCAAGACCGCCGGGACAACATCCTGATCCAGCTCGCCCAGGAGATCGGAATCACTGCAACAACCGGTGTTAACGGCAGCATTACAATTTATACGGACGGCGGCGTTACATTGTTTCAAGGCGGCACAGCAAGAGCCGTGACCTTCCAGCCAGTGAGCACTTACACGCCAGCAACAGCTGGCGAGGCGGTCATCGTTGATGGAATCCCCGTCACTGGGCCCCTGGCGGCGATGCCTTGTGAGAGCGGAAGGCTTGCTGGCCTTTCGGCATTGCGCGATCACTTCGCCACTGTTTACCAAGCTCAACTTGATGGCATCGCCCGTGCACTGATTGAATCATTTGCTGAAAGCGATCAATTGGGGACCGCCCCAAATCTTCCAGGCCTCTTCACCGCCGCAGACATGAATTCATTGCCCACAAGCTCCACAGGGCTGGCCCAGCAGCTTCAAATCAACTCGAACGCCGATCCGCAACGGTCGGGCAATCCCTTGCTGCTGCGAGATGGAGGAATTTGCGGTAACCCAAACTATACATACAATCAAACCGGAGATGCAGGCTATCAAGGGCGCCTATCCGAACTGCTTGAGAAGCTCTCTTCGACCCAAACATTTCACCCCGCTGGCGAAATCGGGACAAACGCCTCTCTGAGCGGCTATGCATCTCAGTCTGTCAGCTGGCTTCAAGCGCAGCGTTCCAATACTGCCTCGCAGCAGGCTTATCAAAACGCTCTTCACAGCACAGCAAGCGCAGCTTTATCTAATGAAACGGGCGTCAATCTCGATACTGAAATGTCGAAGATGCTTGATCTCGAACGGTCTTATTCGGCAACGGCTAAGCTCATTGCAACGATTGACGGCATGTTTGCCACTTTGCTCGCAAGCTTGGAGCGTGCTTCCGCATGAGCGCTTACATTTCAACGCAGTCCATTGCATCGCTGCTTCGCCAATCGGTCTTGAGGCTGCAATCTGATCTCGCCTCAACGGAAAAGGAGCTTGCTACGGGGAAACACGCTGACATCGGACTGGCGCTCGCCGGGCGGGCCGGAGATTCGCTCTCCCTTCAAGGCGAGACGTCCCGCCTCCAAGCCATCATCACGGCAAATCAAACCGTCTCCACCCGCTTAGCGGCGACCGCAAACATATTAGGCCGTTTACAAGAATCGGCGCAAGAACTCCTTGATGGCATTCTTCAAGGCGATGGCTCGCCTTTGAATGCTAGCACGATACAAAAACTCGGAGAAACCAATCTTAAAGAGCTTATCAGTTCACTAAATACATCTGTCCAGGGTGAGCACATTTTTGGCGGCACGAACACCGCTGCTCCTCCCATCACCGATTATTATGCCCCAGCAGCTGCGAATAAGGCGGCCATCGACTCGGCCTTTCTTTCGGCTTTTGGCTTCATGCAGAACAGCGAGTTAGTAGCGGATATCTCTGGCGAGGGCATGAAGACCTTTCTCGATACGCAATTTTCTTCCCTGTTCGACGATTTAAGCTGGACAACCCTCTGGTCGTCCGCATCAAGTGAGATGCTGACCAGCCGGATTTCGAAACATGAGATCATACCCGCTTCTGTCAGTGCAAATCTGCCCGTTTTTCAACGGCTCGCGGAGGCTTACACAATGGTTGCAAGCCTTGGCACTGATGCCCTCAACGCTGATGCGTACCGGACGCTTACCCTGAAGGCCGCTAACCTTCTTAAATCCGCGATTTCAAGCCTCATCGATGTTCAAGCGAACACCGGTCTCGTTCAATCAAGGATTAACAAGGCCGCCACGGACATGTCCTTGCAGATAAACATTCTATCAATGCACATTGGCGACCTTGAGAACGTCAACCCCTACGAAGCAGCGACAAGAGTTGCCAGCCTCCAGACGCAGATTCAAATTTCCTATTCCCTCACATCTCAGCTGCAGCATTTGAGCCTCGTTGAGTTCCTATAATTTTATACACAGCTTGGGAGCCACGCCGGATTCGATGTATCAGAATTCATATGCCGAGCAGCTTGCTGAAAATTTCAATGAATGCCGTGTTCGCGAGCGCATGGCTCTTGAACACGCCATTCAGCTTCTCGATACCGCTAAATGCGAGGGGCCGCGATCGCGCGCAGCCATAGAAGCCCTCGATTTCGTCAGCACGTTATGGAATGCCTTTATCCATGATCTCGTGGAACCCGGGAATGACCTGCCCGGCGTGTTACGCGCGGAACTCATTTCTGTGGGGCTTTGGATTATCAAGGAAGCAGGACAAATCCGTTGCGGCAACTCAGGCAATTTTGATGCCTTAATCGAGGTTTGCTCTATGATACGAGATGGCCTCAGGTAGGGTTATTACATGCATATTTCTTTGCGGGCTGGCGAGCGGATCTATATCAATGGAGCTGTCTTGCGCGTCGACCGGAAAGTGTCG